>NZ_QUAC01000079.1 GCF_003389455.1 Streptomyces inhibens | reverse complement strand
GCGCACACCGGCGCGGAGGCGGCCCGCGCCGAGCCCGCCGCGCTGATCGCCGCGGCCCGCTCGCTGGGGCTGCGGGCCTTCGGCGCCACCCACACCGAGAACGGCCGCCGGCGGCTGGCCGCCCACCTCACCGAGATCGCGCCCGCCGCCCCGGCCGCCGGCTCCGCGGATCCGGCCGCGGCGGCGGTGACCGTATCCGGTCTGCTGTCCGGGCAGGAGGGCCCGGGCCGGGACACGGAGGGTGCCCTCGCGCTCGATCTGCTGGTCGTGCTGGACGCGCCGCAGCTGGATCTGGAGACCGCCGCGCTGCTCGTGGAGTCGCTGACCGACGGGACCCGGCTGGTGCTCAGCGGCGACCCGGGCGTTCTGTGGTCCGCCGGTCCCGGCCGGCTCTTCGCCGATCTCCTCGCGGCCCGCTTCTGCCCCCAGGTCGCCTCACGTACCCCGGACTTCGGCCCGATCGGCGAGCTGGTGTCGGGCATCGGCATCGGCGAGCTGAGCCAGGTCGAGGCGCCCGGCAAGGAGGTCGTGATCGTTCCGGTGCGGGACGCCCGGGAGGCGGTGCACCGCACCGTCCAGCTGGTCGCCGACTCCGTGCCCCGGGCGCTCGGTGTCCCCGCGGACCGGACGCAGGTCATCACGGTCGGCCATGGCGGCGCGGCCGGCACCCGCGCGCTGAACGCCGCTCTCAAGGAGCGGCTCAACCCCGGTCCCGGCCGGTTCGGCGGATTCGACCCCGGCGACCGCGTGGCCTACGCCCCGGCACCCGGCCGTACGGTGCCGGGCACGGTCACCGGCGCGGACGCCGCGGGGCTGCGGCTCGACTGCGACGGCTCCGCCGTCGTCGTACCGCGCGAGCAGGTCGGTGCGGGAGCCGTTCGGCACGGCTGGGCGCTCACCGCCCATCAGGCGGCCGGGACGCGCTGGCCCGCCGCGGTGGTCGTGGTCCCCGGTGACGCGGCCGGCGGTCTGACCCGGGCCTGGGTCTATACCGCCTTCAGCCGCGGCGAGCGGCATCTGTCGGTCGTCCAGGGCGTCGACCAGGCGCTGCCGCGCGCGGTCGCCGAGGTGCCCGTCAAGGAGCGCACCACCCGTCTGCGCACCCTGCTCCAGCTGCAGAGCGTGCAGACCGCGCAGGACGCACCGGCGGCCGGCTGAGCCTCGTAGGCCCGCTCCCGTCCGCACCACCGCACAGCGCTGCCCCGGTCCGTCGTCGAGTTCCGTCGACGGGCCGGGGCAGCGGCATATACGGATCAGCGTGCGGCATCGGTGCGGCGGGCACCCCGGGCCGCGCTCACCGTTCGTGGTCGAGCGGCTCCAGCAGGTCGTCGTCGCCCAGTTCCTCGTCGAAGACCGCGCTGACGTCGAAGCGGCACACCACCCGTTGCGGATCTGCCTGGTCGAACGGCGCGGGCAGCCACTCCCCCGGCTCGGACGGGTCGTCGGCGGCCGCCACCCACAGCGTGGAGTCGCCCTCCTCCAGGCCGAACTCCTTGTGCCGGGAGGCGATCTCGTCCGGTTCGAACTCCCCGAACAGCACGCCGAGCGCCGCATGCACACTGCTGCCGACGACCGCGGCGGCATCGACGCCGTTGCCCGCCGCCTCATCGGCGGCGTCCGGATCGAGATCGGCGATGCGCTGTGCCTGGTGCAGCAGCCGCTGCGGTTCGGCGACGGTGTAGTCGCGCCGGATCAGCACGCTCAACGCACTCGGTTCCTCCGGGCCCGCATAGGCGGGCAGCGCATCGTTCCCCGGGATCTCGAAGGGGGTGACCTCGTCGTAGGTGTCGTAGAGCAGCTCGTCATAGACCTCAGCCGCCGCGGCGAGCTCGTCGAACGCGGCGTAGACAGCCGGATCGTCCTGCCCCGAGCGGCGTTCGACCGCGTCGAGGTGACGGTCCAGCGCGGCTTTGACCGCCTCGGCGGCGGCACGTACCTCGGCAGCGGAAGGCTGCGCAGCATCAGACATAGTGCAGACGCTATCCGTACCGGGGCCGGTCCCGCACAATAGATGCGATGCCGGAATACGAATTCTGCGATGTGTATGTGCCTCGGGGAGTCTCTCGGAAGGCCACCACACGCCTGCTGACCGACCATGCCGAGTACGGACACTGGGAGTTGGACCGACTGCGTCTGAACCCCGACGGGAGCCGCAAGGTGCGGCTGCGCCGCCGGATCATTCGCCAGCTCCGCGCCACGTGGTGATCACCACCGGCGTGCGGACACAGCAGAGCGGGCCCCGTATCGGCGGGGCCCGCTCCGTGCTGCGGTGTGCGCTAACCGCGGATGATCACCGGCGAGCGGCGCGCGCCCTGCGGTAGAGCACGGCACCGCCGATCAGCAGCCCGGCGCTGGCCGGTACCGCGTAGCCGATCGTCCCGGAACCGGTCTGCGCGAGGTGACCGGCGGGCTTGGGAGTCGTCACGATCTGGCTGTGCGGCTCGGTCTGCGGGTGCAGCCCCGGAGAGGTCGGGGTGCCCTGCTGCGGGGTGTCCGGGTGGTGCGACGTCCCCGGGTGGTGGGGCTTGCCCGGCTGATGAGGCTTGCCGGGGTGGTGCGGCTTACCGGGGTGATGAGGCTTCCCCGGGTGGTGGGGCTTGCCCGGCTCATGGGGCTTGCCCGGGTGGTGCGGATAGCCCGGGCTCGTCGGCGACTCATTGGCGCAGTCGTTGCCGAAGGCCGGATTGAGCAGCCCGCCCCCCGAGACATTGTTGCCGCAGGCATTCACCGGTACGTCGACCGGCGCCTGGACGCTGTTCCCCGAACCGACACCGGGCGAATGCGATGCCCCGCCGGCGGCGCCCGAGCCGCTGTGCCCGCCCGGGTGGTGCTGGCCACTGCCGTGGTGCTTGCCACCCCCGTTGACACAGTGGTTCCCGAACGCGGGGTTGAGCAGTCCGACAACATTGACGGTGTTGCCGCAGGCGTTCACCGGTACATGGACCGGTACTTGGACATTGTTGCCGGATCCCACGCCGGGCGAGTGCGCGGCGCCTCCGGCGGCGCCCGCATCCGCATATGCGTAGCCGGCGGCCGCGGCGAGCACGCCACCGGCGGCCGCCATGGTGATCAGGCCCTTTTTCGCGACCTGTCTCATAGGTTGTTCCCCTGCCTAGTGCCTTACAGGAATCGTGCGAGTAGCGATCCCATGGAGAGATCCACCCGCCCAGCGAATACCCACCGGCTCCGAAATGCATGGCCTACATTCCGGAGCCGAACTGGATCAGACCCTTACGGGTGCAAGTACAACGTCAAAGAGCGTCAGAAAGTCACTTGTTGACGCAGTAGCTGCCGAACGTGGGGTTCAACAGCCCGACCACGGAGATCGTGTTGCCACATGCGCTCACCGGAACATGGACCGGGACCTGGACGGTGTTACCGGAAACAATGCCAGGGGAGTTCACGGCAGCGCCCTGGGCACCCGAGTCGGCAACGGCCAGGCCCGCACCGGCGAGCACAAGGCCACCGGTGGCCGCCGCAGCAGCGACGATCTTCTTGATCATTATTCCTCCTTGTAGGCAATGCGGTCCCAGCCGCGGACCGCACACACTGCAACGAGAAAAAGACCGTTGAAGCTACGAACACATCAGTACATTCACTCGTTTCAGCGAAGTCGGCGCGAACGACAGGAAATCCACGCCGATTTCAGCTTCAGACCAGGTCCCCGGTGATGTCAGCTCTGTTCGATGAACCGGTCGAGCACCCGCACCCCGAACTTCAGTCCGTCCACCGGAACCCGCTCGTCCACGCCGTGGAACATTCCCGCGAAGTCCAGCTCCGGCGGCAACTTCAGCGGGGCGAAGCCGAATCCGCGGATCCCGAGATCGTCGAAGGACTTGGCGTCCGTACCGGCGGAGAGCATGTACGGCACGGCGCGTGCGATCGGGTCCTCGGCCTGCAGCGCCGACTGCATGGCTTCGACCAGCGCGCCGTCGAAGGTGGTCTCCAGGGCCTTGTCCGCGTGCACGTCCTCGCGCTTGACGCGCGGGCCCAGGATCCGGTCCAGGTCGGCCAGGAACTCCTCCTCGTAGCCCGGCAGGAAGCGGCCGTCGACATGTGCGGTGGCCTGCCCCGGGATGACATTGACCTTGTAGCCGGCGCCCAGCTGCGTCGGGTTGGCGGTGTTCCTGAGCGAGGCGCCGATCAGCTTGGCGATACCGCCGAGCTTGGCCAGCGTGCCGTCCATGTTCTCCGGGTCGAGCTCGGTGCCCAGCGCGTCCCCGAGCTCGTCCAGGAAGGCCCGCAGCGTCTTGGTCACCCGTACCGGGAACTCGTAGCGGCCCAACCGCCCGACCGCCTCGGACAGTTCGGTGATGGCGTTGTCCTTGTGGATCATCGAACCGTGCCCGGCGTTGCCGTCCACGGTCAGCTTCATCCAGTGCATGCCCTTCTGGGCCGTCTCGATGAGATACAGCCGCAGCTGCTCGTTGACGGTGAAGGAGAAGCCGCCGACCTCGCTGATCGCCTCCGTGACGCCCTCGAAGAGGTGCGGGTGGTTGTCGACGAGGTAGCGCGCGCCGTAGGTGCCGCCCGCCTCCTCGTCCGCGAGGAACGCCAGCACGATGTCGCGCGGCGGCTTACGCCCGGTGCGCAGCCGGTCACGGACGACGGCCAGCGTCATCGCGTCCATGTCCTTCATGTCGACCGCGCCGCGGCCCCAGACGCACCCGTCGGCGATCTCGCCGGAGAACGGGTGGTGGGTCCAGTCGTCGGCGTTGGCCGGCACGACGTCGGTGTGCCCGTGGATGAGCAGCGCGGGCCGCGAGCGGTCCTCACCCTCGATCCGGGCGACGGTCGAGGCACGGCCCTTGTGGGACTCGAAGATCTGCGGCTCCAGGCCGACCTCGGCGAGCTTCTCCGCGACGTACTCGGCGGCGGCACGCTCACCCGGGCCCGAGTGGTCGCCGTAGTTACTGGTGTCGATCCTGATCAGATCCCGGCACAGGTCGACCACCTCGTCCTCACCGGTGACCGTACGGGCCGGCTGCGACTCGCTCATGCCGGAACCTCGCTTCGCTCGGCCCCGCATTCGCGGGGCGCGCACCTTCCCATAGTTCGCTCGCGGAGCTCGCTCACGCTTCCTCCTCCTGGTTCACGGCCGCGTCACGCGCCCCGAGGAGCGCGGCCCGCGGCGGGGTCCACCGCCATCCTCCACCCGACGCGGGCTGCGCCCAAGGCCGCAATACTCCCGACATGCCCTGGTCACAGCCCCGCGCCCGGCCAAATGTGCGGGTGATCGACCACCCTCGAAGGTTTGCTATTGTTTTCCACGTCGGAACGGCCCAGGCCGCACCGACAGNGACCACCCTCGAAGGTTTGCTATTGTTTTCCACGTCGGAACGGCCCAGGCCGCACCGACAGACACCTTGTCCGGGTGGCGGAATGGCAGACGCGCTAGCTTGAGGTGCTAGTGCCCTTTATCGGGCGTGGGGGTTCAAGTCCCCCCTCGGACACTTTCGGTCATCAACGCCCGCTCTGGCGCTCAGCCAGGCGGGCGTTGGTCGTTTCCGCCCGGTCGTTCTCCGCCCGGGTGCGACTTGAGAACCCCGGCCGGACCGGTGTTCTCTTGCCTCTGTGAGACGCAGATCCCCGCTTCCGCCCGCACCGCTCCCCCAGCGCGACGGTATCGACCCCGTGCGGGTGCGGCTGCCCGCCGATCCCGGTGGGACGTGGGGCACGGTCCGCGACCATCTCGTCGAGCGGTTCCAGGGGGCGATCGGGGCCGGGCGGGTCGATGACATGCTGCGGACCGGGCGGTTCGTGGGGGTGGACGGCGTGCTGAGTGGGGGCGAGCCGTATCTGGCCGGGCGGTATGTGTGGTTCCACCGGGACTTCGCGCCGGAGGTGCCCGTGCCGTTCGAGGTGGGGATCGTCCACCGGGACGAGCGGATCGTGATCATCGACAAGCCGCACTTTCTCGCCACGACGCCGCGCGGACGGCACATCACCGAGACCGCGCTGGCCCGGCTGCGGCGCGATCTCGGGCTGCCGGCGCTGCAGCCGGCGCACCGGCTCGACCGGCTGACGGCGGGGCTGGCGCTGTTCGTCGTACGGCCCGAGGACCGGGGCGCGTACCAGAACCTCTTCAGCGGGCGACGGGTGCGCAAGGAGTACGAGGCGGTGGCGCCGTACGACGAGAAGGTGGCGCTGCCGGTGACCGTGCGCAGCCGGATCGTGAAGGAGCGCGGGGTGCTGGCCGCCCGCGAGGAGGCCGGGGCGGCCAACGCGGAGAGCCGGATCGAGCTGGTCGAGCGGCGGGGCGGGCTCGGGCGCTACCGGCTGCTGCCGACGACCGGCCGTACCCATCAGCTGCGGGTCCATATGAACGGTCTCGGGCTGCCGATCCTCAACGATCCGATCTATCCGGTCGTCGGCGACCCGGACCCGGACGACTTCTCCGCACCGCTTCAACTGCTCGCGAAGGTACTGGAGTTCACCGATCCGGTGGCGGGGTGCGAGCGGCGGTTCGAGAGCGGGCTGCGGCTGGCGGCGTGGGATGCCTGCTCGATGGCCTGATCGTGAGACCTGGGGGACGCGCGAGACCTATGCTGACCGCTCAGGCGGGGCTCGGGGACGGCGGCGGGGGCGGCGGTGCGGGTACGGATCGAGATCGAGGCTGACCGGGACGACGGGGCCGGGGACGCGGCACGGTCGCTGTACACCTGGCTGAGCGCCGATCCGGAGGTGTCGGCCGGGGCCGGTCTTTCGCCGGTGCGGCGCGATGAGGCGCCCGGCCGTATGGGGCCGGTTCTGGAGGCCGTCGAGGCGGTGTTCGACAGCGGGGTGCAGCTGGCCTCGCTGGTGGTGGCGGTGGCCAGTTGGCGCAGCACCCGGCCGCGCGCCGAGCGCGTACGCATCGAGCGTGCGGGCATCAGGGTGGATGTGGACGGTGCGGATCCGGAGGCCGTCGCGCGGGTGCTGCGGGCGCTCGGCGAGGGTGCCGCCCCGGCCGCCGGGAGCGGCGAGGGGCCCGGGGCGCCGGCGGACCGGCCCCAGCAGCGGGATTAGCGTGCCGGTGGCGCAGCTGTCCGACCCGTCCCGTTCGCGCGCCGTCCTGATCGGTACGCATACGTATACGGAGCTGGACGACATCCCGGCGGTGGCGAACAACGTCGACCGGCTGGCCGCTTTGCTGTGTGATCCCGCGGTGTGGGGGCTGACGGAGGGGCGGTGCAGCGTGCTGCGGCAGCCGTCCAGACACACCATCCTGGACACGGTCTACGAGGCCGCCGCCGAGGCCACCGACACGGTGGTGCTGTACTACGCCGGCCATGGGCTGGTCCATCCGCAGTCGGGGGAGCTGCATCTCGCGCTGCCCGGGTCGCACCCGGACCGGCCGTACACCGCGCTGCGCTACGAGGAGCTGCGGTCGATCCTGCTCTCGCCGGGCGGCGGACGCCCCTCGGCCCGGCGCAAAGTGGTCATTCTGGACTGCTGCTGGAGCGGGCTGGCGCTGGGCGGTCTGATGCACGGCCGGGACATCGTGCCCGGGGTCGCCGTCGAGGGCGCCTTTGTGCTGACCGCCACGGCAGCGACACGTCAGGCGCTGGCGCCGCCGGGTGAGACGTACACGGCGTTCACCGGTGAGCTGATCCGGCTCGTCGATGCCGGGGTGCCGGGCCGGCCCGCGTTGCTGAGCATGTCGGCGCTGTTCGAGGAGCTGGCGGGGGCGCTCACCGCGAAGTCCCGTCCGCAGCCCCAGCAGAGCACCCGCAACTCCGCCGGGCGGATCTGTCTGTTCCGTAATCGCGCGGAGACGGAGACGGAGGCGGAGGCCGGGCCGGGTGCGGACGGGCCGCGGGCCGGCGGCAGGGCGGGGCCGCGGGTGCCGGTGGCGGAGACGGCCCGGCCTCCGCTTCGCCGTGCGGAGGCCGGCCGCTCGCAGACGCCGGAGAGGTCGCCGGCCGTGGAGCGGGAGCCGTCCTGGCCGGAGCTGGTACGAGTGGCTCTTACGGAGTCGCTGACGGTGCGGCTGGGGCGCTACCCGGTGACCCATGCGCAATTCCGTGCCTTTCTGTGCGACCCGGAGAATGCGCGCTGGCGTCCGGCCGAGGCGCGGGCGGCGGGGACGTACGTGGACGACAACTACCTGGCGGGCTGGCGCGGCCCGGAATTCCCGGCGGGGCTCGGTGACCACCCGGTGGTCGCGGTGAGTGCGTATGCCGCCGGCGCCTATGCGGGCTGGGCGGGACGGTGGCTCGGGATGCCGCTGCGGCTGCCGACCGCGGCGGAGTGGGAGCTGGCGGCGGCGGCCGGCCGGAGCGGCGAGTGGTGGCGCGAGGACATCGAGGCCGGGCGGATCAACTTCCTTGGCAGTCTTGGCGAGCCGGCGCCCGTCGGGGAATTCCCCCCGAACCCGTACAACATCGGCGACCTGCTCGGTAACGTCTGGGACATCTGCGTGGACGACACGGGTGCGCCGGTATTGCGCGGCGGCGCCCACGACACTCCCGCGGCGCGCCTGCGGGAGCATCTGTCGCCACGGTCACCGGCCGAGTGCCGCGCAAACGTCGGATTCCGGTGCGCCGGCGACGTGTGACGACGAGAGGAGATCCATGCGGGGGGACGCCGTCGACGAGGTACTGAAGCGGTTGCCGCACACCTGGACAGCGGGCGAGGCCGAACAGGTCCGGCAGCGGTTCCGGGACAGCCGGCCGGCCGTACCGAAGCGCCTGGTGAGCACGTTGTGGCAGTACTGGCTGCAACAGTGCCCGGACGAGCCGCTGTTCGGCGATACCGAGGACGATCTCGCGCTGGTGCTGCACGCACGGGCGCTGGGGCTCCAGGTTCCCGGCGGCGACTTCGGAGCCGATGACAGCCCGGTCGCACGGTGCGCCCGGCGGGCCCGGGATTCGGCGGAGTGCGGGCCGCTGTTCCCCGCGCCGCTCACCTGGGGGCCGAAGGCCGCGCTCGCGCCGCAGGTGCGCGCGGCGCTGCCCTCCTCGCTGCTGCGGGCATGGGTGGCGGGGGACGAACAGGGCCCCGTCGAAGTGCTGGTGGTCGGCGAGGGCATCGCGGAGATCCGGCAGCAGGTGGTGCAGGCGGCGCTGACCACCTGTCTGCGGGTCAATGGACTGAGCGACCCGGAGAGCGGCGATTTCGTCGGGGACCATATCGGCGTCGGGCTGATCCGGGTGACGGCCGGGCTCTTCGGCACACAGCCCTCGCTCGACATTCCGTCGGTGTTCCGGGCGCGGTCGGTGACGGTGGCGGACGGCGCGTCCTCGACGGCCCGTGGCGCGCTGCGCGACTTCGTGGGCCTGCTGCGGTCGCTGGCACACGAGACCAGCCTGGTGGAGGTCACGGATGTCGCGTACCCGGACCTGGTGGCGTACGCCCAGGGGCTGCGGGCGCTCGCGGAGCGGGCGGCGGGCGAGCCGGACCGGGCGTTGTTGCGCCCGCCGCGCGACATGGACGGCCCGGAGGCGGTCGGGCTGGTGTCCCTTCAGCCGTATCTGCGCACGGCCAAAGGGCACGGGGCGACCGTGGGGCTGGAGTTCAGCCCGGACCTGTTCACCACGGACACCTATCTGAGCATCGAGCAGGCCCATCAGCGCGTGCTCTCGCAGCGTCTGACGATGGACGCGCGGCTGCGCCGGGACCAGCTGGAGGCCGAGATCAAGCAGCTGACGGCCGATCTGGAGGCGTTCACCCGGGCGAGTGTGGCGGAGCGGCGGGCGCTGTGGCCGCCGACGGTGCTGCTGGTCGAACGGTTCGACGAGCCGACCGGCCGGACGATCCGGCTCACCGAACCCGAGGAGCGGGAGACCGAGCAGTACTACGAGGCCAATGTGCCGCAGCTGATCTCGATGCGGGAGAAGTGGGCCCGGCGGATGGGCGAGCTGGTGGAGCAGCTGGAGACGGCGGTGCACCGGCCGCACGCCCCGGCGCGCCAGGTCGCCGCCGGGCGGTTCATCGATGCCGCACTGCGGGACGTGGCGCCCGACGAGAGCCCCGCCACCGAACGGGCCTTCCAGGCCTGGCGCAAGGAGGTCGCGCCGATGCTGTGGTTCGAGTGGCGGTGCGCGCTGCGCCGGCACCGGATCGCCGCGGCGGATGTGTTCACCCCGCACACGGTGCTGATCAGCCGCTATCTGCCGCCGACCGCGGAGGACGCGGCGGTGCTCTTCATCCACCCGTACACGCTGGTGGACACCGCCCGCTCCGCGGTGCTCGCCGACGCCGAGCGGGCCGTGCTGGTGGTGCGCGACGCCACCGACCACGCCGAGCCCGCTCCGTCCGGCGCCACCGGGCCCACCGCGCAGACGCTCTGGGACGGTCTGGCCCGGCTGGCCGAAAAGCCGGATGCCGAGGAGGAGTTCGGCCGGAGCTTCCTCGAAGCGCTGCGCACCCAGCCGTCCGGCATCGCCCGCCGGATGATCGAGGCGCTGCAGCCGTCCGAGCCCACCGCCGCCGAGGCGGACGCCATCGAGACGGCGCTGCGGACCGCGGAGCGTCATACGTCCGTCGGCGAGGGGATGGACCGGGCGCTGATGGCGATGCGCAACGAGGCGTTCCTCACCGCCGGGGAGTGTCTGGACGACCTCCAGGCCGAGCCCCCATGGCTGGCGCGAGCCTGGCTGCTGCGGGCGGTCGTGGAGTGCCGGGCCGCCCGGCTGGAGTCCCGTGAGATCCCCGGGCTGCTCGGCCACCAGATGCCCGGTCTGCCCGATGTGGCGCTGCGGGCCCTGGACGAAGCGGGCAGCGCCGACGAGGAGTTCACCCGGGCCTGGCTGGAGACGCTGCCGGAGGCCGGTCTGGACAAGGGCATCCGGCGGCTGTTCCAGGGCCTGCCGCGGGCCCGGGCGAGCTGCAAGGGGGATCCGCTGAACAAGGTGAGCGCGGAGCGGGAGTACGCGGTGTGGCTCTTCCGGCGCGCGGTGGAGAACGCCCGGCTGGCCCGGCAGCTGGACGAGGCCGGTGAGGAGCTCGCCGAGCATCAGGAAGCCGTCGACGCGGCGCTGGCCAAACTGGGCCGGGCGCTGGAGGAGATTCTGGTGGGTCCGTACGTCGGGGGGTCGCGCGGGGAGGCCGAGGAGCTCTTCGAGGTCCTGTCCGGCCAGGAGCCGCCGCGCTACGGCCGAGTGGCAGGGAGGTGAGCCATGGACAACGAGCTCTATGTCGTGTGGATGGTGCGGACCTCGGAGCGCGCCATGGCCGCCGTCGAGGAGGCGCTCGGCAACTTCGCCGCGCAGGATCTGCTGCACCGGATCGGCCGGTTCAGCGAGGCCGAGAGCCGGCTGGCGGAGCTGGCCGCCCGGATCCGCGCCGCGTTCACCCCGCCCGAGCTGCCGGCCGTGTTCACCGGGCGGCATCTGCATCTGCTGGTCGGCCCGACCGTCCAGCCGCTGCTCGCGGAGATCCTCCGGAGCCCGGAACCCGAGGTGTTCGCGACGCTCTTCGACTCACATCAGCTCGCCCAGGCGCTGCGCGAGACGGGGCACCGTCAGGACGGCATCGACGACGCCGAGTTGCTGCTGCTGGCGCTGCTGGCCCGGCTGCCCCGGCTCGCCGCCCGGCACGGCCTGGAGTCCCGCGACTGGGGCGGTTTCGTCGAGGGCCGGGGCTGGCTGACCCCGTACGCGCTGGACCGGCTCACCGAGCTGGCCCGGCGGCGCGGGTGGTCCGCCGACGCCGGCCCCACCCAGATCCTCGCGGGCGTACTGGAAGGCGTCGGCGGGCGGCCGGACGCCGACCGGGCCGCGCAGTTCGACGCGCTGGCGCTGATCGAGCTGCGCCGGCGGATCGGTCTGCTCAGCGAGCGGCTGCGCGGCGACGCGCTGGAACACGCCGAGGAGGCCGCGCGGCTGGCGCCGGACCTGACCAGCGTGAGCCGGCTGCCGGCATGGCTGGAACTGTATGAGCACCATGCGGTGGCCGTGGGCATGCGGCGGCTGTTCACCGGCTCGGTGACGATCGGCGAACAGCTCAAGGGGCTGCACAGCCAGCCGCCGCCGGAGACGGGCAGGCCCAAGCCCGAGGAGAATCTCCGGGTGATCAACGAGGTCCGCTACGGATTCCTGAAGCGGCGGATGTCGTTCGACATCGAGTGCGAGGTGGAGGGGCAGTCGCACCCACTGCGCGTACTGCGCTGCCGTGGGGTGCTGCCGGGCCAGTATCCCGCCATCCGCGACACCGTCCGCCAGCTGCGCGGAAGCGATCTCTGCGCGCAAGGCGAGAGCCTGGGCGAGCGGCTGCTCAACACCGCGGTACCGCAACGGCTGGGCCTGCCGGGCCGGTTGCGGTCGGCGCTGCACCGCTACAGCACGGAGGCCGTCCAGTGTGTGGTGCTGACGGGCATCCGCCAGCCGGTGGCCGTGCCCGCGCCCTGGCGTGATCATCTGGGGACGGCGCTGCCGTATGCGTCGCCGCCGGCCGGTGACACCGTGTTTCCCGAGGTGGACGAGGTGGTGCGGGCACTGCGGGACAGCGTTCCGGGTTCCCGCCGGGTGGTGGAGGTGGAATGAGCCGCTCCCCAACTATGCTCGTACGACGAGCAGTTGAGGACGCAAGTCACCCGGGCCGGCCCGGCCGGCCGCACACCCCGTCATCCGCTGTGATCGTCATCCGCTGTGACATCAGATCCCTCCAGGAGGGCCGATGGCCGCCACCAGCAACCCCGCGATTCGTAACCTGCTGACGCTGGACGGTGCGGTCTCGCCGGCCGGTGCGGGCCCCTCCGGCGGCGCGTCGCCGGCCGCCGGCAGGGACCGTCCGATCACCCTCGACGACATCGCCGTCAAAACCCTGACCGTCTTCGGGGTCCTGACGGCGAGCGCGTTCCTCACCGCCTTCTGGGAACTGCAGTTCCTCGCCCTGCCGGCGCTGGTGATCGGGCCGGGCATCGGGATCTTCCTGGCCGTCCGGCCGCGGCCGAGCGCGGCGCTCGCCCTGGCCTTCGCGGTGGCGCAGGGGGTCGTGCTCGGGGAGGCGACCCGGTTCTTCGACGGACTGCACCCGGGCATCGGCACCCAGGCCGTCGTCGGCACCGGCTGCATCTTCGCCGGCACGCTCGCGGCGTACGGCACCCGTGTGGTCCGGGTGAGCGCCAAGGTGACGCGCTGGGCGGTCGGTACGGCGCTGGGGCTGCTGGTGCTGCTCCTGGCGAACCTGGTGGCCTCGTGGGTGTTTGGTGCGGATCTGGGTCTGCGGGGCGGCGGCATCCTGGCGATCGTCGTCAGCGTGGCGGCGATCGCCGCCGCGTCCTTCTTCTTCCTGGTGGAGTTCGAGGCCGCCAACCGCTTTCTGCGGTCCGGCGCCTCGCACCGGTGGGCCTGGTACGTGGCCTTCGGCCTGGCGATGACGCTGGTCTGGCTCTACTTGGAGATCCTGCGGCTGCTGTCGTACCTGCGGTGGTGGTGAGAGGGCAGGCCGGTCGGCCAAGTCCCGCTCCCCGGCGGAATTTGCGATGCGGGCGGGCACCGGGCCTGCGTAGGGTGCGCAGGTCGGTGGAGTGCGAGAAGGGCTGGCAGGCGGATGCTGATCTTTGATGCGGATGACACGTTGTGGGAGAACAACGTGATCTTCGAGCGGGTCATCGACGAGTTCCTGGACTGGATGGTCCACCCCGAACTCGACCGGGACGGGGTACGGGCCGTGCTCGACGGGATCGAGGCGGCGAACGCCGTGACCCTCGGGTACGGCAGCAAGGTGTTCCTGCACAGCCTCGGGGAGTGCGTCGAACGGCTGCGGGGGCGGGCCGCGACGGCGGAGGAGTCGGCGCGGATCTCCGGATGGGCGGCGGCCTTCGACGGGGGCCGGGTGGAGCTGATTCCCCAAGTGGCCGAGACCCTGGCCGAGTTGGCCCGGCGGCATGAACTGCTGCTGCTGACCAAGGGCGACACCGAGGAGCAGGAGCGGAAGGTGGCGGCGTCCGGGCTGACCCGGCACTTCCGGGGCGTACACATCGTGGCGGAGAAGAACGTGGCGACGTACGAGGAGCTGACGCGCGCCTACGATCTGGTGCCGGCCTCCGCATGGATGATCGGGAACTCCCCCAAGTCGGACATTCTGCCGGCCCGTTCGGCCGGTCTCAACGCGGTGTTCATCCCGAACGACCACACCTGGGTACTGGAGCACGACGAGCTCGACCCCGGCGACGACAAGGTGCTGAGGCTGTCGGCGTTCGGCGAGCTGCTGCGCCACTTCTGAGCGGGAGAGGGAGTGCGGGAGATGGCAGGTGTGGGGCGGCCCCGGGTGTCGGTGTCCTGTGTCTTCGTGTGCCATGACGGCGCCGGGCGGATACTCCTGGCACGACGGAGCGCCGGAGCCAGGGACGAGCCGGGGACCTGGGACTGCGGTGCCGGGGCGCTGGAGTTCGGTGAGACCTTCGAGACGGCCGTGGCGCGGGAGGTGCACGAGGAGTACGGCGTGCGGCCGCTCGGCGTCGAGCAGATCGGGGTGCGCAATGTGCTGCGCGGCGATCCGGTCGATTCGCACTGGGTCGCGGTGGTCTTCGCCGTACGGGTGGAGCCGGACGAGGTGAGGATCTGCGAGCCGCACAAGTTCGACGCGCTGATGTGGTGCGCGCCGGACGCGCTGCCGGCGCCGCTGCATTCGCAGTGCGGCGAGACTCTGGCGCTGTGGCGCGCCGCCGGGTAGGAGCCTGATCCCGCCCGGCGGCGCGCTCGGCTAACCGAAGCGGGAGCCGCCGACCGGGCCGGGTGAGGGGACGTGGTCGCGAGGGCCGGTGAGCCATGCGTCGCGGGCGACGGTGACGAAGCGGGCCAGCTCGGTGTCGGGGTCGGGTGGCGTGTCGCCGTCGCCGGGGTCGGGGGTGGGGTCGGCGCGCAGCAGGTCGTCGGCGACGGCCTGTTCGGGGCGGTCGTCGGGGCGGCTGTTGGTGCTGCCGTCCGCGGTGGCGTGGAGCTGTGCGTCCCAGGGGGCGATGACGAGTTGCCCCAGCAGGGTGCTGATGTCGGCGCTGACGGCCGGGGGCCGGGTCCAGCAGGTGGCGTGCTCGAAGAGGACCTGCCCCGGGGTGCGTCGGCGCAGCCGCGCAAGGACGTCCCGGTCGAGGCCGTTGAGGCGGTGGGCGATGACGACGGTGTCGGTCCGGGCGGCGTCGAACGGCTCGGCGGGCAGATCGAGCAGACCGGCCGCGGCAAGCCCGAGGATGCGGCTGGAGCGGTCGGGGAGCAGCGAGACGGTACGGGGGCGGACCCTGGACCGGGCCAGGACGAGGCGCAGCCGGTGCAGGCCGTGCAGCACCCGCCCGGGGTCCTCCTGGAGGAGGCCGTAGCGTCCGTTCATCCCGACCGCGTAGCCGTAGGGCGAGAGGGTGGTGAGGATGCCGCCGGTCAGTGCGAAGTGCCAGCCGCGCAGGTCGGTGGCGGCGAGCGGGGCCGGGACCTCGGGGGCGGGGCCGGGCTCCAGGGGGTGCGGGGTGGCGGCCGCGCGCAGGGCCAGGGTGCGGCGGAGCATGGCGCGCAGCCGGTGGTGGGCGGGCCGCCAGGGCTCGTCGGGGACGGGCAGCCGGGCGAAGTGGCTGCCCGCGCGGTCCGGGTCGCCGGCCATCAGGGCGTTGTAGGCCAGCAGATAGCGGTCGGGCCAGGGCCGTAGCGTCGCCTCCCGCGCTTCGAGCAGCTCGACCGCCTCCGCGTGCCGGTGTTCGTCCTCAAGGGCGGCCACCAACTCGGTGCGTACGGCGCTTGAGTCGGGGGCGTGGCGCAGGGCCTCGCGCAGCGGGCGGAGGGCGAGGAAGGCGGCGCCCCGGTCGAGGCAGGCATGGCCGAAGTCGTGGAGAAGCCGGGGGTCCTGGGCGTCGGAGACGAGCGCGTCGGCGGCCTCGGCAAGGTTGCCGAAGTCCCGTGCGTGGGCGAGGCGGCCGACGATCCGGGCCACGTCGGGGAGCGGCAGATCGTCGGCGCCGCGGAGCGCGCGCAGGGTGCCGCGGGCGTCGCCGGACGCGGCCAGGCGGAGGAGCCGGGCGATGCCGGGGTCGGTGTCCATGGGGGTGTTGTGATGGGTGTGGTGGTCGGTGTGGGTGTCGGTGGAGGGGCGGTGGCTGTGCGTGGTCATGGTGAGGCCTCGTGTTCGGGCCCGCCGCAGGCGGGTGGGGCGAAGCGGGCGGTGGCTGCCTACGGGGCGGCGGGTGCCGTGATGGCGGCGACGGTGCGGGACGCCGCTTCGAGCAGCCGCTCGTCGCCGTCCATCTCGGCGTCCTCGGATCCGTTGCAGAGCGGGATGCGGGTGGTCCGGTCGATCAGCTCACGCAGGCGGGGCAGCGCCGGGCGTGCGTGCTCCCCCATGGCGGCGAGGGTGTCCATCGCGACGGGGCCGAAGAGGTCGTCGTCGAGGTACTGCGACAGCAGGGCGAGGAGTTCGCCGGCGGCCGGCGGGCCCTCGTGGCGCCACAGGGCGAGCGCGCCGTACACCTGTGTGGCGCCGGCCCGTTCCAGGACGTAACTCCGCAGCTTGCGGGACTGGTCCGGATCGAGGCCGCCGTGGTCGAGCAGCCATCGGAAGAGGGCGGAGTGGTCAGGTACGTAGCGACGCTTTGGGGGGCGGGAGCGCAGGTAGGACTCGATGTGCCGGCGGTCGCCGGTGATCCGGGAGAGGGCGAGCGCCCGGTGGCCCGCATGTCGCCGGGAATCCCGGGTGAGCCCTTCGAGCAGCGGCAACGCGGCCGCGGCGGGGGGCCCGATCCGGCCGAGGGAGGTGACCAGGCAGAGCTCCCGCCAGGTGGCCCACTCGGCGCCGAGTGCGTCACGTGCGGCGCACTCGGCGCGGAGCGCCTCGATGAGCTCGGGGACGCAGGCGGCGGCCGCCGGGCCGAGGTCGCCGGGCCGAGGTCGCCGGTGATCGAGGCGGCCGCGTACACCACACCACTGTCGTCGGAACGGAGCAACTCCCGTAGCCGAGGCACCAGTTGACCGGGATCGGCGGTGCCGGAGCGCAGCAGACCGCGTACCGCGGCGACCGCGCCGGCAGGCGGGCCGCCCGAGGCCATCCGGGCATGGACGTAGGGGGCGGCCCGCGGGTCGTCGATCACGGCGAGGGCGCAGGCGATCTTCCACTCCGTGTCGGCGGCGGTGTCCCCGGCCGGCAGCAGCGCGGTCAGATCGTCGGCGGCCAGACGGGTGGCGGTGCGGGAGGCGCAGAGGGTGTCCACGACACGGTCGCGCAGATCGGGCGGTGCGGTGGGGAGCAGGCGGACCAGATGCGGCGTCAGGGTGCCGGGCGCGGCCCGCCATCCCTGGAAGGCCCGCCGCGCCAGGTCCACGCCGACCCGCTGTCCATACGGGCCCGCGGTGCCGGCCAGCAGCCGGGTGGCGAGGGCGTAGCAGTGCCGCTCGCGGTCCCGCCGGAACAGGGCACTGCCCCAGCGGAGGCCGGTCGGCCGGATGCGGTCGGTGTCGGCGGCGGTCAGCGCGGCGACCTCCGCCTCCGCCTGGGCATCGAGTGCGGGCCATCGCTCCCGCGGCGCCGTCGCCAGCTCCTCGATGCAGGCGAGCAGGCGGATTTCGGGCAGCGGGTCGGCGCGCAGCGGTCCGGGCGGGCAGTGGGTGTCGGGCGTGTGGAGCAGGGCGTTCGCGAGGGCGATACGGGTTACCGGGTCGGTGAGTTCATCGAGTGCCGTACGGGCCCGCTCCGCGCCGCCGGCGCGCACGAGGAGCTGGGCGGCGGCCCGGCGGGCGTCCGGATCCGGGTCGTGGAGCCGGGCCGCCGCCGCGTCGATCGGGCCCTGCCATGGTGTGCGGCGGCCGAAGGCCAGCTCACCGAGCAGGGTGAGCGCGGTGCGGCGTACGACGGGGCAGTGTTTGTCGGTGAGGCTGATCAGCGCTTGGGTGACCGGGCCGTCCTGGTCGGCTTGTACCGCGTCGAAGACGGTGGTTCTGGCCGGGGTGCCCGGGGTGCGTACGGATCCGTCGACGACCGCTGCGGTCACTTCGGCGAGGCGGTCGCGGTCGACGGCTGACGGGGCGGAGGCCGGGTCCTGGCCCGGGGTCCGCGCGGTCATCGGGTGGGGCGGTGGCCGCCCTTCCTGTAGGTCATGCGAAGGATCATGACCCACGGGAAGGGGATCGGCAACCGGATTTCCGGGAGGGGCGGACGGCGCTCCTCGCACCGTCCGCCCCCTGCCCGCGTCTACAGCGGTTCGATGTCGGTCAGTTCACCGTCCTCCAGCGCGAGCCAGCGTGTGATGCCGAGTTCCCGCAGGAACGTCAGATCGTGACTGACGACCATGAGCGCGCCCTCGTAGGACTCCAGCGCCGTGACGAGCCGGCGCACCGACGCCATGTCGAGGTTGTTGGTCGGCTCGTCGAGCATCAGCAGCTGCGGGGCCGGCTCGGCCAGCATCAGCGCGGCGAGCGAGGCGCGGAAGCGTTCGCCCCCGGAGAGGGTGCCGGCCTGCTGGTCGGCGCGGGCGCCCTTGAACAGGAAGCGGGCGAGCCGGGCCCGGATGCGGTTGTTGGTGGCGTCCGGGGCGAAGCGCGCGACGTTCTCGACGACGGTCAGCGCATCGTCGAGGACCTCCAGACGCTGCGGGAGGAAGCGGTACGGGACATGGGTCCCTGCCGTGCCGGCCTCCGGCGGCAGCTCGCCGGCGACGGTCCGCAGCAGGGTGGTCTTGCCGGAGCCGTTGCGGCCGGTCAGCGCGATCCGTTCGGGGCCGCGCACCTCCAGGTCGGCGCGGGCGCCGTAACGGGCCTGCAGGGCGCGCAGGGTGAGTACGGTCCGGCCCGGCGGCACGGCGGTGTGCGGCAGGTCGATACGGATCTCGTCGTCGTCCCGGACCGCTTCGGCGGCCTCGTCGAGGCGTTCCCTGGCCTCCTTGAGGCGTTCGGTGTGCATGATGCGGTGTTTGCCCGCGGATACCTGGGCCTCCCTCTTGCGCTCGTTCATGATGATCTTCGGCTCGCGTTTGTTGGCGGTCATCTTGTTGCCGTAGCGGACCCGTCGGGCCAACTTGACGTGGGCGTCGGCCAGTTCGCGCTTCTGGCGGTGTACGTCGGCCTCGGCGACCCGCACCATCCGCTCGGCCGCCTCCTGTTCGACGGCCAGCGCCTGTTCGTATGCGCTGAAGTTGCCGCCGTACCAGTGGATCTCGCCGCCACGGAGGTCGGCGATCCGGTCGACGAGTTCGAGGAGTTCGCGGTCGTGGCTGACCACGACGAGCACCCCGGACCAGCCGGCGACCGCGGCGTACAGCCGTTGCCGGGCCGCCCGGTCGAGGTTGTTGGTGGGCTCGTCGAGCAGCAGCACGTCCGGGCGGCGCAGCAGCAGGGCGGCCAGCCGCAGCAGGACGGACTCGCCGCCGGAGATCTCGCCGATGGTGCGGTCCAGGTCGATGCCGTGCAGCCCGAGCTGGTCGAGGGTGGCGCGGGCGCGCTCCTCGACGTCCCAGTCGTCGCCGATGGCGGTGAAGTGCTCCTCGTGGGCGTCGCCGCTCTCGATGGCGTGCAGGGCGGCGCGTGCCGCGGCGATACCGAGCGCCTGGTCGACCCGCAGACCGGTGTCGAGCGGGGCGTGCTGCGGGAGGTAGCCGACCTCGCCTGCGACCTTGACGCTGCCCGCGGTCGGGGTCAGTTCGCCCGCGATCAGCTTCAACAGGGTTGATTTTCCTGATCCGTTGACGCCGATGAGGCCGGTACGGCCGGGGCCGACGGCGAGCTGGAAGTCCTCCAGGACGGGGCTGCCGTCGGGCCAGGTGAAGCCGAGGCCGGTGCAGACGATGGAGGTGGGTGTGGCGGAGGTGGACATACAGGTCTCCTGGATGCGCGTGAAAGGTGGTGGACAGCGCAGGGAGACACCGCGGGAAGGGCCCGGACGGCAGCGTGGGCGGTTGGACGCCGAGGTCGCACGCGGGGCCGCGCGGCGGGTGCGTACAGCTCCACAGAGGGCTGCACCTTCCGGCGCGGGCGCGGTGTCTCAAGACCTCAGACGAGCAACGGCCTTCTCCAATCGACGGCAATGGGGCCGAGGAAGACGGTACGGGGGGCGCCGCCAAAACGCAAACGCTATTTTCGTTGCGTTTATGTGCCGGCGGGGCGGCGCCCCCAGGGGCTACTCCCCCACGCGCTCGCGCCGGCGCAGACGCACCCGGGCCGGGCCGGTCGCCTGAAGGGTGATGCCGGCGGCGACCGGCACCTCCTCGTCCACGGCCTGAAGTTCGTACGAGCGCAGCAGCATCGCCAGCGCCAGCACCGACTCCAGCATCGAGAAGTGCTGCCCGATACAGGCGCGCGGGCCGCCGCCGAACGGGAACCAGGCGTAGCGGTGCCGCTCCGCCTCCCGCTCGGGTGCGAAGCGCCGCGGATCGAAGCGTTCCGGGTCCTCCCACAGGTGGGGGTTCCGGTGGGTGACCCAGGGCGCGACGACCACATCGGCACCGGCCGGGATGCGGAATCCGCCGATCTCGGTGGCCTCGACGGCCCGGCGGCTGACGACCGGCGCCGCCGGATACAGCCGCATGGACTCCTTGAGCGCCTGGGTCAGATACGGCAGCCGGTCCAGGTCGGCGGCCGTGGGGGTGCGGTCCGCCAGGACACGGTCGATCTCCTCGCGGACCCGGGCCTGTTCCTCGGGGTGGCGGGCCAGGAGGTGGAGCGTGAAGGCCAGGGACGTCGCGGTGGTCTCGTGCCCGGCCAGCAGGAAGATCAGGACCTGTTCGCGGACCTCGGTGGCGTCGAGCGAGCCGTCCTGCTCGTTGCCGGCCGCGGCAAGGAGGGAGAGCAGATCGTCGCCCTCGCCGGCCTCGTCGTCCCCCGTCGTTCCGGCCGCCGCCCGCCGGTCCGCGATGATGCGGTCGCAGAGCGCGTTCAGCTCGTCGGTGGCGGCCCGGGCCCGCAGATTCCCGGGCGTGGGCCACTCGCGCGGGACCTTCACGGGGACGTAGGCACGCCGTACGACATAGGCGTTGATGACCGGGGCGCAGCGGTGGATGGCGTCCACGGCCTGCTCGGCGTCCAGGCCGAAGAGGATCCGGGTGACGGTGCGCAGCGCGAGCCGGTTCATCTCGGTGACCAGGTCGACGGTGCCGCCGTCGGTGGTCCGCCAGCGGTCGACGAGGGTGTCGGCCTCGGCCGTCACGGCCGAGGCGTAGCTGTCCACCCGGCGCTTGGTGAACAGCGGCTGCACCAGCCGCCGCTGCCTGAGGTAGTCGGCGTCCTGGCTGGTGAGCAGGCCGTTGCCGAAGGCCTGCCGGACCTCCTCGTAGAGCGGGTGGTCCTTACGGAAGTTGGCGGCCTGGGAGGCCAGGATCTGCTGGACACCCTCGGGCGCGAAGACCGCGTGGAAGACACTGCGCAGACCGGGCGGGCCGGCCTCCAGGCGGACCACATCGCCGTACTCGCGCTGGGCCGTCAGGAACGTACTGAGGGAGTCGCGCCGGAGGTCGAGCATCGAGCCGAGAACGGGGAGGCCGGCCGGGCCGGGTATCGCGGTGTCCGGTGCGGGACCGGGCTGGGGGTGGGACTCGGTGACGGGCATGCTCGGATTTCTATCCCGGATGCGCGGATTTCTATCCCGCCCCCTCCCGGCGTCGTGCCCCGCACCGCCCACGTAGCATGCACCGGATGATCAACAAGCGTGCCGACCGGGCGGCCACCGCCTCCGCGGCCCCGTGCCGGGTCACCGTCTGCCGCGGCTGCTGCTGTGGCGACGGGGCCAAGATCCCGGGCGTCGACCACGCCGGGCAGATCCCGCGCCTGCGCGCGGCGCTCGACGGCGCGGCGCCGGTGCGGGCCTCGGAGTGCCTGGACGTGTGCGACCAGGCGAATGTGGTCGTGGTCCAGCCGTCGGCGGCGGGCCGGGCCGCGGGCGGGCGCCCGGTGTGGCTGGGGCTGGTCAACGACGACGATGCGCTGGACGACATCGCCGCCTGGATACGCGCCGGCGGGCCGGGCATCGCGGAGCCGCCGGGTGTGCTCGATCTGTACGCGATCACGGTGTCTCGGCGGGTACGGGAGGGGCTGGAGGGCTGAGCCACCGGGCCCCGGCCCGGCAGGTCCCCACCCGCGGCGGCGCGGGACACCGACGGTCACCGGTTACCGGAGTCTTACGACGGCGGGCCCGGCCGCCCGTCACCGCGCCCCCTGGTGTTGGCTGGAAGCATGACGTACCTCCCGGGAAGGGCCCACTGACCCCGTGCACCGCGCAACGCCGCCCTCCGCACCCCAGCCCGCACCGTCGCACGGGCCGCCGCGCCGTGTCCTGGTCGTCGAGGACGATCCGACCGTCGCCGAGGTCGTCACCGGCTATCTCTCCCGCGCCGGCTACACCACCGAGCACGCCGCCGACGGTTTCGCCGCCCTCGAACGGGCCGCGGACTTCCGCCCGCATCTCGTCGTCCTCGATCTGATGCTGCCGGGCATCGACGGCCTGGAGGTGTGCCGTCGGCTGCGCCGCGCCGACGAGGGCCCCGCGGTCCCGGTGGTGATGCTGACGGCGCGCGGCGAGGAGGCGGACCGCATTCTCGGGCTGGAGCTGGGCGCGGACGACTATGTGACCAAGCCGTTCAGTCCGCGGGAGCTGGTGCTGCGGATCGGCTCGGTGCTGCGCCGTGCGGAGTCCGCGCCGCCGGCCGCGGCGCCCGCTCCCGTACTGCGGGCCGGGGATCTCAGCGCCGATCCCGGCGGCCGGCGGGCCGACCGCGCCGGACGTGAACTCTCCCTCACCGCCCGCGAGTTCGATCTGCTGGTCTTCCTGATGCGGCACCCGGGCCGGGTCTTCTCTCGGGAGGAGTTGCTGCACCGGGTCTGGGGGTGGGAGTTCGGCGATCTGTCGACGGTGACCGTGCATGTACGGCGGCTGCGCGAGAAGATCGAGGAGGATCCGGCCGCGCCGCGGCTGGTGACGACGGTCTGGGGCGCCGGCTACCGCTTCGATCCCGTGGGAGGCGAGCCTCGGTCATGACGGACTTCCTGGTCATCGTGGCGCTGGCGGCGCTCGGCGCGGCGCTGGCGGGGCTGCTCGCCGCGCCCGCGGTACGGGCGCTGCGGCGGCGCTCGGTCGCGCTGTCGCTGTTCGCGGTGGCGGCGCTGGCGGTGGCCGCGATGGCGGCGGGGACGGTGGCGGTCGCCCAGGCGATGTTCCTTTCCGGGCACGACCTGGGCGTGGTGATGGCCGTGGTCGCGGTCTCCGGGGTGGTGTCGCTGGCGGCCGCGCTGCTCTTCGGCCGGCGGATCGCGGCGGGCAGCCGGGAGCTGGCGCGGTCGGCCCGTACGGTCGGCAGCGAGGGCGGATTCGTGGCGCCCGCCGAGCCGCCGACGGCGGAACTGGCCGCGCTGTCAAGGGCGTTGGAGGAGACCAGCGGACGGCTCGCCGAGGCACGGGAGCGCGAGCGGGCGCTGGATGCCTCACGGCGCGAGCTGATCGCCGGGATCTCGCACGATCTGCGCACGCCGCTCGCCGGGCTGCGGGCGATGGCCGAGGCGCTGGAGGACGGCGTGGCCGAGGACACCGCGCGCTATCACTCCCGGATGCGGATCGAGGTGGACCGGCTGGCCGCGATGGTCGACGACCTCTTCGAACTGTCCCGTATCCAGGCCGGGGCGCTGGCGCTGACCCTCTCGCGGGTGTCGGTGTACGACCTCGTGGACGAGGCGCTGGCGGGGGCCGGGCCGCTGGCGCGGGCGAGCGGGGTGCGGCTGGTCGACGGCGGGGTGGCGCCGCTGCCGGTACGGGTGGACGCCCAGCAGATCACCCGCGTCCTCGGCAATCTGCTGGTCAACGCGATCCGTGCGACACCGGCCGACGGCACCGTCGCGGTCAGCGCACGGCACGAGGAGGGCCGGGTGGTCCTCGCGGTCGAGGACGGCTGCGGCGGTATCCCGCCGGAGGATCTGGCGCGGGTCTTCGACACCGGCTGGCGCGGGGGTGCGGCGCGCACCCCGCGCGCGGACGGCCAGGGCGGTGCGGGGCTCGGGCTGGCGATCGTCCGCGGCATCGTGGAGGCCCACGAGGGCCGGGCGACGGTACGGAACACCGGCGCCGGCTGCCGCTTCGAGGTGGCGCTGCCGTCGGCGGAAGCACCCAAGGAGCCGCGGCCGGCGCCTCATGAGGAGCCGCCGGCGGGCTGAGCTGCCGGTTCCGGGGTCGTGTCCGTACGGCGGGCGGGCAGGTCGCGGACGGTCCGTATCGGCGAGAAGACCAGGACCAGGGCGGCCAGCGGCACACCGGCAGTCATGATCCACATTGCCGTGCGGACGCCCAGGGCGGAGCCGAGCGCGCCGCCGAGCAGCGCCCCCAGCGGCAGGGTGCCGTAATTGAGGAACGCGCTGCTGGCGACCAGCCGGCCGAGCAGCGGCGGCGGGCAGTAGCCCTGCTGGAAGCTCACCTTGAGGATATTGCCGGCCACCACGCCCGCGGAGACCCCGAAGCTGCCCACGACGTAGAGCAGTGTCCCGGCGCCCGGGACGGTGAGCGGGATCAGCAACGCCGTGCTGGACAGACCCAGTTCGAACAGCAGGATGGCGCGGGCGGTGCCGATCCGGTCGGCGGTCCGGCGTACCACGAAGGCGCCCGCGATACCGCCCGTGCTGGCCAGCGCCAGCAGCCCGCCGACCGCGCCGGGCGACAGGCCGACCTCGCGGACCAGGAAGACCGTCAGGAGGGACTGGTAGCCCATGAGGGCGAGGTTGGAGGTCGCGCCGAAGACCGTCAGCGTACGGAACCATCTGTCGCCGGCGACCAGTCGCAGCCCCTCGGCGACCTCCTTGGCCAGCGACCGCGGCGCGCGGTCCCCGGCCTCGGGGCGCGGTTCGCGGTACCGGATGCCCAGCAGGCAGCACAGCGAGACCAGGAAGGTGGCGGCGTTGGCGAACAACCCGTTTACCGCGCCCGCCAGTTGGGCGATGAGGCCGCCGGCGCCCTGCCCGGCGATCTGCGCCGCGGAGGCGCTGCCGTGCAGCTTGGCGTTGCCCTCGGACTGGTCGTCCGGCGCGAGCAGGGTGGGGAGGTAGGCGCTGTAGGCGGTCTGGAAGAGCACCGCCGCCGCGCCGGTCAGCAGAGCCACGGCGATCAGCAGCCCGAGACTGAGCCCGCCGGACCGGGCCAGGACGGGTACGGCGGCGAACAGCACCAGTGACACCGCGGCGGCGGCCAGCATCAGGGGGCGGCGGCGCAACCGGTCCACCCATACGCCGACCGGGAGGCCGATGAGCAGCCAGGGCAGCCAGCTGCACGCGCTGAGCAGTCCGACCGCGAAGGTGGAGGCGTGCAGTGTCGACACCGCCACCAGCGGCATGGTCACGTTGGTGACCGCCGCGCCGAACCTGCCCGCCGTCTCGCCGCACCACAACAGCCTGAAGTCGCGGTGTCTGCGCAGCAGTCCGCTCATCGCGCGTCCCGTTCCTTGCGCGGGAAGGACTGCAGTTGGACCATGACGGGCAGCGCGTCCTCGCCGTCCGCCGCATCCCCGCCCCCGGTCGCCGCCCGGTGCCGGTCGATGACGCTCATCAACTCGGCGTTCAGCGACTCCAGTTGACCCGGGGTCAGCCGCAGATCGGACCAGCGGGAGAGCGTGCCGGCGTCCCGCCAGACCGGGTCCCAGTCCTCGGCGAGATAGGTGGCGACCTGATGGAAGCCCCGCCGGACGATCTCGTCCAGATAGACCGACAGGGCGCCCCGGGTCTCCGGATCGTCGCGGAATTCGGTGGTGTTGAGGTGATGGGAGACGCGGACGGCCTTCCACCAGCGCTCACGCTTGGTGCCGCGGCCCGTCTCCTCCTCGATGAAGCCGTGGTCGGCGAGGTGGCGCAGATGCCAGCTGACCGTGCCGGTGTTCTCACCGAGGCGGCGGCCGAGTCCGGTGGCGGTGTCCGGGCCGTCGAGGGTCAGCAGTTCCAGGATGCGCATCCGCAGCGGGTGGGCCAGACCGCGCAGGCTACGGGCGTCCATCGTGCGGGTGGGCGGTGCGGCGGGCGAGGCCGGCCGGGGCGGCTGATGCGCGGAGGCGTCGTCGGTCATGGTCCTCAGCATAGAGTTGCAGAGGCTCCTCTGCATAGAGGTCTCTGCAGAGAATTCTCTGCAACTTGAGGGCGCGCCTACCGAGTTGGGTCCTCCTCCTGCTTCCACAACGGATGCTCATGCCTGGCCCAGTGCGCATCCACCGACCCGGTGCGCAGCCCGCGGCGGGACTCGGGATCGCGGTACGCCATCCACACATGACCGGCGATGACGACGATCACGGTGAGCGCGAGCCAGTCGTGGACGAAGGTGGCGCCGGTGCGCCACACCAGGGGCGCGAGATGGGTGAACCACATCAGCAGGCCGGTGCCCATCATCACGAGGACCGCGCCGGCGATCCAGGCGGCGTACAGCTTCTGGCCGGCGTTGAACTTTCCGGCGGGACGCCCCCCTCGACGGCGCAGTGCGGCGCGCAGCCACTGGCGGTCGTGCCGGCCGAAGCGGTTGAGGCGGGTGAGGTCGGCGCGCAGGGCGCGGGAGCCCAGGCCGAGCAGCAGCGGGACCGGCAGCAGGATGCCGGACCACTCGTGGACGGTGACCATCAGGGCGCGGCGGCCGACGAGTTCGGCGAGGAAGGGGAGGTAGAGGCAGCCCGCGGTGAGCACACAGACGGCCATCAAGGTGGCGGTGGCGCGGTGCACCCAGTGTTCGGCGCGGGTGAAGCGCGGCACCCGGGGGCGGGCCGTGGCGCGCTCAGGTGGTCGGGACATCGTCGCGTCCGTTCGACCGTCCGACCCAGGCATCGACGTCATATCCCAACTGCTCCCAGTATCCGGGCTCGACATGGTCGGTGACAGTGATCTTGGAGAGCCACTTCGCCGACTTGTAGAAGTACATGGGCGCCACATAGAGGCGCACCGGCCCGCCGTGGTCATGGCCGAGCGGCTTGTCCTGCATCCGCAGCGCCACCAGGACGTCGTCGCGCCGGGCCTGTTCGAGGGTCAGGGACTCGCTGTAGGCGCCGTCGAAACAGGTGAAGCGGACGGCCTTGGCCTGCGGGCGGACACCCGCGGCATCGAGCAGGGCCGAGAGGCGTACGCCCTGGAAGGGGGTTTTGGGCACCCGCCATCCGGTGACGCACTGGACGTCGCGGACGAGCCGGGTCTGCGGCAGTGCGCGCAGATCCGCCAGGCGGTAGCTGGCGCGGTGGCGCACCAGGCCGTCGACGGTGAGGCGGTAGCTGCGCTCGTCCTTGTGCGGTACGGAGCCGGTCACCGAGTAGTAGCGGAAACCGCCGCCGGCCGGGAGCAGACCGGACAGCCCGGTGGGGTCCTTCTGTGCGGCGGCTCCGAGGGTGTTGTCGTAGGCGCGCTGCAGGAAGGGGGCCGCGGCGACACCGGCGGCGCCGCCCGCGAGCATGCCGAGCACCACACGGCGGCCGATGGGGGTACCCCGCCCGTCCTCGCCGCCGCCGTCCGCGGCGCGGGCCGGATTCGCGTCTTTGGTCACCCTTCGATTCGAGCACCCCATGGGCGCGGGGGCCAGCGTCCGGGCCACGGCGTCAGACTTTCGTCATCACCGGCGCCAAGAAACCGCCGAGGGACGCAGAAGAGCAGGACAGACGGCGTCAGCGGTCGCCGTGGGCGCAGGCCCGGCGGAGTGCGGTCTCGCGCGCGGCCCGGAACGCGCCTTCGGCGTCGCGGCCCGCGTACGACCAGGGCGCGGGCGTACGGTGCGGGCCGATCCGCTGGAAGAGGGCGGCGGCCTCGGCCATCCTCCCCTCGTGGAACGTGGCGTGGGCGAGGAAGTTGAGATCGATCTTGCCGCGCGGATGGTCCTCGCCCTCCCACTCCAGCCACCAGTCGAAGGCGGCCTGCAGGACCTGCCGGGCGTGCCGGGTGGACCAGTGTCCACAGTCCGCGGGGTCGGGCGGCGCAAGGCCCGCGGCGGCCCGTACGCGATAGCGCTCGGCGTGCGCGACGACGGGGAGCAGGGCCAGCGGGGAGTCGGCGGGGGCGCGTGCCGCGGCCCGCGCGGCGAAGTCGTGGACCGGGTGCGCCGGGCCGTCGGTGCCGCCCGGTCGGTGGTCGGCGAGGCAGGCCGTCATCAGATGGTGGGCGTGGTGGTGGTCGGGGTGGCGGGCCCGTATCTGCTCGAAGGCGTGTGCGCTCTCGTCCGCGGTGCCCGTGCGGCGGGCGAGGATCAGCGCGCCGAGCCAGGGGGTGGGGTCGTCGGGCAGCATCCGGGCGGCGGTCGCACAGGCCTTGGCGGCGGTCCCGTGGCCGCTCGCGCCCCGGAGGGCGAGCCGGACGGTGGCGACGGCCAGGAGGGTGGCGGCGTCACCGCTGTCCGGTTCGGCGAGCTGCCAGTCGCCGGCCCAGGCGGCGCTGCCGGGGCAGGTGGCCAGAACGGTTAATCGGTGTCCGCGCAGATCCCAGTCCTCGCCGGTCTCGGCGAGCAGCGTACGCACCCGGGCCCATTGGCCCAGCGCCAGCGCATCGGCGGCGATGGCCAGTTCGGTGTCGCCCAGGGCCGGGGCGAGGGCCGGGGCGCCCGGGCGGCGGGCGCGTACGAGGGGTGGCGGTGGCGAAGGAGAGAGCGAAATCACGGGTCAGGGGCTCCATGGCGCGCCGCGCCGGCCGGGCACCGCACTGTGTCGTCCTCAGCGTGGTGGTGCCGGATCTGCGCGCGCCTGTACAGAGGGTGACGGTCTGGTCCGCACCAGTCATCACGCACAGCAAAGCGGTACGCAGAGCTCCGCGTCAAGACAGGAAAGGGAATGGCCGGATCCGCCAACTCACCTTCCGGATAACGGCCTTGCACGGCCGCCTGCCGGAACCCGGCCGTGGCACGGACCGCCCCCGGGCCCGCCCGTCAGGACACCGCCCTGGCCGCCGCCCGCCCCGCCGTACGCCCGGAGAACAGGCAGCCGCCGAGGAAGGTGCCCTCCAGCGAGCGGTAACCGTGCACCCCGCCACCGCCGAACCCCGCCGCCTCCCCTGCCGCGTACACGCCGGGCAGCGGCTCGCCGCCGTCGGTCAGCACCCGCGAGGAGAGGTCGGTCTCCAGCCCGCCGAGCGTCTTACGGGTGAGGATGTTCAGCCGTACGGCGATCAGCGGGCCGGCCTTGGGGTCCATCAGACGGTGCGGGGCCGCGGTGCGGATCAGCCGGTCGCCGAGGTACTTGCGGGTCCCGCGCAGGGCCGTCACCTGGAGGTCCTTGGTGAACGCGTTGGTCATCTCGCGGTCCCGCGCCACGATCTCGTCGCGCAGCGCCGCCTCGTCGATCAGCGGCTTCCCGGTCAGCTTGTTCATCCGCCGCACCAGATCGGTCAGCGAACGCTCGACGATGAAGTCCGCGCCATGATCCATGAACGCCTGCACCGGACCCGGCGCACCGGCCCTGGCCCGGCCCAGTACCTGGCGGATGCTCTTTCCGGTCAGATCGGGGTTCTGCTCGGAGCCGGAGAGCGTGAACTCCTTCTCGATGATCTTCTGGGTGAGTACGAACCAGGTGTGGTCATGGCCGGTCCGCATGATGTGTTCAAGGGTGCCGAGGGTGTCGAAGCCGGGGAACAGCGGCACCGGCAGCCGCTTGCCGCGGGCGTCCAGCCACAGCGGGGACGGGCCGGACAGGATCCGGATGCCGTGCAGCGGCCAGATGGGGTTCCAGTTGTCGATGCCTTCGGTGTAGTGCCACATCCGGTCGCGGTTGATGATCCGGCCGCCGGCCGCCTCGGCGATGCCCAGCATCTTGCCGTCCACATGCGCCGGCACGCCGGACAGCATCCGCTTCGGGGGCCTGCCCAGCCGCTTCGGCCAGTTGGCGCGCACCAGATCGTGATTGCCGCCGATGCCGCCCGAGGTGACGATCACGGCCTGCGCCCTGAGCTCGAAGGCGCCGGTCACCTCGCGGCTGCTGGGCCTGCCGCGCGGGGCGTCCGAGGGCTCCAGAATCTCGCCGCTGACCGTGTCCACGCTCCCCGCGCTGCGGCTCAGCCCGGTGACACGGTGCCGGAAGCGCAGCTCCACCAGGCCGCGGGCCACCCCGGCCCGCACCCGTCGCTCGAACGGTGCCACCAGCCCGGGGCCGGTCCCCCAGGTGATGTGGAAGCGGGGGACAGAGTTGCCGTGCCCGGTCGCGTCATAGCCGCCGCGCTCGGCCCAGCCGACGACGGGGAACAGCCGTACGCCCTGCCGGTGCAGCCAGGACCGCTTCTCCCCGGCCGCGAAGTCGACATAGGCCTCGGCCCACTTGCGCGGCCAGTGGTCCTCGGGCCGGTCGAAGCCGGCCGTGCCCAGCCAGTCCTGCCAGGCCAGCCCATGGCTGTCACGGATCCGCAGCCGGCGCTGTTCGGGGGAGTCCACCAGGAAGAGGCCGCCGAAGGACCAGTGGGCCTGTCCGCCGAAGGACTGCTCGGGCTCCTGGTCGAGAAGGATCACCTTGCGTCCGGCGTCCACCAGCTCCGCGGTGGCCGCCAGGCCCGCAAGCCCCGCCCCGATCACGATCACATCAGCGTCGTACGCCATCTCTGCATCTCCTCACCGGGCACGCCGGGCGCCCCAGCCGCCGTGGTGGAACGATCCTCAGCGCCCCCGACTTCCGCGTCAACCGTTCGGTTACCGCGCAGTACACGAGGACGCGCGGGAGAATGGTGGGTGACCAGCGCCACCCCACTCCCGCCGCCGGATGGCTATCCTCAAGCGCATCCCCCGCCCCGCGCGATACGAGGTGTGCGACGTGACGGTGATACTGCTCGCCCTTGGAGCGGCCTGCTGTCTGGGACTCGGCTTCGTGTTTCAGCAGGCCGCGGCGCAGCACGCTCCGATGAAGGACTTCCTCTCCCTGCGTCTGCTGCTCGATCTGGTGCGGATGCCGCTGTGGGTGGCCGGTATCGGTCTGATGGTGGTGGGGATGGCGCTCGGCGCGGTGGCGCTGGGGATGGGCGACATCACTCTCGTGGAGCCACTGCTGGCGACCAATCTGCTCTTCGCGATGGCGCTGTCGCGGCGGCTGACCCGGCAACGGCTCGGCCGCAGCGGCTGGGCCGGACTGTGGCTGCTGGCGGGCGGGGTCACGGCCTTCATCGTGGCCGGCCGTCCGCAGGGCGGGCGCAGCAGCGGTGACCATATGTGGCAGTGGCTGATCATGGGCATGGTGCTGGGCGTCGCCCTGCTGCTGGCGGCCGTCGCCAAGCGGGAGCGGGTGCATGTGAGCCTGGAGGCGGCGCTGCTGGGGGTCGCGGCGGGCCTGATATACGGGCTGCAGGACGCGCTGACCCGGATCAGCGGTGAACGCTTCGGACACGGCGGCTGGTCCGCCCTGCTCACCAGCTGGCAGCCGTACGCCATCGTCGTGCTCGGTGTGCTGGCGCTGGTGATGGTGCAGAGCGCCTTCGAGTCGGCGCCGCTGCGGCTGTCGCTGCCCGCGCTGACCGCCGCTCAGCCACTGGCCGGGATCCTCTGCGGAGTGGGCTTCCTCGGCGACCAGCTCCGGGTGACGCCGGGGGCGCTGGCGTGGGAGGTGATCGGCATCGTGGCGGTCGTCGCGGGCATCGTGCTGATCGGCAGCCATCCGGCGATGCCGCCGGGGGCCGGCCGGACCGAGAACGCACGGGAGCTACAGCCGCGCTGAGGCCGCTGGGGGCACGGCCGGCTGCCCACTTCCCCGTACGCCCCGGGGGCCACTTCCCCGTACGCCCCGGGGGGGGGCCGCTTCCCCGTCCGGCCCTGAGCCGCTCCCCCGTACGGCCCTGGGACCACTCCGCCGTACGGGCCTTTCTGCGGTCCCGGTTCTCGGGTGGCGAATCGGCCTCGCTTTTTAATAATGGCCAGCATTAAAGTGGTTGCCATGGCCAGGACATCAGGACCCGAGACCCGGGAGAAGCTGATCCGCGCCGCCGAGGAGATCTTCGCGGCGCAGGGCGTGGACGGCGCCCAGACCCGCGACATCGTCCGGCGGGCCGGGCAGAGCAACCCCTCGGCCGTGCAGTACCACTTCGGCTCCCGCGCCGGTCTGCTGGACGCCGTGATGGCGGGCCGGCTGGCGCGTACGGAGGCCGCCCTGGCGCCGCTGCTGGAGGCCGCGGAGGCCACCGCGGCGCTCCGGGAGCCGCTGCCGGAGACCACCGCGCCGGCCCTCAGGGAGCTGATCGGCGCCCTGGTCACCGCGGAGGCCACCGAGCTGCGCGACGACCGGGGGCGGCGCTGTCTGCGGATCTCCGCGCAGCTCAGCCACGAGAGCGGGGTGCGCACCCGGATCCCGCATCCGACGCTGGCCGGCACCGCCTGCTGGCGGCTGATCGGCCGGGTCGAGGACGCCCTCACCGAGGCCGGGCTGCCCGAGGCGCTGCGTCTGGAGCGGCTGGATCTCGCGCTGACGCTCATCGGCGCGGCGCTGGCCGACCGGGCCAGGCACCACCTCGACGGCGTCGCACCCCTCACCGGCGAGGAGCTGTTCCTCGCCGATCTCACCGGGACCACAGTGGCGTTCCTGCTCGCCGCCGCCCCGAGCCCCGCCCCCGATCCAAGGAGTTCCTGATGAGCGATTCCCCCTTGCCCCCCTCGGCCCCCGCGAACCACCCGGCACCGGCGAGCCTGGCCGGCAAGACCGTCATCATCACCGGCGGCGCCCGCGGGCTGGGCGCCGCGGCCGCCGGGCAGGCCGTCGCCGGCGCCCGTGTCGTCCTCACCGACGTCCTCCAGGAGGAGGGCACGGCGACCGCGGCCGCCCTCGGGGAGCGGGCCCGCTTCCTGGCCCACGACGTGACCTCCGAGGAGGACTGGCAGCGGGTCGCGGACTTCACGGTGGCGGAGTTCGGCGGGATCGACGGACTGGTCAACAACGCCGGGATATCCGCCGGACAGCCGCTGGCGACGGCCTCCGTCGACTTCTTCCGCAAGGTCATCGAGGTGAATCTGACCGGTGTCTTCATCGGGATGAAGACCGTGATCCCCGCGATGAAGGAGCGCGGCGCGGGCTCGATCGTGAACATCTCGTCGGCGGCCGGGCTGATGGGCCTGGCGCTGACCGGCGGTTACGGCGCCTCCAAGTGGGGCGTACGCGGGCTGACCAAGATCGGCGCGGTGGAGCTGGGCACCGACCGGATCCGGGTGAACTCCGTGCACCCCGGCATGACCTACACCCCGATGACCGCGCAGGTCGGCATCCGGCAGGGCGAGGGCAACTACCCCAACACCCCGATGGGCCGGGTCGGCGAGGCGCACGAGATCGCCGGTTCCGTGGTCTTCCTGCTCTCCGACGCCGCGTCCTACGTCACCGGTGCCGAACTGGCGGTGGACGGCGGCTGGACCACCGGACCGACGGTCGAGTACGTCATGGGGCAGTGAGCGGCGGGGCCCGCGCCCCGGCGGGTGCGGCCCCGGCTCCTGGTGGTTGCATGGCCCCATGACCGATCAGCAACCGCTCAACGCGGACGAGATCCTCGACGTCGTCGATGAGAACGATCAGGTCGTGGGGCAGGCCCCCCGCGGCGAGGCCTACGCCCGCAGAATGCGCACCCGGGCCAGCTTCGTCCTGGTCCGGGACGACCGGGACCGGATCTTCGTCCACCGCCGCACACCGCAGAAGCTCGTCTTCCCCTCCCACTACGACATGTTCGTGGGCGGGGTGGTCGGCGCCGGCGAGAGCTATGACGCGGCGGCGCTGCGCGAGGCGGAGGAAGAGCTGGGTGTGCAGGGGCTGGCGCAGCCGGAACCCCTGTTCAAGTTCCTCTACGAGACGGCCGAGCACACCTGGTGGTCCGCGGTCTACCAGGTGCGCTGCACACTGCCGGTCGCCCCTCAGGAGTCGGAGATCGAGTGGCATGCCTTCGTGACCGAGGAGGAGCTGGCCCGGCGGCTCGACGAGTGGTCGTGGACGCCGGACGGGCTCGCCGCGTACCGGGAGCTGCTCGCCCGGCGGGAGCCGGAGGACGCCTGATGCGAACGGGGTACGGGACAGGCCCGACGGTAGGGTTTCGGCCATGATCCTCACCGACGGACTGCGGTCGATCGGCGCGGCCGTACGGCTGTGGTTCTCGCCCGCGCGGGTCCGCGAGGAGGGCGCGACGCCCGACTACCGCTTCTCGCTCGCCAATGAGCGCACCTTCCTCGCCTGGCTGCGCACCGGACTGGCGCTGGTCGGCGGCGGATTCGCGGTGGACCAGTTCCTGCCCCGGCTGCACGAGGGGCTGCGGGTGACCTTCACCCTCGTCCTGCTGGCGGGCGGGGCGCTGTGTACGCTGCGGGCGGTCAACCACTGGGTGCGCTGCGAGCGTGCGATGCGGCGCGGCGAGGATCTGCCGGTCTCCCGCTTCCCCACGGCGCTGGCGCTGGCCGTCGCGGTGCTGGCGGTGGCGGTGGTCGTGCTGGTGCTGCTGGGCCGGACCGACTAGCCGATGGCGGGCGGAGCGCGGCCGGACGTGCCGGGGCCTCGACCGGCCCTCGACCGGGACCCCGGGCTGCAGCCGGAGCGGACCAGGCTGGCCTGGCGGCGTACGACGCTGTCCGCCACGGCGATGGCGGCGCTGGCCGGCCGGCAGCTGCTGGAGAGCGATGCGCCCGGGGCGGTGGAGGCGGTTCTGGCGGTGCTGATGGGGCTGCTGTGGCTCGCCTTCGTGACCCTCGCACACCGCCGGATGCGCGCGATGACCGCCGGCCGCCCGCCGGGGCTGCCCCCGCGGACCGCGCTGCTCCTGGTCGCCTGCACCCTGGCACTGGCGCTGTGCGGCGTGGTGATCCTGGTCCGGCCGGGTCACTGAGGACGGAGCCCGGGCCACGGGGGTACCGTGACGCGACCTCGCGGTGCCGGAGCTCAGCCAACCCCCGGCACGGCAGCGGGGAGTGACGGACCATCGGACGAGGGGACACACTCGGCATGGGCGACGACGCGGCGGCACGGGCCACGACAGCAGGGACGACGTCGGCGGGGACCGCCGCCTCCGGGCCGCCCGTCCCCGAGCCCTATCTCACCGAACTCGCCGCCGGGGTCCAGGCGTTCATCCAGCCGGACGGCGGCTGGTGTCTGAACAACGCGGGGTTCGTCACCGACGGCGACGCCACCCTCGTCGTCGACACCGCCGCCACCGAGCGCCGGGCCCGTCTGCTGCGCCGCCGGATCGCCGAGAGCGGCGCGCCGGCGCCCCGCACGGTGGTCAACACCCACCACCACGGCGACCACACCTACGGCAACGGCGTCTTCGCCCCCGAGGCGACGATCATCGGGCATACCGCCTGCCGCCGCGAGCTGCTGGCCGCCGGGCATCAACTGCATGCGATGTGGCCGCAGGTGGAGTACGGCGACATCCGCCTCACCCCGCCGGAGCTCACCTACACCGACGAGCTGACCCTGCACATCGGCGATATCAAGGTCCGGCTGATCCACCCGGGCGTGGCGCACACCACCGGCGACACCATCGTCTGGCTGCCCCGGCAGCGCATCGTCTTCACCGGGGACCTGGTCTTCCACGGCGGCACACCGTTCGTCTTCATGGGGTCGCTGTCCGGATCGCTGCGCGCCATCGAGGTGCTGCGCTCGCTGGACGCGGTCACCGTCGTCCCCGGGCACGGTCCGGTGACCGGCCCCGAGGTGTACGACGGCATCGAGCGCTATCTGCGCCATGTCGTCCGGCTGGCGCAGGAGGGCCGGGCGGCCGGCCGTACGCCGCTGGAGGTGGCCCAGGAGGCGGGTCCGGGCCCGTTCGCCGAGCTGGCCGAGAGCGAGCGGCTGGTGGCGAATCTGCATCGGGCGTACGCGGAGCTGGACGGTGCCGCGCCGGGCGCACCGCTCGACCCGGTGGCCGGATTCGGCGATATGACGGTGCTGAACGGTGGGGTCCCGATGGCCTGTCACGCCTGAGCCATGGCCCGGGGCCCGGCCGGCCGCCGGTCAGCGGTACGGCGGAAATGCGTCGCGTGACCGACGCCCCACGCACCGGCACTGGACTCCATACCGACTAGTCGGCATGATCGGTGCAGCGACCGATGGACCGTCCACTCCGTACGGAGGAGCACGATGAGCAAGGGCACCCCTCCCCCTCAGGCACCGGACCGGGAGGACCCTCCCGGCCTCGACCTGGAGAGATTGCGCGAGCATCTGGACCGGGAGCGGCCGGGGCTGGCCGGCGGCCCGCTGCGGGCGCAGCTGATCGAGGGCGGGCGGTCCAACCTCACCTACCGCGTCACCGACGGCGCCGCCTCCTGGGTCGTACGCCGGCCGCCGCTCGGCCATGTGCTGGCCACCGCGCACGACATGCGGCGCGAGCACCGCGTCATCAGCGCGCTGCACGAGACGCCGGTGCCGGTGCCCGAGGCGCTGCTGCTGTGCGAGGACGAGTCGGTGATCGGCGCGCCCTTCTATGTGATGGAGCTGGTGGAGGGCGTGCCGTACCGGACGGCCGGCCAGCTCGCCCCGCTCGGGCCCGAGCGCACCCGCGCCGTGGTCCTGTCCCTGGTCGACACGCTCGTGGAGCTGCACGCCGTGGACCCGGAGGCGGTCGGGCTCGGCGACTTCGGCCGCCCGGACGGCTTTCTGGAGCGCCAACTGCGGCGCTGGGGCAAGCAGTTGAGCGCCTCGAAGAACCGTGAGCTGCCGGGGATCGACGAGCTGCACGAGGCGCTGGGCCGGGCGCTGCCCGCCTCGCCCGCGCCGACCGTCGTGCACGGCGACTTCCGGCTCGACAACGTCCTGGTCGGCGCGGACGACACCATCAACGCCGTACTGGACTGGGAGATGTCCACCCTCGGCGATCCGCTGACCGACCTCGGTCTGCTGGTGATGTACAGCTCCGACCTGGGCCTGCCCGAGTCACCCGTCAGCACCACCAGTGGCGCCGCCGGCCACCCCTCGCCGGCCGAGCTGATCGAGCGCTATGCCGCGCGCTCGGGCCGGGACACCTCCGCCATCGCCTGGTACACGGCGTTCGCCTGGTTCAAGCTCGCCGTGATCCTGGAGGGCATCCACTACCGCTTCACGCTCGGCCAGACCGTCGGCGCGGGGTTCGACCGGATCGGCGAGCTCGTCCCCGTCTTCATCGGCCACGGACTCACCACCCTCAAGGAAGGCTGAGGCACCCATGGACTTCGCATACGACGCCCGTACCGAGGAGCTGCGCGAGAAGCTCCTGACGTTCATGGACGAGCATGTCCATCCGGCCGAGCAGACCGCCCATGAGCAGCGGGCCGCGCTCGCCTCGCCGTGGGACACCCCGGCGATCGTCGAGGAGCTGAAGGCCGAGGCCCGCAAGCAGGGGCTGTGGAACCTCTTCCTCCCCGATGCGGAGCACGGCGCGGGGCTGACGAACCTCCAGTACGCGCCGCTGGCCGAAATCACCGGCCGCAGCCCGCAGTTGGCGCCCACCGCGCTGAACTGCGCGGCGCCGGACACCGGCAACATGGAGGTGCTGGCGCAGTTCGGCAACGAGGCGCAGAAGAAGCAGTGGCTGGAGCCGCTGCTGGCGGGCGAGATCCGGTCGGCGTTCGCGATGACCGAGCCGGAGGTGGCCTCGTCGGACGCCACCAACATCGAGACGCATATCGCCCGCGATGATGGGGGCACCTCCCGCTCGAGCGGAGCCGAGAGCGGGGGAGACTACGTCATCAACGGACGTAAGTGGTACATCTCCGGGGCGATGAACCCGCTGTGCCAGATCTTCATCGTGATGGGCAAGACCGACCCCGACGGCCCGGACCTGCGCCGCCAGCAGTCGATGATCCTGGTGCCGCGCGACACCCCCGGCGTCGAGATCAAGCGCGCCATGCAGGTCTACGGCTACGAGGACCACTACCACGGCGGCCACGCCGAGGTGCTCTTCCACGATGTACGGGTGCCGGCGGGCAATCTGATCGGCGAGGAGGGCGGCGGCTTCGGCATCGCCCAGGCCCGGCTCGGCCCCGGCCGGATCCACCACTGCATGCGGCTGATCGGGATGGCCGAGCGCGCCATCGAGCTGATGTGCCGCCGCGCGGTGACCCGTACGGCGTTCGGCAAGCCGCTGGCCCAGCAGGGCGTGGTCCAGGAGTGGATCGCGGACGCCCGGGTGGCGGTGGAGCAGCTGCGGCTGCTGGTGCTCAAGACCGCCTGGCTGATGGACACCGTCGGCAACAAGGGCGCGCACACCGAGATCCAGGCCATCAAGATCGCCACCCCGCGCACGGTCGTGGACATCCTCGACAAGGCGGTGCAGCTGCACGGCGCGGGCGGCGTCAGCCAGGACTTCCCGCTGGCGGAGCTGTGGGCCGGGGCGCGCACCCTCCAGCTGGCGGACGGCCCGGACGAGGTGCACCAGCGGTCGCTGGCGCGCCGTGAGCTGAAGCGCTACCTCTAGGACGTGCCCGACGGCCGGAGCCGGACCCGGCCGGCCGCCGTCGACGGAACCCGGGCGCCGGCACCCGGATCAAGGGTGCGGCGCCCGGGACCGTACGGGCGAGGCGGTGACGCCCGGCCTGCCGAGCGCAGGAGGGCGTCGCCCGGTGGGCGTGAGCGCGATCTCACGCCGGGTGAACGGGGGCGCTGACCGGCGCCAGGTGATGCACCCGGGCCGGCGGCAGGTTGCCCAGCACCAGTTCCGTACGGAAGGTGTGCCGGTCCAATATCCGGCGCAGGGTGTTCTGCCCGTCGAGGACATGTTCACGAGCCGCTCGCCCGGTGAACGTGCGGCGCATCCTCGCCCCTCCCACATAGCCGAAGAAGGACAGGGTGCCGCCGGGCTTGAGGGCCCCGAGCAGCCGGTCGAAGATGTCCGCGGTCGTCGGGGCGTCGAAGTTCGCGAACGGCAGACCGCAGACGATCGTGTCGTAGGTGCCGAGGTCATGTTCCTGCACCAGGCCGGTGCGGAACTGGAGCCGCGGGTCGCTGCCGTAGGCCCCGTGCAGCAGGTCGACGAAGCGCGGATTGGCCTCGACCAGGTCGAGGGTGTCCAGCCGGCCGAGCGAGCCGGCGATATGGCGGGTCACCGCCCCGGTGCCCGGCCCCACCTCAAGGACCGCGCGGGCGCTGCCGGGGCTGGGGATCACATAGCGGGTGAGGGCCCTGCCGAGCCGGGAGCCACTGGGAGCGATCGCCCCCACCTCCCGGCGCGTCCGTGCGTACTCCCGGAGAAACAGGGTTACTTCAGGCAAAGGGCACCCACATCGGTAGCTATCGGTACTATCCGCACCTTAAGTTACGAGTCCCGGATGAGGACAGCCCCTGACCGTGACCGTCCCTTGAGTCTCATCGCCCCGGGGCGCATGCCCACTGGTCTTGCTCGCAATCCAACAATTTCCCGAGGGTGCGGTCAAGGCCCGGTGGGCCCGGGTGCCGAGCGGCGCCGGGGTGCGGCCCGGCGCCGCACCCCGACGCAGTGGCTCACGGCCGCAAGGCGCGCAGCAGCAGATCGGCGAGGTGGTCCGCGACCTGCTGCGGGGTGAGCGGACCGTTCTCGCGGTACCAGGTGCCCAGGTGGTGCACCGAGCCGAAGTGGTAGTCCACGACGAGGTCGGCGGGGATGTCGGCGGCGAACACGCCGGTGCGCTGGCCCTCCTCGATCAGGGCCCGGAAGCGCTCGTGGTAGCGCCGCCGTTCGGCGCGTACCTGCTTGTCCTTCTCCGGGCTGAGGTGGTGCATCGAGCGGAAGAAGATCTTGGTGTCGTCGAGGTTCTCGATGGTGGTGACCACGACATCGGCGGCGGCGTCCCGCAGCCGCTGCTCCACCGGCGCGTCGGCGTCCGCGAAGTGGTCCAGCCGCTCCTGCTGGAGCCGCAGCACCCGGCCGTAGACCTCGTGCAGCAGATCGTCCTTGGAACCGAAGTAGTGGTAGAGGGCGCCCTTGGTGACGCCCGCCGCATCGACGATCTCCTGGACGGAGGTGCGGTCATAGCCCTGCTCCGCGAAGAGCCGGGTGGCGGTGGCCAGCAGCCGCTGGGCCACCGGCTTCGCGCTGCCGTTGCCGTTGCCGTCCTTCGTGCCGGCCATCGCCCTCACCTGTCCTTCGTGCGTACGTCATGCGCGGTGGCGCAGCTCCCGTCGGAGGATCTTGCCACTCGTGGTCTTGGGAAGCTCGGCCAGGATCTCCACCTCGCGGGGATATTTGTACGCGGCCAGCCGTTCCTTGCAGTAGGCGGACAGCTCGGCGGGGTCGGGAGCCGTCCCCGGGCGCAGGCTGACATAGGCCTTCACCGACTCGCCGCGGTAGGCGTCGGGCACCCCGACGACCGCCGCCTCGCGCACCGCGGGGTGGCTGTAGAGCACATCCTCGACCTCGCGCGGCCACACCTTGAAGCCGGAGGCGTTGATCATGTCCTTCTTGCGGTCGACGACATAGAGCCAGCCGTCGGTGTCCATGAAGCCGATGTCGCCGGTGCGCAGTTCGCCGTCCGGAATGCCCTCGGCGGTGGCGTCGGGGCGGCGCCAGTAGCCGGGGACGACCTGCGGGCCGCGGACCGCGATCTCGCCCTGTTCACCGAACGGCAGGTCCCGGCCGTTCTCGTCGATGATCCGTACGACGGTGTCGGGGCCGGGGACGCCGACCGCGAGCGTCCCGGAGACCTTGTCGACCGGTGCTCGCCTGCCGGGCGGGACGCTGGCGCAGGGCGCGGTGCACTCGGTCAGGCCGTAGCCGTTGTGGATGTACGGGCCGAACTCTTCGTGGAATGTCGCGACGAGCGCGGGCGGCAACGGCGCACCGCCGGAGGACATGGTCACGAAGGACGCGAAGTGATCGCGGGTGACGCCGGGGTGGGCCATCAGCGCCATGAAGGCGGTGGAGGGGCCGACGGTGTAGGCGGGGCGGTGCTCCAGGAAGGCGTCCAGGACGACGCCCGCCTCGAAGCGGTAGGCCAGCGCGAGGGTGCCGGCGTTGGCGATACAGGCGGCCAGTTCGCAGACCATGCCGGTGATGTGGAAGAGCGGGGCGAGCGCGAAGTAGGTGGCGCCCTCGGGCAGGCCCAGGCCGGTGCGCTGGCGTTCGGCGTTGTAGGTGATGTTGCCGTGGGTGTTGGTGGCGCCCTTGGGGGTGCCGCTGGTGCCGGAGGTGTAGCTGATCAGCGCGAGGTCGTCGGCGGTGAGCTCCGGATCGGCCGGCACCGCGCCGATCCTCCCGGTGGTGCGGGCGACGGTCAGCAGATCGTCGGCGCCCTCCAGCGGTCCCAGGCGCTCGCCGCGCAGCACCCGCCGGTCGTCGCGGGTCTGCAGATCCCGTTCGTACGCGGTGAGCGCGATCCGTACGGACGGTGCCTCGGCGGCGGTGGCGCGCAGAAAATCGTCCCAGGTGCGGTCGGCGCAGATGACGGCGGTGACCTCGGCGTCGTCCAGGATGTGCCGCATTTCGCCGGACTTGTACATGGGGTTGACGGGCACCACCACGCCGCCCGCCTTCCAGACGCCGAGCAGCGCGAGCACGAAGTGCGGGGTGTTCTGCAGCATGACCGCGGCCCGGTCGCCGCGCCGGAATCCGCGCTGGACGAGGTGGGCGGCGATGCCGTCGGAGAGCGCGTCGGTCTCGGCGTAGGACAGCCGGCCGTCGAAGTAGGCGAGCGCCGTGCGGTCGGGGACGCGGCCCACCGCCGCCCGGAAGGCGTGCAGCGTCGAGGGGGGCGGCTGGACGGGGGCGCGCTGGGCGTCGGTGAGCTGTGCCAGCCACGGCTTGTCCTGGTAGGAGGTCATCGGGTGCGGCCCTTTCTTGCTGATCGCCTGATCATCCCTGCGGGGAACACCTGGGGTGACACGGGGTGGCGGCCCGGTCGGCCCGCCACCCCGTCCTGCTAGGAGCGGCCCTCGGCCTGCTCCAGCTTCTGCTGGAGGTGGTTCATCGCGCCGAGCCAGCGGTCGGGGTCGGCGGCCCGTGCGGTGTAGTAGTCGGCGACCTCCGGGTGCGGCAGGACCAGGAAGCGGCCCTCCGCCATCGCCTTGAACAGCGCGTCGGCGACGTCCTCGGGCTCCACGGCCGTGGGCGTGAGGACCAGGTCCCCGGCGGTCCCGGTGGCGGCGAGCATGTCGGTGCGTACGCCCTGGGGGCAGATGGCGTGGACATCGATGCCGCGGTGGCGGTAGGTCAGCGAGAGCCACTCGGCGAAGGCGTACGCGCCGTGCTTGGTGACGCTGTACGGTGCCGCGGCGACCATGGTCAGCAGGCCGGCGGCGGACACCGTGGAGATGAAGCGTCCGCTGCCGCGCGCCAGCCACTCCGGCACCAGCTCGCGCGCCGCCCGTACATGGGCCATGACATTGACGTCCCAGGCCAGCGTCCAGTCCTCCTCGGACGCCTCGGGCCCGCCGCCGGTGCCGACCCCGGCATTGGCGCAGAAGATGTCGATCCCGCCACCGAGCGCCTCGCGGGCGGCCGGGACGACGGCGGAGGCATCGCCGGGGACCGCGACCGCCCCGATCTCGTCGGCGGTCCGCTGCGCCTTGGCCTCGTCCAGGTCGTTGACCGCGACCCGGGCGCCTTCGGCGGCGAACCGGCGGGCCAGGGCGGCGCCGATCCCCCCGCCGGCCCCGGTCACGACAACGGCCTTGTCCCGTACGGCTTCCACGCTGTGTCTCCCTCGGTCGCGTCGGATCGACTCACTGGCAGACTAACCAGTCGGTATGTCCTGGCGGAAGAGTCCGTATCCCGTCACGGCCGGGCGCGTTCCGCCCGGGCCCGGAGCGCGTTAGCGTGCACACGACACGTATCCGGTGGGTTTCTGATCACGGAGGTGTACGGATGGCTCTGTCGAGACGCGTACTGCTCGGGCATCTGGCGGCGACCGGCGCGGCCGGCGCGGCGCTCACCGCGGCCGCCGGGCCGGCCCGTGCGGCATCCCCTGCCCACGGCGGCAAACGGCGGGTGCACACCGGCTTCGACCGGCTGGCCGCCGACGACTACCGCCTCCTGGCGGGCCGGCGGGTCGGCATCGTCACCAACCCCACCGGCGTCACCCAGGCCGTCGAGCACATCGTGGACGTCATGCACGCCGACGACCGGGTGCACCTGACCGCCGTCTTCGGCCCCGAGCACGGCTTCCGGGGCACCGCACAGGCCGGCGGCTCCGAGGGCCGCTACGACGATCCGGCCACCGGGCTGCCGGTCTACGACACGTACAACAAGAGCGGCAAGCAACTCGCCGACATCTTCACCGCCTCCGGCGTGGACACCATCGTCTTCGACATCCAGGACGTCGGCGCCCGCTTCTACACCTACATCTGGACGCTGTACGACTGCATGGTGGCGGCCGTCCTCGCCGGCAAACGCTTTGTGGTCCTGGACCGGCCCAACCCGGTCACCGGCCGCTCGGCCACCGGTCCGGTGCTGGACAAGGCGTACGCCTCGTTCGTCGGCCGGGAGCCGATCGCGCAGGCGCACGGGATGACGGTGGCGGAGCTGGCGCTGCTGTTCAACGGCGAGTTCGTCCCGAAGGCCGCCGGGCGCCCGGTGGAGCTGGAGACGGTCCGGATGACCGGCTGGCGACGCGGCGACTTCTACGACACGACCGGCCTGCCCTGGGTGCCGCCCAGCCCCAACATGCCCACCCCGGACACCGCGCTGGTCTACGCGGGCACCTGCCTGTTCGAGGGCACCAACCTCTCCGAGGGACGCGGCACCACCCGCCCCTTCGAGCTGCTGGGCGCCGATGGCATCGACCGGCGGTGGGCCGCGGCCGCCACCGAACTGGGCCTGCCCGGCGTGCACTTCAGGGAGGCCTACTTCGCACCCACCTTCTCCAAGTTCCAGGGCAGGACGGTCGGCGGCGTACAGCTGCACCTCCACGACCGCGCCGCCTTCGACCCGGTGCGCACCGGTATCGGCCTCCTGGTGACCGCGAAGCGGATCTGGCCCGGCTTCGCCTGGCGCCCGGACAACGGCATCGACCGGCTGACCGGCTCGTCGACCGTACGGAAGATGATCGACGCGGGCGCCGGGACGGACGAGATCGTCGCCGCCTGGCAGGAGAACCTCACCCGCTTCCGTGCGGTGCGGCGGCGGTATCTGCGGTACACGTAAGGGCGTTGGGCCGGTACCGGTCCCGGCCTGTCCCGGTCTCAAGAGCCGAGACAGGCCATGTCCGCTCTTGACCGGCCCCCGCACCGAGCCGGAAAGTGCGCTCGTGAGCAGTGACGCGACATCAGCACAGACACCGGCACCGGCATCGGCGGATTCGCCGGCGACGACGGACGGGGAAGCCGCCGGCGGTGAGAGCCTGCGCCGGGTGGCGGTGGCCTCGTTCATCGGGACGGCCATCGAGTTCTACGACTTCTACATCTACGGGACGGCCGCCGCGCTCGTCCTCAACCAGGCGTTCTTCCCGACGCTCGCCCCGGTCAACGCCACCCTCGCGTCCTTCTCCACCTACGCGGTGGCGTTCGCCGCGCGGCCGCTGGGCTCGGTGATTTTCGGCCATTTCGGCGACCGGGTGGGCCGTAAGTCCGTCCTGGTCGCCTCGCTGCTGCTGATGGGGCTGTCGACGGCGTTCGTCGGGCTGCTCCCCGGCTACGGCACCTGGGGCATCTGGGCGCCGCTGCTGCTGATCGCGCTGCGTTTTCTGCAGGGCATCGGCCTGGGCGGGGAGTGGGGCGGGGCGGCGCTGCTCGCGGTCGAGCATGCGCCGCGCAAGCGCCGTGGGCTGTATGCCGCGTTCCCGCAACTCGGCCCGTCCGTCGGGTTCTTCGCGGCGACCGGGGTGTTCTGGCTGCTGTCGTCCGGGCTCGATGACGCGGCGTTCCGCTCGTGGGGCTGGCGGGTGCCGTTCCTGCTGTCGTTCCTGCTGGTCGGCGTCGGGCTGTTCGTACGGCTGAAGATCAGTGAGACGCCGGTCTTCACCAAGGTGCTGGACGCCCAGGAGGCGAGCAAGGTCCCCACCGCCGATGTGCTGCGCCGGCATCCGCGCGAACTGCTGCTGGGCGCGGGCGGCATGATCATCGCGTATGGCCTCTTCTACACCGCGACGACCTACTGCCTCGCCTACGCCACCGGCACCCTCGGCATCTCCCGCAACACCATGCTGGGGCTCTCCCTCGTCGCCTGCCTCTTCCTGGCGGCCGGTACCTGGCTCGCCGCCACCCGCTCCGACGGCGCCGGCCGCCGCAAGCTGATCCTCGCCGGCAGCGTGCTCGCGCTGGTGTGGGGGCCGGTGCTCTTCCCGCTGCTGGACACCCGGCAGCCGGTGCTGATCGCCCTCGGGATCGGTGGCGCGCTGTTCTGCATGGGGGTGGTGTACGGCCCGATGGGCGCCTATCTGCCGGAGCTGTTCAGCGCGACGGTGCGGTACTCGGGCGCCTCGCTGGCCTACAACCTGGGCGGTGTCCTGGGCGGCGCGGTGGCTCCGCTGATCGCCACCCGGCTCCAGTCGGCGTACGGCTCGGCATCGGTGGGCTGGTACGTCAGCGCGATGGCGGTCGTCTCGCTGCTGTGCGTCCTGGCACTGCCGGAGACCCGGGAGCGGGAACTGGTCTGAGGTGCCGGTGGCGCCGCGCACTCACGAGCTCAGCCACCACCGCCCGCTCTCCCTGGACAACGCGTCCCACAGGAGGTTGAGGGGATGGCCGGGCCCGTAGGAGTCCCGCTCGCCGCGCCGGGTGAAGACGCCGACCAGGACCTCGGTCCTGGGGCCCACCTCCCCGACGATCTCCAGGGTGCGCAGCCCGCCGGCTTCCGGGAGACGGCCGTCCGCGGCCGCCTCCCCGATGCCCCGGGTGACCAGCATCGCTCCGCTGACCACCCCGGAGCGCAGCAGCTCGAAGCCGTAGTGCGCGGCCTCTATCTCCGCGGCGACGGACAGTTTCTGCCGGTAGTCGGGGCCGTACCACGCGGTCAGGAAGCGGCCGATGAGGCCGCGCGCCGAGATGACCAGCGGCAGCCCGGGCAGATCGCGGGCGCCGAAGGAGGGGCCGGGGAGCCGGTCCGGCGGCAGATTCGTCAGCAGCGAGAGCCCACTGCGGCGCCACTCCATGACCTCGTACGGGGCCAGTAGCTCCGTCTCCGCGCCTTCCGTGACCACGACGCTGCCGCAGACCAGATCCAGTTCCTTGGAGCGCAGTTTGGCGAAAAGGTCTCCTGTGCGGACATGGGTGACCTTCAGATCCACATCGTCGCGTTCATAGTCCTCGCGGACGCGTTCCACCGCTTCCAGCAGAAAGCCGAGCGTATAGCGGGTGGTGCCGACGGACAGCGTCCTGCCGAGCCGGCGCCGGGCGTCGTGCACACCGCCCGTCCACTCGCCCAGCGTGCGCCGCGCCAGGTCGACCAGCGCCTCGCCGGTCGCGGTGAACAAGGCGTCCCTCCCCCGCCCCTGCTTGAGCACCAGCTCCTCGCCGCACAGCGCGGCGAACGTGCGGTTCATGGTGTCCAGTTGCTTTTGCACGCTGGACTGCTCGCGGCCCAGCCGGCGGGCGGCGCCCAGCGCGGTACCCGCCTCGTGGACGACGATCAGCGTGCGCAGCTGGTCCATGGTGGTGTCCAGCAATTCGGTCGGGTACTGCTGCGGACCTGACAAGGCCATGCGCCCCTACTCGCTTTCCCATCCCCTGGAATTCAGAACTGTGCAGCATAGCCCCAACGGAAAGCGGCGCCACGGCCCGCTCGTGGCCCGTGCCGAAGGCCCCGGGGTCACACCCCGGGGCCTTCGTGTGGCGCTTCCCGTCTACCGGTGTGCCGGGAACTCCACGACCTGCTGATAGGTCGGCCGGTTCTGCCAGCTGATGGTGTCGTGGGTCAGACCGCCCACCGCACGGTGGATGATCGCGTCCGCGCACCACTGGTCGCCGGCCTTGCAGCTGCCGTCGCCCGGGTAGACCTGCTCGGCCGTCTTGCCGTTCGCCTGCTGGAGTGTGGCCAGCAGGGTCTCGCGGCAGGCGGACAGCTCACCGCCTCCGCAGTACCGCTGGGCGAGCGGGCCGTCGACCTTGTCGCCGAGCACCGACCGCAGATCCTTGTCCGCATAGCTCCACCAGCCGTACTGGAACGCCGATCCGGCGTGCGCCCCGGTCGGGCCGTGGCCGGCCGACGGTGATTCGTCGATGGCCAGATTGGCGCGCAGCGCGTCATACAGGTCGCCGCCGAGGCCCGGCTTGAAGACGGCCTCGATCATCTGTGGCCACCAGGCGTCCATCAGGCGCACCGCGTCCGGGTGGGTGTAGGTGTGCGAGCCCGCCGCGGTCTCCCGGCGCTGGGCGCCGTCCTTGCGCCAGGCCTCCAGCTGCTGGACCGCGGTCTTCAGCTCGGGGTCGGTGAGCGGCTTGCTGTTGATCACGCGCAGGAGTTCGGGCAGGACGTCCTCGCCGCGCAGGTCGGTGCCGGCGGCCTCGGCCATCGCCCGGGTCAGCGACGCGCGGGTCACCCCGCCGTCCTTGGTCAGCGCGCGTACCCGGTCGTCCAGCAGATTGCCGCGGTGCACCGAGCCGTTGCCGAAGCCGGCCGAGTCGTAGTCCTTGGCCTGTTTGTTGTTCCAGGAGATGTAGTAGTCCTGGTTGACGGACTGGGGGTGCTGGGCGGGCGGGGTGTAGTCGGTGGAGTTGGTCGTGGGGTCGTAGCCCTTCCACTCGTAGGCGTCGTCCGCCTTGACGGGCAGCGACGGGTCGACGGCGGGGTTGCGGACCGGGTTGAGGCCGCTGTTGTAGTACGCGATGTCGCGGGAGTCGGCGTAGAACCAGTTGAAGGCGTAGCCGATGTGCTGGGCGGCCTTCTGGAAGGTCTTGGCATCGCGTACGTACGACGGGTCGTTGAGCATCTGGAAGCCGATGATCGAGTCGGCCTCGTGACGGTAGGTGGAGCGCTGCGCGGTGTAGGCGACGGGCTTGCCGCCGAGGGTGGCGCGATGGGTGACGGTCCCGTACTTCGTCCGGAAGATCTGCATCCGGTAGGAGCCGGCCGCCGTCGGGTCGGCGATGGTGGGCTTCCAGGAGTTGGTGCGCTCCAGCTTCTCCATGGGGACGCAGGTGCCGCGGTAGCGGTAGGAGGTGGAGTCCTTGGTGGGCTTCGAGCCGTCCGCGTTGCACAGCTCGACGGCGAAGGTGTCGGTGATGTCCTGGCCTGCGGAGGTGGCGCTCCAGGAGTAGTCCTGGCCGCGGCCGAGCTGCACATACATCCCGACGCCCGCGAACGAGGCGCCACGGGCGCTGATGCCCGGCCCCTGGATCTCCTGGAGCATCAGCAGCTGGGGCGCGAAGTAGCCGGTCTGCGGGCCGAAGACGGCGACGGGGTTGCCGCTTGCGGTGTGCTTGCCGGAGACCAGCAGGGCGTTGGACATCCCGCGGTGCTGGGTGGGGTTGAAGCTGCCCTCGGGCAGCACCCCGTCCTTGAAGAGCCCCTCCAGCTTCTTGAACTTCTTCGGGGCCTTGACCGGGTCCTGGGGCGGGTTCTTGTCCTTGGACGCGGCCGCGCCGGTGCGGTCGAAGACCAGCGGCTCGGGGGTGACCGAGCCTCGGTCGGGCAGCGCCACGCCCTTGGCCTTGGCCGGCTTGACGGCGTACGGGAAGCTGCTGCCGTCGTGCAGCGTCTTCGCGGCCTCGGGGTCGTTGCGCTCGCGGAAGGACTCCCAGACCGCGGTGCCCTTCTCGACGCCGTACTTCTGCTGGGCGGAGAGCAGGGCGAGGGCCGAAGTGACCTCTCCGCCGCCGCCGTTGCCGAAGAGCCCGCCGACGACGGAGGCCAGCGCTATGAGGTCGGTGAGCTTGAAGGGCTTGATCTCACCGGCGTTGGTGATGGCGTCGACATGGCCGGTGAGCACGTACTCGCCGGGGAAGTAGCGGCCGTTCTTGGACTGTTCGCGGTAGGCGTTGATGCCGTCGACATAGGCCTGGGCGTCGGCCATGGCCTGCTTGCCGCGTTCGCCGTTGGAGTCGCGGATGGATTCGACCTGGGCCTGCAGATCGGCTTCGGTGTACGGGGCCTGCGGCCAGAACTGCTGCTCCAGGCCCTGGTTGGCGGGCGCGCCGCCGGCGAACGAGGTCAGCTCGCCGCGGCCGATGTGGCGGAAGAGGTCCATCAGCCAGAGCCGGTCCTGGCCCGCGGCGTAGCCGGCGCCGAATTCGGTGCCGTAGCGGGTGGTTCCCTTGATGTGCGGGACGCCGGTCTTCTTGTCGCGGGTGATGGTCACATCGTCGCGCGGCGTGCTGACCTTGCCGACCTGGTCCTTGGGGACGCCGAAGGAGGCGTCGTTGAAGAACTGGGTGAGGGTGTCGTCGGTGAGCGACCGGTAGCCGCTCGCCAGCGCGCCGTAGGGGGCGAGTTGGTCGGTGGAGTGCTCGGGGTGGGTGCCGAACATCTTGTTGCCGAGGATCTCCACCAGGGTGGCGTTGCCGGTGGCGCCGGGCGGCAGGATGTCGGCGCACTGGTCCTGGCAGTAGTCATTCTCGTCCGGTGCGGCGGTCGCGGCCGCGATGGGGGGCGGTGCCAAGAGCGTGGCACCCAAGGCGAACAGGGCTGCCACGGCGGCAGTCCTGAGCCTTCCGGTACGTCGTCGCATTCCTGCTCCTCGATGGGGGTCCCCCTTGCTCCTTGGGAACTTGGGGGAGGGCGGGCGGGACGTTACCGGCGGTTATCCCCGACGGGAAGATGAACAACAGTCACCTTTTCGAATTCCCCACAGCCATCGACCCGGCGCCGCCACGCCGCTTCGAAGCACCCGCCACCGAACCCGCAAGAAAGTTCGATGGATCCAGGCGGTGATCGGCTACGTCCCATCGCCGTCCAGTCGGATCCTCCCCATGGAGGTGGGATGGAATGGCCGGTTTCAGAGCCCTCGCAGAACAGGTCCGCAATCCACGACTCGTCGCGGCTCAGCGGCGCACCGCCCTGCGCAAATGCCTTGAGCGCTTCGCCCCTTACGGGCACCGGGCGACCTGGCACCATCTGTGCACCCGGGCCGGTATCGCGACCCAGGACCGCGATCCGGACCCGGAGCGGCTGGTCGCCGCGCTGACCGAGTTGGAGGAGGCCCGCGACCTCTGGCTCGCGTACGAGGAGGAGTTCGCCGCCCGGCGGCGCAAGGAGAAGCACGACGGCATCCGTCAGCCCGGCGTGCTCGACGACTGGCACCGCCGGACCTGGGGCGGCTGTGACATCGTGCCGTGCGCCTCACCGCAACGGCATCCGGCGGCCCGACTCGCAGTGGTGCTGCACAGCATGATCGTGGCGATGGAGGCGGGACGGCCGCGCCGCGACTGCCCGGTGTGCGGCTCCACCCGCTTCAGCTGGCTCCCGGAGACCGCGGACGTCCCGGCGTCCGGGCCGGCCTGCCGGCAGTGCGGTGTGCTGGCACCGGTGGCCGTGCTGACGCCTGAAGCGCTGACGGCCGCGGGCCGGGTCGGCGGGGCGGGGGCGTTCGCGGCGGCCTGAACGCGCCACGCAGTTGCGGCCTTTACGAACTCACCCTCGAACTGAAACAACTGTTCACGGGCTGACCACCCACCCCGGCATCGCGCCCGGCGCGGGCGTCGGCCCTGCCCGTACGGCACCAGCCGCACGGGCACCTGAAGGAGAGGGTGGACGTCCATGGCCGAACTGCACGATCTGACCGCGCTCGAACAGGCCGAAGGAATCCGGTCCGGTGAGCTCTCCCCCGTCGAGCTCACCGACCACTATCTGGCGCGGATCGAGCGGCTCGACGACACGCTGGGCGCATTCCTCACCCGTACCCCGGAGATCGCCCGCAAACAGGCCGCGGAGGCCGAGAGCGAGGCCGCCGCGGCCCGTCGCGAGGGCCGCGAACTCCCGCCCCTGCACGGCGTTCCGGTCCCCGTGAAGGACCTCGTCCAGGTCGCGGGCGTGCGCTGCACGATGGGCTCGCGGGCGCTGGCCGAGCATGTGCCGGCCGTCGACGACCATGTCGTCGGCAAGCTGCGGGCGGGCGGCACGATCCTGCTCGGCAAGACCAACACCCCCGAATTCGGGCTGCCTTGCTACACGGAGAACGGTCTGGCGCCGCCCGCCCGCACCCCGTGGGACCTGGAGCGCTCGGCGGGCGGCTCCAGCGGCGGGGCGGCCGCGGCCGTCGCCGGCGGGCTGGCGCCCCTCGCGCATGCCAGCGACGGCGGCGGCTCGATCCGTATCCCGGCGTCGGTCTGCGGGCTGTTCGGCATCAAGCCCAGCCGCGGCCGGGTCAGCGGCGGCCCGCTGCTGCACGATGTCACGGGCCTGGCGACGTCCGGCCCGCTGGCCCGTACGGTCGCCGACGCGGCCACTTTGCTGGACGTGCTCGCGGGCACGATGCCCGGCGACCCGTACGCGGCGCCCTCGCTCCCGCCCGGCGAGACCTTCGCCTCGCACGCCCTCCGCGACCCCGGACGGCTGCGGATCGCCGCTGTGACCGAGGCGCCCATCCCCGGCGTCGAGGTCCACCCCGACTGCCGTACCGCCGCCGCCGACACCGCCGCGCTGCTGACCGGACTCGGCCACGACGTGGAGGAGTTGTCGCTGCCCGCCGACGACGGCATCCGCCACGCCTTCACCCGGGTGTGGTCCGTGGTGGCCGCGCACCGCCCGCTGCCGCCGGAGGCCGAGGAGCTGCTGATGCCGCTCACCCGCTATCTGCGCGGCCGCGGCGCCGAGGTCTCCGGTCCGGACTTCACCCGCTCGATGTACGCGTTCCGAATGCTCGCCCAGTCCCTCGCGGACGGTCTGATGCCGCCGGACGGCGGCTATGACGTGATTCTCTCGCCGACCGTGGCCGCGCCGCCGGCACCCGTCGGCGGACTGCGCAACGACGCCGACCCGCAGGCCGAGTTCTCCGCCATCGGCGCCTTCACACCGTTCACCGCGCTCTACAACGCCACCGGTCAGCCCGCGGTCAGCGTCCCGCTGCAGTGGAACGCCGAGGGGCTGCCGATCGGGGTGATGCTGGCCGGCCGGTACGGCGACGAGGCCACCTTGATAGCGCTCTCCGCGCAGCTGGAGCAGGCCCGGCCGTGGGCCGCCCGCAAGCCGTCCATGTGGTGACGGCCGGCGCGCGCCCGTCCCACCACGGGGCGGGCGCGCGCCGCGCTCATGGGCCGTCC
>NZ_QUAC01000072.1 GCF_003389455.1 Streptomyces inhibens | reverse complement strand
TCAACCCCCAAGTGCCCAAGGACTGCGGAACCAGCTTCTACCGTCAGAACCTGCCAGGCGGCCAACTCGGCGGAAACATGGTGGCCCCGGAACCACCCCGGGCCGTTGTGGGGTAATTCGGGGTCCTGTGTGACGTCTGCCTTCAAGACCTGGTTGTGGTCTTGAAGACCGACGTAGTCGTATGGGGTGGCTGACGATGTCTGTACGGCCGAAGGGGAGCCTGGCGATCCGGGACGAGCAATTGTCAATTCCTGTGGATGGCCGGGTCGTGGTGGCGGGTTGGTGCCTTGGGTCGCCTGCCGGCCGGTCGTCGAGCGTTCGGCCTGTAGCTGTCAGCCGGCTGTGAGGATCTCCACGCCGAGCGCCGTGAGCTGTTCGACGACTGCGTCGTGGGGGTCGGCGTCGGTGATCAGTCCGCTGATCTCTTCCCAGGGCAGGACGCGGAAACGCGAAGCTGTGCCGATCTTCTCGGAAGAGGCGAGGACGTAGGTGTCCGCCGCGCGTGCGGCCAGGGCGCGCTTCATCGCGGCCTCCTCGGCGTCGCCAGTGGTCAGTCCCGCCTCGGGGTGTACGCCCGTGACGCCGAGCAGGCAGAGGTCGGCCGAGACGTTCTGCGCGGCCTCGACCGCGGCCGCTCCGCAAGCAACCGCCGAGTGCTTGAAAATGCGGCCACCAAGCAGGAAGACCTCCGCCTGCGGATGATCGAGCAAGGCCGCGGCGATCGTCGGGCTGTGGGTGATCACGGTGCAGGCCAGGTCCTGCGGGAGCGCGCGGGCGACGGCGAGGGCGGTGGTGCCGCCGTCGAGGATCAGCGCGCCGCCCGGCCGCACCAGCCCGGCGGCCACCGAGGCGACCTTCCGCTTGCCGTCCGGGGCCACGGTCTGCCGGGCGGTGTAGTCCGCCGAGGCCGGCGAGACGGGGAGCGCCCCGCCGTAGACCCGCTGGCACAATCCCTCGGCCGCGAGATCGCGCAGGTCGCGCCGCACGCTGTCCTCGGAGATCCCCAACTCGGCGGCGACGTCCTTGGCGACGATCTTGCCCTCGCGGGCGAGCAGACTCAGCAGGTGGTCGCGCCGTTCAGCAGCCAGCATCCGCATTCTCTCCTGTTCTTGCACGTTTCTGCATGTATCGTAGCGCACGTGACCGACAAACCCATGCTCATCCTGATCGCCGGCCCCCACCGCTCTGGCACCGGCAGCGACCCGCAGGCCATGGCCGCCAACCTCGCCCGCCTCGAAGCGGCCGCGTGGCCCGTCTTCGCCGCCGGCCACCTCCCCGTGATCGGGGAGTGGGTCGCCCTGCCCGTCCTGCGCTCAGCCGGCGCGGGCCCCACCGACCCCCTCGCCGACCAGGTGCTGTACCCGACCGCCGAGCGCCTGCTCGCGCACTGCGACGCCGTGCTGCGCCTGCCGGGCGACTCCACCGGAGCCGACCAGGACGTTGCCACCGCCCGCCGCCGCGGCCTGCCCGTCTACCACGACCTCGCACAGATCCCGCCCCGCACCCCGCAGGAGACCACGTGAACCCCCGTCCCGGCATCGACACCCCCGACCACCGCGGCCGCGTCGGCCTCGACCGCGCCGGCCGCGACCTGGACCGCAACCCCGACGTCGTGGTCCGCGACGTCGAGCTCACCTCCCAGGGCTGGCACGTGCTGCGCCGTACGACCTTCGACTACCGCCGCCGCGACGGACGTTGGGTCACCCAGCAGCACGAGACCTACGACCGCGGCAACGGCGCGGTCGTCCTGCCCTACGACGCCGAACGTCGCTGCGTCCTGCTCACCCGCCAGTTCCGCTATCCGGCCTACGTCAACGACCACCCCGACGGCATGCTCGTCGAAGCCGCCGCAGGGCTGCTCGACGCGGACGACCCGCCGGCCGCCGTGCGGCGCGAGAGCGCCGAGGAACTCGGCGTCACGCTCGGCCCGCTCACGCACGTCCTCGACGCCTACATGAGCCCCGGCTCCGTCACCGAGCGCCTGCACTTCTTCGCGGCTCCCTACACTGCGGCCGACCGGACCGGGACCGGCGGCGGACTCGAGGAAGACGGCGAAGACATCGAGGTCCTCGAACTGCCCTTCGAAGAAGCCCTCGCCATGACCCGCGACGGACGCATCACCGACGGCAAGACCATCCTGCTCCTGCAATGGGCAGCTCTGGACGGGCCCCTCGCCCCCACAGCGGGCGGACGCTGACAGCGTCGTCCCCGCAGCACCCAGGCCAGCCCCTCTTCAGCGACGCTGCCAGGTCCAAGATTTCCTGCGGAGTGCGGGGCCGGGACTGGCGCGGCGAGGGCACCAGGGCCTCGAACCCATCGCACAAGACACATTCGAGCAGCTGATCGCCAGGGCTGGAACGTCCTCTGAGCTGTACAACTCCAACAGGACCAATAGCCGTAGCGGGCCCCTCCTTTCGGGTCCGCGTTCTGATGTGCAATGTCGGCGCTCGCCGCGTTGTGAATGCGCAATTCCCAGATTCGGTGCGCAACGAATCCGGAACGTAGCTCCCGGTCCGCGTCGAGGTGCGGTCCCCGGCGTGCCGTGCTGCACTGAAAGAGCAAACGCCGTGGCGTGCGCGCGTGGTGGTGGGACGAAACGGCCGATCCGCAGGGTTCGGAAGGGGCGTCCACATGAAGATCGTTGTGGATCTCACGCGGTGCCAGGGGTACGCACAGTGCGCGTTCGCCGCGCCGGATGTGTTTGCCATTCAAGGGGACGAGCCGCTTCTGTACGGCTCCGATCCGGACGATGCGCAGCGGGAGAAGATCGCGCGGGCCGCGGCGGCCTGCCCGGTCCAGGCCATCTTCCTCGACCGTGCGGACGCCCAAAACCGGTATGCGGAGCCTGGAACGCACGTGCCCGCCCCCGGCCCTGAGGAGGCGTTGAAGCGCACCGGGCGCATCGTCATTGTCGGGGCGTCCCTGGCTGCGCTGGTGGCTGTTTCGACGCTGCGTCGGGAGGGCTTCACTGGTTCGCTGACCGTGATCGGGGACGAGCCGTATCTCCCTTACGACCGGCCACCGTTGTCCAAGCAGGTCCTCATGGGCCAGGTTCCGGCGCGCCGGACCGCACTGCCCCGCCGCGACGAGTTCGATGCGCACTGGCGGGTGGGAGTCGCGGCTCGTCGCCGACCCACCGCCCTACCGCGCGAACCCCGGTCTGCGCGGCCCCCGCCACCTCCTCGTCGAGATCGACGGCGTCAACCCCGCGCAACACCGGCCCCCGTGACCATGCACCGCACCCGGCAGACCACACTCCGCCGCACACAGACACCCGCTCCCCACGATGAACGCGTATTGACAGCTCCCCACCGACCGTAACCAACCACAGTGCCCAGGTCGCCCCGGATTGCGTGCTCTCTACCAACTCGACGAGTGCACATCGAACGCGGACCTCTACGTTCCAGCAGGAACCAGCGCGCATCGAATCGGGGACCCTACACCTCCGCACAGCAGCGGCGGCAGCCTCGGGCCAGGGGCTGCCACCGCGATCACGGTCGTCAGAAGGTCAGGGGGTGGAAGAGCCGAGACCGGGACGGCGGCAGCAGAGTTTCCTACGGGCAGCCACGGCGAGTCCGCAATCTATCGACCGATGGCAGCTGACGGCTGTTCGGTCCGAGGTGTCCCAACTGCCATGCCCGCATGACGGAATGGGGTGCCCAGACGGTCGGCCCAGTCGTCCGGGACTCGTCACTCGTCCCGCGGGGCCGGGGGTGGGCTGATCGGCCGGGTGGCTCTCAGGGGGAGCCAGGTGTGGGCCTGAGGCGTACACCTCCGAGGTCTCGTAGTTCCAGAACCAGGTTTCGCCCGGTTCGAAGCTGCGGATCACCGGGTGCCCGGTGGCCCGCGCGTGGGCCGTCGCGTGCTTGGCGGGCGAGTCGTCGCAACAGCCGATGTGGCCGCACTGTGCGCAGCGTCGCAGGTGGAACCACCAGCCGCCGCCGGCGTCGCACTCGGCGCATCCGGTTCCGCTGGGCGGGACCGAGGGGTCGATTCCGTTCGGGGAACTCATGACGGCTCCTGTGGGGGATGGGGGTCGGCGGAGGCCAGCGGGAGGCGTACCTGGAAGCGGGTGTCGCCGGGGACGGAGTGGAACCGCAGGTCCCCCTTGTGTTTGTTGACGACGATGCGCCATGAGATGTCCAAGCCGAGACCTGTACCCTCACCCACCGGTTTGGTGGTGAAGAACGGGTCGAAGATGCGTTCGCGGATCTCCGCGGGGATCCCGGGACCGGTGTCGCAGAACTCGACGAGCAGATGGTCTCCCTCGCGCGCGGTTCGTACGGTCAACGTGCCGTCGGCGTCCGTACTGTTCATCGCCGAGACGGCGTTGTCGATCAGATTCGTCCATACCTGGTTGAGCTCGCTGGGATAGGCCGGGATCTTCGGCAGGCTGCGGTCGTAGTCCTTGACGACGGTGATGTGGGGGCCGATCTTCGCGGAGACCATCAGCAGGGTGCTGTCCAGCAGTTCATGCACGTTTGCGACCTGGTAGGGCGCTCGATCGAGTTGCGAGTACTGCTTGGCCGCGGCGACGAGGGCTGAGACGCGGGTGGTCGACTCCTCGATCTCGTTCATCAACAGTTCGGTTTCGACTGTGTAGTTGAGCCACCGCACCGCACCTTCGAGGGTGTCCCTGTCCACGGCTGCGGCGATCTGGTCCAGCCAGTCGGTGTCAAGGCCGGCCTGTACGAAAGTCGGCGCGAGCTGCCATCCGTCCCCGATGCCGTGGTCGTCCAGCCAGTCGGAGAGGGTGTCCTCCCGGTCCGAGGCTTCCAGCGGGCTCAGGGTGGTGGCCTTGGCGACGCGCTCGGCCGTGCGTTCTTGGACGTCGATGAGCGTCTCCAGGCTGTCGCGCCGGTACGGGCGTGCCGCGATGACGCCGAGCTTGTGGCGCATCCCGGCAACCCGCTCGCGGAGCGCGGACGTGGCTCGCACGGCCGCGGCGGCGGGGTTGTTCAGCTCATGGGTCAGCCCTGCGGACAGCGATCCGAGAGCCAGGAGCCGTTCTCGCTGGCCGACGGCCTCCTGGGCGCTCTTGGTGCCGAAGAAGAGGCCTTCCAGCAGGTGCACGGCCATGGGAAACCACTCGCGCATGATCGCGGCGAAGGTCTCCGCGGGCAGCACGAAGAAGCGTGCGGGCTCGATGACACGCAGGGAGCTGTTGTACACCTGCCGCAGGCGGTCACCCAGGTAGGCCTGGAAGGCTCCCGCGTACACCCCGCGGCTGGAGCTCCGGTTGATCTCCACGTCGTAGTCCCCGATCCGGCGCGAGAGAGCGATGGTCCCTTCGAGTAGCACGTAGAAGCACGTGGCGGGGTCGCCCTCCCCGTACACGGGCCCGGGTTCGAACTCCTCCACACGGCCTTCGCGGCAGAGGAGGGCGATCTGGTCGGGAGCCAGCTTCTCGAACAGGAACAGCGAGCCGAGTTCCTCCTGACTGCACGGCATCGGCCGGCCGTTCATGACTGCTCCAGATATCGGTGCACGAGCATGACCGCCATGGCTCCCTCTCCTACTGCGGAAGCGACACGCTTGGCGGACTCGGCGCGGGCGTCTCCGGCCACGAACACGCCCGGGACGTTTGTTTCCAAGTGGTAGGGCGGCCGGTCCAACTCCCAGTCGGCCGGCGGGCGCCCGTCCGCGGTCAGATCGGGGCCGGTCAGGATGAATCCGCGGGAGTCCCGGAGCACCGTGCCCTCCAGCCAGTCGGTCAGCGGGGCTGCGCCGATGAAGACGAACATCCACTGGGCGTCGACGAGTTCGGTGTGGCCGGTCGTTGTGTCACGCAGGGTGATCCGTTCCAGTTGACGCGAGCCGTGGGCGGCGTCGACGACCGTGTTGGTGCGCACAGAGATCGTGGCCGTCTCCTCGACCTGCTGGACGAGGTAGTGCGACATCGAAGTGGACAAGGACGGCTTACGCACCAGTATGGTGACCGACTTGGCGCTCCGGGCCAGGTATATCGCGGCCTGGCCGGCGGAGTTCGCGCCGCCGACGATGTACACATCATGGCCTTGGCACGCGGCCGCTTCGGTCAGGGCCGAGCCGTAGAACACTCCGCAGCCGGTCAACTCGGTCACGTGGGGTGCATCCAGTTGCCGGTACGACACGCCGGTCGCGAGAATCACGGAGTGCGCGGCGACGGCGGAGCCGTCCGAGAACCGAACGACGCGCGAGGCGCCATTGATCTCCAGCCCGGTGACCTCGCGCGCGGTCAGTATCTCGGCACCGAACTTCGCCGCCTGACGCCGGGCCCGGTCGGTGAGCTGTGCCCCGGACACTCCGTCCGGAAAGCCGAGATAGTTCTCGATGCGCGAGCTCTGGCCCGCCTGGCCTCCGGTCGCGGAGCGTTCCACGAGGACGGTCCGCAGGCCCTCGGAGGCCCCGTACACCGCCGCACCCAAACCGGCTGGTCCGCCGCCGATGACGACGAGGTCGTAGAAGTCGGTTGCCGGGGTCGTCGCGAGGCCGACCCGGGCGGCGAGCTCCCGGTCCTCGGGCTCGATGAGGGCCGTGCCGTCCGGAGTGATCACAAGCGGGAGCCGCAGGCCCTCCTGGCCCGCGGCGCACAGCAGCCGCCGGCCTTCCGGATCGTCGGACGAGTACCAGCGGTACGGCACCTGGTTGCGGGCCAAGAACTCCCGTACGGCCGACGAGCGCGCCGACCAGCGGTGCCCGACGACCTTGGTGATGACCACCGGCCGGTGGTCGGTGGCCCGCCAGGCTTGCAGCAGATCGTCGAGGACGGGGTAGAGCTTCTCCTCGGGCGGCTCCCAGGGCTTGAGGAGGTAGTGGTCGAGGTCGACGACGTTGATCGCGTCGATGGCCGCGTTGGTGTCCGCGTACGCGGTCAGCAGCACCCGCCGGGCGCCCGGGTAGATGTCGAGAGCCTGCTCAAGGAACTCGATGCCGTTCATCTTCGGCATCCGGTAGTCGGCCACGATCACCGCGACGGGGCCGCCGCGCAGCTTCAGCTCGCGCAGCGCGGCAAGGGCGGACTCGCCGGACTCCGCGCGTACGATCCGGTACGACGCGCCGTAGCGTCGCCGCAGGTCGCGGGCGACAGCACGCGACACGCCCGGGTCGTCATCCACAGTCAGGATGACGGTCCGCGCCGGACTGGCGGCCTGATCCATAGGCATCCCGTCCCCGAGTCGATCACTCTTCCGCACCGACTTCACGTGCCTGTCTGGCACGCCAGTGCGCCAGCAATGCCCATTTTATGGGCGATTATCTTGCTTTGCTACGCAAGATCAGGAGTGCAGCTATTTGCCGATAGCTGCCAGAGACGCCGCTCCAGCCGCGCGGCGGCGTGACGGTGATCGTCGTGTGGCTGCCTCCACATCGCCGCGCCACCGGCCTTGCCGGCCCGCACCCACTCGGCGAACGGCTCCAGCGGCGCGGCATTGTCGAGCACCACGCCACCAGGGCCGGTCAGCGCCTCGGCGTGCACCATCACCTTGCCGGTGATCAGCAGCCCGGCGCCGCAACCGGCTCCAGGGCGGCAGCCACGGCGGGCGCCCGCCGGCCTTCGCTGCAGCCCTTGTCGCCCAGGACGTGGGCGGGTCGGGCTCGCGGTCGTCCCGGGCCGGTGCGGGGCACCCGTATCGCCTCCATCACCGCGGTGAACTGAGTCCAGTCGTCGCTGTTCCCGCCGGTGACGGTGCAGGCGAGCGGGCGGCCCACGGCGTCAGGCAAGGTGAATTTGCTGGTCAGGCCTGCTCCTCTCCCGCCGTGGGAGGCCGGCGCCCTGCAAGGCCCCCCATTTCGACTCAGGCTCGCATGCCGCCGTCGACCCGAAGGACCGTGCCGGTGACGTAGGAGGAGCGGTCGCTGAGGAGCCAGGCGGCGGCCTGGGCGATCTCGTCCGGATCGGCGGCGCGGCCCAGCGGGGTCAGGGAGTTGAGCTGCTCAATGGTGCCGGGGGCCTTCTCATCCCACTCGTGCAGCATCTCGGTGAGTGTGGTGCCGGGCGCGATGGCGTTGACGCGGATACCTTCTGGGCCGTATGCGGCAGCTGCCGACGCGGTGAGACTGTTGACTGCCCGCTTCGCCGCGCCGTATACGGGCAGCGAGGGGTTGCCCATCAGGCTGCCGACGCTGGAAGTGTTGACGATGGCCCCGCGCTTCGCGGTGGCGCGGATGGCGGCGATCTCGGCGGTCATGGCCAGCCACGGGCCCTTGAGGTTGACGGCGCAGACGTGGTCGAAATCGGCCTCCGACAGCTGATCCATCGGACCGGGCGGCTGGCCCGTCGCGCCGTTGTTGAAGGCCACATCGAGCCGGCCGTACACCTCCACGGACCGGTCGACGGCGGCACGGACACTTGCCGGGTCGGCCAGGTCGCACACCACGTAATCCGCAGTGCCGCCGGCCGTCCGGATCTCCTCGGTCACCGCTTTGAGCTGGGACTCCGTGCGGGCCGCGAGGAGCACCCGAGCCCCCTCCCGGGCGAACAGCCGCGCTGATGCCGCGCCGATACCGCGACCGGAGCCAGTGATGAAGGCGACCTTGCCGACGAGCAGGCGGCCCGAGGTCGTGGTGGACGTGATCGGTGTGTTGTTCATGCCGACGAGCCTGTGTCCGGCCACCCCGCTCATCCAGGCACCGACAGTACCTGGCTGGGCACCTCGGCGCCGCGCACACTGGGAGGTGGATCGACGAGANACAGTACCTGGCTGGGCACCTCGGCGCCGCGCACACTGGGAGGTGGATCGACGAGAACTGGCCGGCTTCCTGCGCAGCAGGCGCGAGCGCATCACCCCCGCCGACGTGGGGTTGCCCGCCGGGGCGCGCCGCCGAACCCCGGGATTGCGTCGCGAGGAGGTGGCGCAGCTGGCGTTCATCTCGACCGAGTACTACACGCGACTAAGGGCTGTCCCGTAATCCCTGGTGGATCAGCGCACGGCGTCAGATGCACTGCACTCGCTGTGCTCGCTCCGTCTCGGCTCTTGCCTTCGTCCCTTGGATGCCGAGCTGCATCGCAAGGCGGAGGGACGTCCGGATACTGGGTGTATCCGGATGTTCCGGCAACGCGGCGAGGTGCCGTAGCTGTCGTCGTGCGCCCGCCAGGGATTACGGGACAGCCCTTAGAACTCCTAACGAAATGATCTTCGAGGTGGTTGGATCACTCCGGGACCGTTGATCCGGG
>NZ_QUAC01000068.1 GCF_003389455.1 Streptomyces inhibens | reverse complement strand
TTCTCATGAACATCGAACACGAGGCACCGCCGACGCCTCCCAAACTCGTGTACAGGTGCTGTCGGTTCTCGTGAACAAAGCCACAACGGCCCTCTCGCGCAACGAAAACACCCTGCGCTGCGTTCGGTGAAGCAGCGGGCGCCGTCGTCTTCACAGCCGCGGTCGACCTGTTCGGACACCGGATGGCCACAGCGGGCGAGGCGCTGCTGCAGCTCGGCCTCGACGTACACCTCTTGCTACCGGTGCCGCTTGAACAGGCAGCCGTCCGCCGCGCGCCAGAGGGCGCCGCAGTCGCCGTCGGCAACGGTGCAGTGCAGTGCGTGCGGTGCGGTGCGGTGCGGTGCCTGACGAACTCCCACGTGGTCACCGCCGGGCCTCCCTCCATAGCCACCGCCCGCCTCCACGCAGCCGGCGACTTCACGCAGAGACCACGCCCGCTTCCGGGTGCTCAGGAAGACACCTCGTGCCCTTAAGCCGTCACCTCGACCGACTGCTCTCCGCGTCATCGGGGACGATGCGGTGTCACCGATCGCCTCACCCGGGAGCCTGTGTGCCGTCCAGGAGCGCAGACATCGACTTCACATTCACACGCGAGGTCACGGTCCGGGCGACCGTCGATGCCCTGGCGGCCGCAGGGTGGTCCCTCAAGGAGCCTTTGGGCATCTCGTACGTGGTGAACGACAACGACATGTTCGACTGGCAGTCCACCACCAGCGACCGCGCGCAAGAGGTCCTGACGCTCCTGGACGCGCCTGAGAACGCGGACTACCACGTCGCCGTCTGCGTCCACCACGTGCGAGCGGACACCGGCGGTCAGCTCCTCTTCGTCCCGCGTTGCACAGCCTGCAGTTTCAGTCCGACCATCAACCGGCGGAGCCTGCCCGGCTCACCTGCCTTCACCGACGTGGGGTGGTACCTCCACACGCTGGTGCCGCCCCTACTGGCCGTTGGACTGGAGGGCTACGAAGCGTGGGACATCGGCTTTTGAAGCGCGGCTCAGCCGGCGGCGGCAGGTGAGCAGACCCCGTCTCTTCATCGACGTGGCATCGATGTGGCATTGGCGTGGCAGGCAGTGGTGGAGCTGGCCGGGCATGTGGTTGAACAGGTACTCAGGGCAGGGCCTGGGCGTGCCGGTCTTCGCCTCTCGCGTCGGCGCCGACAGTGGGCTTCGGCGCCGGGTGAGTGGGTGAGGTGGCGAAGGCCACAGGTTTCCGGCGTGGTTGGGCCGGTGGTTCTTCACGAACCGCCGCCCGACGTACGTGCGTTGCCTGCGGCTCGGGTGATCGGGCTGCTCCGCGTGTGCTGCCGGCTTCGCGGCGACGGCGTGCACCACGCCATGCGCCGAACCCGCCCGCCCGCACAACCTCGCCATCGCCGGGTGGCCGCCGACGGACCGGCACGTCGGTGTGTTCCGACACTGCCCGGCAGGGTCACGCTACGTTGTTGCCGTACGTTCCGCTGCTTCGGGCAATCCGCGACACTCGAACACGCGACTCTGCCGGTCTCACCTCGTGCTCAGCCGCCTTGGCCGGCGGCCGCCCGCAACGGGCATCCGGTGCCGACACGTGCATCGAGTTCGGCCCGCAGGGCGGCGAGTTCGGCCATGCGCGCGTCGATGACCTGGATCTTGTCCTCGAACAGTGCAGACAGTGCTTGCGCGGTGTCCGGCGCGTCGCGCAGTTCCTCGCCGTGCCGTGCGATCTCCGCCAGGGAGAATCCGAGCGTCTGCGCGGTACGGACGTAGTGCAGCCAGGCCACTGTCTCGGGCGGGAAGTCGCGATAGCCGTTGGGCAGCCGTCGGCCGGTGACGAGGCCGACCTTCTCGTAGAACCGAAGGGTGTCCTTGGTCATGCCTGCTTGCGCGGCCAGTTCCCCGATCAGCATGACCCTCCGTCGGATGATGGGCTTGACCTTGGAGCGTACTCCACTGTTTAGCGTGAGCCGTCGCTGCCGTGAGACCAGCAGGAGCTCATCGTGATCCGTCTTTTCGCCCCTTCCCGCCCCGCCTGGCTTCGCGTCGTACGCGCAAGTGCCTGGTACGACCTCGTCGTCACGGCGGGATTCGCGACGCCGTGGACATACGCCCTGCTGCACGGCGCGCTGTCATCGTTGGGTGGCGCGCTCGGGCTGGGCGTCCTGCCCGACCGTGACCCGGTGCAGACCCTGTACGCGAATCTGTTGGGTTCGGTCGTGGTTGTCTGGGCCCTCCTGCGCATCGTCAAGCCGCTGCCGGTGCACGCACTGTTCGACGGCATCGCGCGCACGCTGTTCGCGACGTGGCAGGCGTACGCGGTGGCTCACGGCGCCACGCGGCTGCTGTGGCTGTTCTTCGTCGTCGAGGTGGCGTTCGGTGTCGTCCAGCTTGTGCTGTGGTGGCGCAACCGGCGCACCAACCCGGTGGACGGCCTCGCCGACCCGGCCGATGGACACCCGCTCAGCGCAGTAAGTCGGTGAGGCCCGGGGTGGGTCAGGTGCGCCGGCAGCGGGGCGTACGCCGGTGCCGAAGCGGTCGACGGGTGCGCGGGCACCGCAGCGCAGGACGTGCCCAATCACTGGCGCGGTGCAGGGCAGGCTTCGGCCGGCGATGCCGGTCGGCGTCGGATCCGGCGGCAGCCTCGCCTATCTCCGCCTCCGCCTCATCTCCGCCCCATCTCCGTCTCTGCCTCCGCGCCAGCGCTCGTGCCCCAGAGGAATCCCACGCACACGCGCTGGTCGCGGCTGCAGCAGTGAACGCCGCAGCCGAGATCGGAGACGACGTCCCGTCCTCGGCCCTTGAGAAAATCGGTGACAGCCGCGCGCAGTGGCGTCGAACAGCCACACACGCTCGCAGAAGCTGACGCACGCAAGCTCAGCGGGAGCCTGGAGCGGGACGACGGCCATGAGCGTCACAAGGGCAAACCTCCGTTGACCTGCGGCCTTTCCCCACGCTGTCCATTGACATGGGCCGGGACGCGCTCTCCAGCCCCTTCCCACCGTGTGCGTCTGCCGTGGGCGATGTGGCATTGGATGACGCCGAGCAGAGCGTCAGCAGGTGCTGTGAGAAGGTGCTGCATGTCCAACTCCTTGCGGTTCTTCTTCGAACCCGGCGTCCCGCACACCCCGCTGTGGCCACACGACATCGACAGCCCCTACGGCTACCCCTGCGATCTGGACCGCTTGCCGATCAGCTCGGCCACCCGGACCGAACTGGCGAGGCTGTGCAAGTGGTTTCAGTCCTCCATCGACTGGAAGAACCCACCGGGTCCGTCTCCGTGGCCCTATGAACAACAGGAGCTGTTCAGCCGGCAGGCGGACGCCGCACTGGAAACGCTGCGCCATGAGTTGGGCGGCGACTGGAAAATCCTGGATCAACGCCTACCGTGGTGACGCCGATGCCGCAGTGGGCCGGGCCATCGAAGACGACCCGGCCCACTACAACTGTTGAAACCAGCTCAGATCCTGTCCGGTCAGAGACTGTTCCGAGGCGACCGATCCGGTAGGAGGGTTGGCTTGGAGCACGTTTTCGGTTCCGTCACGCCTGGCGTATCGCCGCTGCCGTCCTTGGCCCCGTGGCACTGGCAGCCACCGCTCTCTGCCTGCCGCCGCAGCCGGCCACCTCGGCCGCCACGCTTTGGCCCCGCACCACCAGGTCCGCTCCACGGTGGTCCTCGGCCCGATCCAGTACGACAGCCCCGGACGCGACGACCGCTCCCACCGGAGCCTGAAGGCCGAGTGGGTCACCGTGAAGAACACCGGCCGCTGGCCGGTGACCATCAAGGGCCGGCCCCTGTCCGACACATCTGCCCGGCCACAGCCGGGTTCGCGTCCACACCGGCATCGGCCGCAACAACCGCTGGGACCTCTACCAGGACCGCCGCGCCTACGCCTGGGACAACGACGGCGACACCGCCTCCCTGTGCAACGACCACCGCCGCTCATCGCCGCTTCGTCGACTCCGAAAGCCGGGGACGACACGGCCACTGGAGCCACGGTCACTGACCGTCCCTAACCCGGTGGGTGGGACTTGGTCACTTCACTCCCACCCGCCACCCATGGTGCGCAAAGGCCTTCGCCTGCGGCGGGCCAGCGCCGCATTCAAGAGGCCGCCGTGTGTCTGAGGGTGCCGGCGTCCGTGTCGGCTACACCTGCTCGTACTCGACGTCGGTGTCCGTGCAGCTGGCGGCAAGTTGGCGAAGGGTGTCGCGTTCGCGTTCGCGTTCGCGGCGGTCGGCGGTCGGCGGTCGGCGGTCGGCGGTCAGGGACCAACGCCGTTTGGTGCCGCCGCAGTCGGAGAGGTAGATGCAGCGGACGTCGATGGCCGGTGGCATCCACTCGGCCGGACCCTGGTCCGTTTTACGCCGGTTGGTCTTGTGACGGCGAGCAGGGAGCGTTCGACGCCGAGGTCGTTTGCGTCGGCTTGGCGACGGGCGACGGGCGACGGGCGCCGGGCGACGGCGACGGCGACGGGCGCCGGTCGGCTGCGAAGCGCCCGATCCCAGGCTTCGGCGAGCGGGACCATGTGGTCGCTATCGAGGCCGGAGGGGCCGTCGACGGTCTGATCGTCGCAGTAGGACAGCCAGGGTCGGCCGCTCAGCTTGCACCCAGGGCCGACGCGGGGTGATGCGGGGTGACGGCTTCGCCAGGAGGACCTCGTTGCGAGTGCTGCAGCCGTCCTTGTCCTCGTCGACCCAGTGCTTGAACGTGGTGCGTTCGTAGTCGTCGTGGGACTCGGAGGCCTGTGGGAGGGCTTCGATGGCGTCGTGGCGGCTGAGAGTGTCTGGGCGGCGTGCGCGGGGGTGGTGGTGAGGGGCAGCAGGGCGAGGGCCGCGGCGGCGAACGCGCGGGCGGTCGTCTTGATCACGGTGTGCTGACGACACTCGAGTTGGTGGCTTGCTTGGCCGGCTGGAGACAGCGGGCCCGCGGCAGTCCGGCGAGCCCCATCGCCCTGGCCGGGCAGCGTGGGGCGGCCGTAGGAGGCTGCGGGATCAGCCTGCTGGCAGGGATCCTCAGGTGACTGATGCTGCAGGATCAGCTTGCCGGCAGGGATCCTCAGTCGACTGATGAAGAGGCAGCCCTCAAGGAGCGCGCCGACTCGTGCACGAGAGCGCGTTCGGTGGGTGTATCGGATCCGACAGCCTCGTCCAGGCCGGCCTGGACACGCTGCTTGCCGGGATCGAGAGCGAGTCCCCGCGGTGCTGGCCGGACTCGGGTGCAACGAAGAGTCCGGGCGCTGGACCTGTTCGAGCGGCTCCTTGATGAGCTGAGCCGGCTTCGAGGTGCCCGCCGGTCCTCAGGCCACATGTTGGGGCCACGTCGGGCTGTGCATGGCGGCTGCTGCCGCCGGTCTTCGGTGCCGGATGGAGACGGCACATCGTCGCTTCACACTGGTCGCGGTGCGACTGGCACGGGTGCCAGTCGCACCGCCTGCTGCTGGATCGGCTGGATCGGTTGGGAGCGAGCGGGACGCTGCACTGGTCGCGAGGCGCGAGCGACCCGATCACCATCCGGGCAAAGTGGATGGGCCCGCGCACCTGGTAGGCGCGCCAGGTCCCGATCCGCGTAGGCAGCGGCGGGTCAGTGGCCCCTGGCGCCGGTGGCATCACCGAGGTGTACGGGCTGCCGCAGTGGTTTCCGGCGTGAGCGGGGCGGCGCGCGCCGTGCCGGTTCCAGGCTTCGGCGCCGGGCGCTGCTCACGGTGATGGTGTCTGCTCAAGGTGAGGGTGTCTGGTTGCTGTCGATGAGGGTCTGGATGCTGTCGAGGATGCGGTCGAGGCCGAATTCCAGGGGGTCGACGGCGTCGGGGGCGAAGGCGCCTGCGGTGATGGCGCGGGTCAGGGCGGGGAAGCGGTCGGCGTGGCGGTTGATCAGTTCGCCGGTGAGGTGGTTCCACTGCCTGTTGTGCTCCTCGTCGAAGTCGATTTGTTGCTGGACGAGGGTGCGTACGAGGCCGGCGACGAGAATGAAGATTCGGTGCTGCTGGACTGCTGTCAGGCCGGTTGGCTCCAGTGCGGCCAGTGCCGCGTCGAGCCAGCCGAGCTGGTTGGGGCCCATGAGTTGGCGGCGCATCGCGGTGGCTGCCAGCAGCCAGGGGTGGGCCTGGTGGGTCTTGGCGGACTGGTGGGCCCATTCGGTGATCTGTGGGCGCCAGCCGCTTCCTGCCGCTGACAGGTCGGGGATCGGGGCGAGGGTGGACTCGACCATCAGCTCGACCAGTTCGGTCTTGCCGGGCACGTAGCGGTACAGGGCCATCGCTGAGAGGCCGAATTCGGCGGCGACCTTGCTCATGGAGACGGCGTCCAGGCCCTCGGCGTCGGCGATGGCCACAGCTCTCTCGGCGATGCGGTGGGGGGTCAGGCTCGGCTTGGGGCCGCGGGTCGGCTGGTCCTGCTCGCCCCACAACAGGGCGATGCCTGCGCGCAGGTTACGAGCCTTCTCCGTCGCCATGCGGCCTCCGTCTTGGTGGAGTTGGCGGGTCGGTTGACGCCACCTCCAACTGTATATACCTTAAACACAACTGCTGACGACATAAACAGTTTAGGGGGAACACCTATGCTCGGCACCATCATCACCCTGTCCGCCACCGCCCTGGCCACGCCCATCGCCGGCCTGCTGGGCCACCGCCACCTCAAGCGCACCGCGAACGCCAAATACCTGCGCATCACCACCCCGAACGGCATCGACGAATCCGGCTTCGTCCGCATCGGCGGCATCGACCAATGGGTCTCGGTCCGCGGCGAGGACCGCCGCAACCCGGTGATCCTGGAGATCCTGGGAGGCCCCGGCGCCTCCAACCTCATCTTCCTCTCCCGCACTCGGGCCTGGGAGCGGCACTTCACCATCGTGCGCTGGGACATGCGCGGAGCCGCCAACACCTTCGCCGCCACCGGCCCCACCGGACAGGGCGAGATGAGCCTCGACCGGCTCTACCACGACGCGGTAGAAGTCACCGAACACGTCCGCACCCGGCTCAGCGTCGCAAAGGTGCTGCTGGTCGCCAACTCCTTCGGCACCGTCCTCGGCCTGCGCCTGGCCCGAAACCACCCCGACCTGTACTCCGCCTACGTCGGCACCGACCAGAACATCATCGACGGCGGACGCGAACACTCCGCCTACCGCTCACTGGTGGCCCGACTCCAAAAGACAGGCAAGAAGAAGGCCCTGGCCGCCGTCACCGCCATGAGCGCCGACAAGTCAACGTGGAACGTGGAGCAGCTGTCGAAATACAACAAGCTCGTCCTCACCACCGACCCACTGTCCTACGACACCATGAAAACCGTGGTGATCCGCTCCCTGTGGTTCTCGCCCCTGCACACCCTGCGCGGCCTGCGCAGCTACCTGAAGGCCATGACCTTTTCCGAGCCGCTCGCGCTCGAAGCCGTGGCCATCGACGAATGGGCCGAGGGCACCACGTTCGACATCCCCTTCTTCATCTTCCAGGGCGACGCAGACGTCCTCACACCGCCCCAGCCGGCCAAGCGACTCTTCGACGACGTGACCGCCCCGGTCAAGCGCTTCGCACTCATCCGAGGCGCCAGCCACTTCGCGTCCTTCCGCCACCCCGACCAGTTCCTCACCCTGATGCTCACCAAGGTCCACCCGGCGGTCACCGGCAAACCGGCCACCAACTGAAAAGCCACCGCTTCCCAGCCCCTCCCGCCCCGCCACCGCCCAGGTCACGCAACAGACGCAGCCGACGCACACGCAGCAGAAGCAGCCGACGACGACCCGGTGACGGACCAGAAGGCACCCGCGGCCCTCGCCGAGCACGACAGCCGCCGCATCGTGCTCCACAACCCGCCCGAACACCGCCCTGGAGCACTGCCACACAGCCGACCCACCCAGCCCAGGACAACACCACCACCACTCAAGCGATCGGCGACCTGATGCACTGACCGGCACGCTCCAGCTGAAAGGCCGGCGGCCGTCAGCACGTCGATCGGCGCGCTCTTCACCACCACACCGGGCACTGGGCATGCGACGCCCCAAGCCGACCCGGCAACGGACCCGCACGGCCAACTGCTCACGCGTGAACGGCCAACGCCGAATAGACGCCACCCTTCCCAGAAGGCACGCCGCCGGCCCCGCACATCCCTGACAACGGCACGCCGCAGCTCACCTCAGGGAGCTCCAGCCTTCAGTGACGCACCGGGGTCAAACACAGCGTGGTCTGTCCAAGGCGGCCGCCGCGCTCGGTGTACTCGTCGAATTCCGGCGGGCACGCACCTCGACGAGTCGCATTGATCATGACCTTGTAGTCGGCTTTGGCATCGCTACAACCGATGGTGAAAAGAACCGGGTCCGCGTGCGTACCGCGGTTCTCCAGGCAATCCCCCACAACGGCATCGCGCGCGACTTTCGCCGAAGGCTTGCCGTCGTCGGTGACGACAGTCAGCACCCAAAACCCGGCCCCGACAACGAACACAGCGCCAAGAGCGATCAGCGGCCGCAGCCACGGACGCCGCACAGGCCCCGTCGGCGTGAACATCGGCCGACCCGGCTGCTGTACCGGCGACGGGCCGTAGGCCGGCGGCTGGCCGTAGGGGAGCGGACCACCAGCAGGCGGGCCGTAGGCGGCAGGGCCACCCTGGCCGGCAGGCGCCCCATACGGCGCCGGACCAGGCTGGCCATAGGGCGTGGGGCCATGGGGCGTGGGGCCATGAGGCGGCGGTGAATACGCGGACATACAGATCCCCCTGTTGCGACGCGGCTGTCTGACGCCGGCTCGAGTTCGATCACCACCCTATGAGGCCCCCCAAACCCACCGCACAGCGCCCACACCCCCGCCATCAGACAACAAGGAGAAGACGCACAGCCGGATCACCAAGCGGCGGACTGCCTGCGACATCAATGGTGTGGTGACAGGAAGCCGTATCCCCAGCGTCAGATTTCTCGTACCTCCCACAGGGGGCGAGCGTCGGCGGGGTGTCGGGGGAGCGGCGAGCTGTGAGGGTTCGCGATGAGCGCGGTGAGCCGCTCGGGGTCGATGAACCGGCGGATCGCGAACGAGGTGACGTCCGCCTTCTCGCGCGGCAGGTTGGCAGTGCCGAAGGTTTCGGCACTCCGGCCTGACTGGCCTTTCCGCGCTGGAGCGCTGACAGCGTGAAGCCTGGGGACGCGACAGTGGCCTTCGCGGTCGATGTATTGCGCGAGGGCGGTTACGCCCCGCTGGAAGGCCGTTGACGTCTTGCCGCTAGGACTGTTGCGAAAGTGGATCTTGGTTGTGAATGATCACGTTCTGTGGGGCATGGGGATCTGACGAACGGCCAGTGGGCCCGGCTTGGGCCTTTGCTGCCGTAGGGCATCAAGCCGGGTCGTCCGCCGGTGTGGACGCGGCGGCAGTTGATAGACGGCATACGGTGGCGGACCCGGACGGGTGCCCCGTGGCGCGAGGTGCCGGAGCGTTACGGGCTGTGGGACCGGGCCCATGGCCTGTTCCGGCGCTGGCAGCGGGACGGCACCTGGGTACGGATCGTCACCCAGCTCCAGTCCGAGGCGGACGAGATGGGCCTGATCACCTGGGACGTGAACGTCGACTCCACGGTCTGCCGGGCCCACCAGCACGCCGCCGGGGCGGCGAAAAGGGGGATCTCCGGAAGGAACCGCCCGGCGGGGTCTCCGTCGAGCCGGCCGACCACGGGCTCGGTCGGTCCCGGGGCGGGCTGGCCACGAAGATCCACTTGGCGGTCGAGCAGGGGCAGAAGCCGCTGTCGGTGGTGATCACAGCCGGTCAGCGGGGTGATTCCCCG
>NZ_QUAC01000073.1 GCF_003389455.1 Streptomyces inhibens | reverse complement strand
ACAGTCGGGCCGCCGCAGCGTTCAGCTGCGGCGGCCCGTCGCTGCGGTCAGGCGGCCGCGCCGGCCTCCTGGCCGGCCTGCCGGCGCAGCGCCGGACCAGCGCGCGTAACTCACCTGTCGATACCCGGCGTCCTTGATGGACCAGGGCTTTACGCGCCGGGTCTGCACACGCCGCACGGGCCCAGGTCGGCTTCACAGCTCACCCGGCCCGTGCGGCCCTTCTTATGTCACGCGCCGAGCACCTCTGCGGCCGAGCGCCTCTGTGTTCCGGCAGGCCACCAGGCGCCACTGCCCGTCTTCCTTCGCCATCACGTGGAGCGGGGTACCCGCATTCCCGATCGGCTTCCTCCGGGCGCCGGCGGACGTGGTCACGGTCGCCGGGGGCGGCCGGAATCATCGCCCCGAATATCGCCAACACGGTCGCCGAGCTGGGAACGGCGGCGGATAATGCTCCCTCGCGCACGGGTCGGCGATGCCCTGCGGATCCCGCTCTCCCTGCGGGGCCGTCCCGTGGCGAGAGATGATGGAGGGCAGCGGAATCACAGCGAGAATCGGCCGATGTACGGAGAGCGCCACGGCTGTCGGTCAGCGGTGACCGGCGGAAGGAGTGCCTGGATGGGTGCGACCGACGCGTTCCCCGAGGGCGCCACCCCGGTCGGGGCCACACCGGGGCAGCCCGGTGGCCTGCTGGACGTGCTGGGCGTGGCCGCGGTGATGCTGGACGCGGAGGGGCGGATCACCCTGTGGAGCCCGCAGGCCGAGCAGCTGTTCGGCTGGAGCGCCAAGGAGGCCCTCGGCCGGCCCGCCGCGCAGCTGCTGGTCGGACCCGAGCACTTCGACCTGGTGCTGCAACTCTTCTCCCAGGTCATGTCGGGCGGCGAGAGCTGGGCAGGGGTCTTCCCCGTCCAGCACAAGGACGGCTCCACCCGGCTGGTCGAATTCCGCAATATGCGACTGCTGGACGAGCGCGGCCAGACCTACGCCCTGGGCATCGCCACCGACCAGGCCGTACTGCGCAGGGTGGAGCGGGATCTGGCGCTGTCGGTACGGCTGGTGGCCCAGTCGCCCATCGGGCTGGCGGTCCTGGACACCGCGCTGCGCTTCGTCATGGTCAACCCTGCGCTGGAGCGCATCAACGATCTGCCTGCCGACCAGCACATCGGCCGCGACGTCCAGGAGGCCCTGTCCTTCCTGGACACCGACGTCATCGTGTCCCGGATGCGTGAGGTCCTTGAGAGCGGCAGGCCGCTGCTCGACCAGTTCACCGTCGGCCGCACCGCCGCCGACCCCACCGCGGACCAGGCCTGGTCGGTGTCGTACTACCGGCTGGAGGACGCCCACGGCCGGGTACTCGGGCTCGCCACCTCGGTCGTGGACATCACCGAGCAGCACCGGGCCGCCACCGAGGCCGCCCGCGCCCGCCGGCGGCTGGCCATCATCGCCGACGCCTCCGCGACCGTCGGCACCACCCTCGACGTCGACCAGACCGCCCACGAACTGGCCGATGCCATCGTGCCCGAGCTGGCGGACATCGCCGCGGTGGACGTCCTCGACGCCGTACTCGACGGCCGGCGCCCCACCTCGCTGTCCCGCGGCGGCCCGGCCCGCTTCCGGGCGCTCGCGGTGTCCGTGGCCTACGCCACCGACGCCGTCCGCGCCGCCGACCCGACCGGCCAGATCGCCTCCTACGAAGCCGACCGGCTGATCACCCGCTGCGTGACCGAGGCCCGTCCGGTGCTCCTCTCCCAGGTGGACGAGGAGGATCTGCCGCATATCGCCGCTGATCCGGAGGGCGCCGCCCACCTGAAGCAGGCCGGGCTGCACTCCTACCTGGCGGTGCCGCTGATCGCCCGTGGTGAGGTGCTCGGCGCGCTGTCGCTGTACCGCGTACGCAATCCGGTGCCGTTCGACGAGGACGACGCGGTGCTCGCCGTGGAACTGGCCGCCCGGGCGGCGGTGTGCATCGACAACGCCCGCTCGTACCAGAGCGAACGCCGCACCGCGCTCACCCTCCAGCGCCACTTGATGAACCACCGGCCGCCACAGCCCAAGGCCATGGAGATCGCCTACCGCTACCAGCCCGCCCAGGCGGCCAGCGAGGTCGGCGGCGACTGGTTCGACGCCATCCCGGTGGCCGGCGACAAGACCGCCCTGGTCGTCGGTGACGTCATGGGCAGCGGTATCAACGCCGCCGCCACCATGGGCCAGTTGCGCACCACCACCCGCGCTCTCGCCGACCTCGATCTCGATCCCGACGAGGTCCTCCGCCACCTCGACCACATCGCCGGCGGCCTCGATCCGGCCTTCGCCACCTGCCTGTACGCCGTGTACGACCCGCACCGCGCGCAGTGCCGGATAGCCGTCGCCGGCCATCTACCGCCCATCGTGGTCCGGCCGGGCCGGCCGCCCGAACTGCTCGATCTGCCCACCGGCGCCCCGCTCGGCGTCGGCGGTGTCCCCTTTGAACAGACCACGGTTCCGTTGCGCGACGGCGACCTGCTGGTGCTCTACACCGACGGGCTGGTCGAGACCCGTCAGCAGCCCATCGACGCCCGCCTGGACACCCTGCTCACGCTGCTCGCGGAGTCCGAGCAGGATCTGGAGGGCCTCTGCGATCGTCTGCTGGGCGCGCTGCGCGACGAGCACGGCCACGACGATGTCGCGCTGCTCATCGCCCGGGTCCACGCGCACGAGGAATGAGGCCGGCAGTTTCGGCGGAGCCGCAACGGATTCGGCGGCGGCTCGCAGCAGAATCCACCTCCGGCCCCCCGGCCGCGAAATCCGCTCCTGTGCCGCATCTGAATCATGGATAAGCGCCCCTAGCCTGCCCTTCGGCTACGGATTTCGTTGTCCAGGGACCTTAACAAGACCTTGACGTGAGTCGTCGGCAGGGGTTTTATTCGGTCACCAAAGCGGCGCCTGTGGCTCTCCGGGTTCGGACCGTTTTGCGGCACTCTTCCCCGAAAGTGCCCCCCTCTTGCCGTCAGCATCGATGGGATACGGATAACAGATATGCCCTACACGCCTGTTGCCTCCGCAGCTCCTGAGCGGGACTCCCGCAGTGCGACGGACGGGGACGCCCCCCACGCCCCCAAACTCACCCGGTCGATCGGTGTCGTCGGCGGCACCCTGCTCACGCTGTCCTGTCTGACCCCGGCATCCTCACTCTTCGTGATCGTGCCGGACTCGTTCGCCAGCCTGGGCACGGGCACCGCACTCACCATCGCCGTCGCGGCTCTGCTGTGTATCGGGGTGGCCTTCACCTACTCCGAGCTCGGCACGCTGATCCCGAGCTCCGGTGGCGAGTACGCCATGGTCGGCACCCTCATGGGCCGCCTTGCCGGATGGCTGGTTTTCATACTCTCGCTGATCGTCGTCATGATCGTGCCGCCCATCATCGCCCTGGGCACCGCCGACTATCTGGCGCCGATCATCCATCTCGACCCGCAGTACACCGCCGCCGGTGTGATGCTGCTGGCCACCGCCATGGGCCTGCTCGACCTGCGCGCCAACGCCTGGATCACCGGCATCTTCCTGGTGCTGGAGGTCGTGGCCTGCGCGGTCGTCGCCTTCCTCGGCTTCACCCACACCCACCGGTCCGCATCGGTGCTCGTCCACCCCGTGATGGACGCCGGACACGGACACACCACGGCCGTCACCGCCGGTCTGATCGTGACCGGACTGGCCACCGCGCTCTTCATCCTGCAGGGCTTCTCCACCGCCGTGTACCTCGCCGAAGAGATGGAGAACCCGCGCCGCAATGTTTCCCGCACGGTGCTGTGGACCCTCGCCATCGGCGCGGCCGTCGTCCTGATCCCGGTGGTCGCGATCACCCTCGGCGCCCCCGACCTGAAGACCCTCGGCGCGGGTGATGTCGCCGGCATGGTGCAGAACTGGAGCAACTCCGGCGTCGGCACCTTCGTCAGCCTCTGCATCGCCCTGGCGATCATCAACGCGGCGATCGTGATGGTGATCCAGAACTCCCGGGTGGTCTTCTCCTCGGCGCGCGACGCGGCCTGGCCGACGGTCGTCAACCGTGCCTTCTCGCACGTCGGCCGGCGCTTCGGCTCCCCCTGGGCGGCCACCCTCGCGGTGGGCGTCCCCGGCGCGGCCCTGTGCTTCGTCAACCTCGACACCCTGAGCGAGGTCACCGGCGTGGCCGTCGCCGCGATGTATGTCTTCGTCGCTCTGGGCGCCCTGGTCTCGCGCCGTGGTGAGCACAAGCACCGGCTCGCCTGGCGGATGCCGCTGTGGCCGGCGATCCCGGCGCTGCTGATCGTGGTCCTGGCCTGGGTCCTTTGCCAGCAGAGCACCAAGAGCCTGGTCATCACCGGCGCCATCGTCGCCGCCGCCGCGCTGTACTGGGCCTGCTATCTCCGCCCGCGGCAGGAGACGCACTGGGTGATCTCGGTCCCCGAGGACGGGCAGGCCTCCGTCGAGGAGCCCGCCACCGCATCGGTGCCTGTGTAAGGCCGTAACGGCCGCTGGAGTCGCCCGCCCGGAGCTTCTGCCCGGGCGGGCCTTCTTCTTTTACCGGTCGGCTACCGGTCGGCCGTGACCGGTCTTACCGGATGGCTGTTACCGGTCGGCGGGCCGGGAGAGCGCGAGCGCGTCCAGCAGAAGGCATACGTGGTCGACGGCGTCCCGTCCGGCGGGGCCGTCGGCCAGCTGTGTGTCGTCGAGCAGCCCGGCGGTCATCAGCAGCAGCCGCAGCAGCCGCTCTCCGGTTCCGTCCGACGGTTGCGCGTGTGCCAGGACGGACCGGATCTGCTCGCCCGTGAGGGGCAGACCGGTTTCGAGGAAGCGGAACAGCGCGACGGCGGCCTGCCGGTCGGCGTCGTTGGGCTTCCATACTCCGAGCGCGTGGTGGTCGATGAGCGCGGCCGCCTCGGCACGGATCTCCTCTGCAACATGCATGCCCCCGAACGTCTCATACCGCCAAGCCGGCCCGTGCGTGGGCAAGGGGGAGCTCTGAGCCACCCCCACTCCGGTTCCGACCCCTCGGCGAACGGGGCTGACCAGGCATGTTGTGCCGGTTCGTGATTCACCCGACCGGCAGACCACGGCAAGGCAAGCCGCCGGACCTGTGGGAAGAGTTACATGAACCATCCGGCTCCTGGGCGATTTGTCCCCGGTGTGGTGGTGCAATGTGACCGGTGCGTATGTCCCCTTCGTCGAAGACGTCGCATATGTACGGCAGTAAAACCTACCGAGGGGTCTTGCCGCCCTCTGGCGCCCGGCCCCGGATCACGGGACCATCCTCGGACAGCCCGTGAGGCCGTCCGGCGCGACACGGGCCCCAGCGGCTGCTGCGCTCCGCATTGCGCGGCTCGCCCACCGTATGCGGGAGGTGTAGAAAGAGGACATGGCCGGACGCTACGGCCGCCCGCGTTCGGTTCTCAGGATGCGAACTGTCGCAGGTCAGGTCTTTCTCCTGCAGGTCGCGATCGTGGTGCTGCTCGTCGCTGCCGCCATGGCGGCGCTCGTGCTGCAATCCCGGGCCGCCGGAGACCGCGAGGCCCTGCACAGATCGGTCGCCGTCGCCGAATCCTTCGCGAACTCGCCCGGCATCGAGCAGGCGCTCAAGAGCCCCAATCCGACCAAGGTGCTGCAACCGCGGGCCGAGGCCGCCCGCAAACGCTCCGAGGTCGACTTCATCGTCGTGATGAACACCCAGGGCATCCGCTACACCCACCCCATCACCAACCGGATCGGCAAGAAGTTCGTCGGCACGCTGAAACCGGCGCTGGCCGGCGGTGTGGTCACCGAGAAGATCACCGGAACCATCGGGCCCCTCGTCCAGGCCGTGGTGCCGGTCTTCGGCCACGACGGCAAGGTCATCGGCCTGGTCTCCGCCGGCATCACCGTCAACCGGGTGAGCGGGGTCGTCGACGACCAGTTCCCGCTGCTGTTCGGCGCCGCGGCGGGCATCCTCCTCCTCACCACCGGCGGTACGGCACTGGTCAGCAGACGACTGCGCCGCCAGACCCACGGCCTCGGCCCCGCCGAGATGACCCGGATGTACGAGCACCACGACGCGGTGCTGCACGCCGTACGCGAAGGCGTGATCATCATCGGCGGCGACGGCAGGCTGCTGCTCGCCAACGACGAGGCGCGCCGGCTGCTCGATCTGCCGCCGGACGTCGAAGGACGCCAGATCGCCGATCTCGGACTCGACCCCGCCACCGCCCGTCTGCTGGCCTCCGGCCGGGTCATCACCGACGAGGTCCACCCGGTCGGCGAGCGGCTGCTGGCCGTCAACCAGCGCCTGACGGACCAGGTCGGCGGGCCGCCCGGCAGCGTCACCACGCTGCGCGACACCACCGAGCTGCGGGCACTCACCGGCCGGGCCGACGTGGCCCGCAGCCGCCTGAAGCTGCTCTACGACGCCGGCACCGAAATCGGCACCACCCTCGATGTGAGGCGTACCTGCGAGGAGCTCGCGGAATTCGCCGCCGCCCGGTTCGCCGACGTCGTCACCGTCGATCTGGCCGAGGACGTGCTGGTCGGCGAGGAGCCCGCGCCGACCGGCGGCTCGGGCGTCCAGATGCGGCGTACCGCCGCCAGCGGCGCCCCACCGGACAGCGGCCTCTATCCGGTCGGCCATCTGATCCGCTTCGACCCCGCCACCTCCCTCGGAGTCGGCATCGCCAGCGGCGAACCGGTCCTCGAAGCGGACCTGACCGCATTCAGCGGCTGGCATCTGCAGAACCCCCAGCGGGCCCGGAAGATCGTCGGGCACGGTATCCACTCGATGATCGCCGTCCCGCTGCGGGCCCGTGGCGCCATCCTGGGCGTGGTCATCTTCTGGCGCTCGCAGGAGCCCGAACCGTTCGAGGAGGAGGAACTCTCCCTCGCCGAGGAACTGGTCGCCCGCGCCGCGGTGAGCATCGACAACGCCCGCCGCTACACCCGTGAGCACACCATGGCGGTCACCCTGCAACGCAGCCTGCTGCCGCGCGCCCTGCCGGACCAGAACGCCGTCGAGGCCGCGTACCGCTATCTGCCCGCGCAGGCCGGCCACAGCGGGCTCGGCGGCGTCGGCGGCGACTGGTTCGACATCATCCCGCTGCCCGGCGCCCGGGTCGCGCTCGTCGTCGGCGACGTCGTCGGCCATGGACTGCACGCCGCGGCCACCATGGGCCGGCTGCGCACCGCCGTCCACAACTTCGCCAACCTGGACCTGCCGCCCGACGAAATCCTCTGGCACCTCGACGAACTCGTCACCCGTATCGACCAGGACGAGGGCGCCGGGGGAGCCGAGGCCTCGGTCACCGGAGCCACCTGCCTCTACGCCATCTACGACCCGGCCGCCGGGACCTGCACCATGGCGCGCGCCGGGCACGTCCAGCCCGTGGTGCTGTGGCCCGACGGCACCGCCGAGATCGCCGAGGTGCCGGGCGGCCCGCCGCTCGGGCTCGGCGGCCTGCCCTTCGAGACCTGGCAGCGGCAGCTGCCCGAGAGCACCCGCCTGGTGCTCTTCACCGACGGTCTCGTGGAGGACCGCAACCGGGACATCGACGACGGTATGGCGCTGCTGAGCCGCACCCTTACCGACCGCCCGGGCCGGACACCGGAGGAGACCTGCGAGGCCGCGCTCGGCGCACTGCTGCCGGAGCGCCCCAGCGACGACATCGCGCTGCTCGTCGCCAGCACCCGGGTGCTGGATGCCGCACATGTCGCCGACTGGGACGTGCCGCCCGACCCCTCGGCAGTGGCGCAGATACGGGCCGCTGCGGTCCGCAAGCTGATCGAGTGGGGGCTGGCGGAGGAGGCGTTCACCGCCGAGCTGATCCTCAGTGAGCTGGTCACCAACTCCATCCGCTACGCCGCCGGCCCCATCGGCGTACGGCTGATCCGTGACACCTCCCTGATCTGCGAGGTCTCCGACCGCAGCAGCACCTCGCCGCACCTGCGCCAGGCCGCCACCACCGACGAGGGCGGCCGCGGCCTGTTCCTGATCGCTCAGCTCGCCGAACGGTGGGGGACCCGGTACACCAGCAGCGGCAAAGTCATCTGGACGGAGCAGGCGCTCGCCGACGGCGATCTGGTCGCGGGGGCGGCCGACGACGGGGATCCTTGAGGTGACGGCACGGCTCGGATCAGAGGGAGGCCGTGATGGATTACCCGTTGCTCAACGCATTCTGGACGATGTGCCTGATCTTTTTGTGGGTCATGTGGCTGGTCCTGCTGTTCACGATCATCAGTGACATTTTCCGCAGCCGGGACATCAACAACTGGGTCAAGACGGGCTGGCTCCTCGTGGTGCTTCTGCTGCCCTTCCTCGGCGTCTTCCTCTACGTGATCGCGCGCGGCCAGGGGATGAGTGAACGCGAGGCCGAACGGGCCGAACGCCAGCAAAAGCAGCTGCAGGCCTACCTCCGGGAGACGGTGCCGACCGGTGACGAGGCGAGCCGGCACGCGGATTCCCTGGCGAAGCTCGCCGAACTGAAGAACCACGGCGACATCACCGAAGAGGAGTTCCAGAAGGCAAAGGCCAAGGTTCTCGCCTGACCGCGGCCCCCTTCGCGGTCCGCTTGACGACTGTTAGCCTCAAGTTGCGCGAAACGTGCAACTTGAGGAGCCTCCGGCGAGGGCGCCGGACGGGCGACGGCACACAGAGGCGGGCAGTGAAGTGACCAGTGGGGAACGCACGGCCACCCGGCGCCGCCGGGAGCGGATGGTGGAGCTGCTCGGCGCGGGCGACATCAGCGTCCACGATCTGGCGGCCGAGTTCGATGTCTCGCTGTCCACCGTCCGCCGTGATCTGGCGACGCTGGCCGCACTCGGCCGGATCACCCGCACCTACGGCGGAGCGGTCGACCACCGTGCGGTGGAGCGCTCCTGGCACGACAAGGAGCGCGAGCAGCGCGGCGAGAAGGACGCCATCGCCCGCGCCGCGGCCGCGCTGGTCCGCAGCGGCGATGTGGTGCTCCTCGACGCGGGCACCACCGTCGCCCGGCTGGCACATGAGTTGCGCGACCGCAGCGACATCACCGTCGTCACCAACGGCCTTTCCACCCTGGTGGAGTTGGCCGACGCCGAGGTGGAGGTCGTGGTGCTGGGCGGCCGGCTGCGGCGCCCCAACGAGTCGCTGCTGGGCACCCGTACGGAACAGGCGCTGCGCCGGCTCACCCCGGACATCGCCTTCCTCGGCGTCGACGGGCTCGATCCCCGCCGCGGTATCAACTGCCCCGACCTCGAACAGGCCGCGCTGAAGGAGACGATGGCCGAGTGCGCCCGTGCCGCCTGGGTGCTCGCCGACCATTCCAAGCTCGGCGGGGGAGGGGGCTTCCCCTATTGGGCGGCGATGCCCGCCGGTACGGGCCTGCTCTCCGGGGGCGATGAGCGGCAGCTGGCCGCGTTCACGGACGCGGCCTGGTCGGTGCGCACCGTCGGGGACGACGCCAAAGGCGCGGCCGGGCACGCGGCCGGGGACGCCGCCTTGCACGCCCCCCTGCACACCTCTTGACAGCCCGTTCGCCGACTCGCACTCTGAACTGCGTGAACCACGCAACAAAAATGCGTGGTCCAGTCACTTCGGAGCCGAGGTCCGCAACGGCACCGGAGCCGACGGGAGGAGACCTCGTGGCCCAGGTGCTCGTCATCGGAGACGACCTCACCGGAAGCAACGCAACGGGTGCGCTCTACGCGCGACTGGGCCTGCGGGCCGTCACCGTCGGCGCGCTCGCCCAAGTGGAGCGCTACGCGCACCGGGTGGACGTCCTCGTCGTCAACACCGCCTCCCGGCACTGGCCCCCCGCGCGCGCCTACGCCGCCGTCCGGGCCGCCGCCGAAACCGCCGGCGAGGCACCCCTGATCGTCAAGCGCGTCGACACCACACTGCGCGGCAACCCCGGCAGCGAACTGGACGCGGTGGCGGACTGCCTCGCCGCGCGCGAGCCCGCGGCCCGGATCCGCACGCTGGCCGTCCCCGCTTTCCCCGACGCCGGCCGCAGCACGGTGGGCGGCCTGCACCTCGTCGACGGCGTACCGCTGACCCGTACGGCCGTGGCGCGCGACCCCTTCGACCCCGTCCGGCACTCCCGGGTCGCGGCCGTGCTGGGAGCGCAGAGCAGGCGCACCACGGACGAGCTGACGCTGGACGTGGTGGAGCGCGGCCCCGACGCGGTCGCGGCGGCCCTGCGGGAGAGCCGGGCCGAGATCGTGGTCTGCGATGCCACCGAGAACGCGCATCTGCACACGGTCGCGGTGGCCGCCGCCCGCCTCGCCGCCGAGGACGCCGTCCGCTGGGTCGCACTGGACTCGGGGCCGTTCGGCGCGGCGCTCGCCGCCGAACTGGGCCTGCGGCCCGAGAGCGGCACCCCCGCCCGCATCCTGGCCGTCGTCGGCAGCGTCACGGACCGCACCCGCACCCAACTCGCCCATACGGAAACGGCGCTCGGCGCCCGCTGGGCCGACCTCGACCCCGCCGACCCGGATCCCGACCGGGTGCTGGCAGCGCTGCGCGCGGCAGCGGAGGACGGCGCCACGGTGCTCGGCGTCCGGGTGGCCCCCGACCTGCGGACGGCAGCCACCGGCACCACTCCCGTACCCGATGCCGGCACCGCCGCACGCATCCTGCGCTGCCTCGCCGAGGTCGCCCGCCGCGCGGTCACCGAGCTGTGCCCCGGCGGCCTGTACGCATCGGGCGGCGATGTCGCCGAGGCCGTCACCTTCGCACTGGGCGCCGACGGCTTCGCCATCGAAACCGAGGTGCTGCCGCTGGCCATCGCCGGGCACCTGGTGGGCGGTCCCCACGACGGGCTGCTCTTCGCCACGAAGGGCGGTCTGATCGGCGGCCCCGACGCCGCCCGCGACTGCCTGGAACATCTGCGTGCGGCTTGCACCCGGCACACCCTCGGCACCACCTTGAGCGCGAACTGAACACCGCACCCCGAAAGGCGACCTTATGACGACCCATCAGCCGACGGCCGGCCATCGGCCGACTCCCGAGCGCCCGCTGCCCCTCCTCGCCGTGACCCTCGGCGACCCCGTCGGCATCGGCCCCGAGATCACCGCCCGTACCCTCGCCGACCCGGCGACCATCGCGCTCGGCCGCGGACTCGCCGTCGGCGACGCCGCCGTACTACGCCGCGCGGTGGCCGTCTGCGGCCTGGACGTCGAGATCAACGCGGTCGGCGCGCCCGGTGAGGCACGGTTCGAGCCCGGCACCATCGACGTGCTCGACCTCGGTATCGCCCCCGCCGACCTCCCCTGGGGCACGGTCGACGCGGTCGCGGGCCGCTCCGCCGTGGCCGCGATCGAGGCCGCCACCCGCGCCGCGCTGGCCGGCGAGGTCGACGGCGTCGTCACCTCACCGATCAACAAGGAGGCGATCTGGGCGGCCGGTTCGCAGCACCTCGGCCACACCGAGATGCTCGGCGAACTCACCGGCGCCGCACACTTCGACACCATGTTCGTGGTCCGCGGCCTCAAAATCTTCTTCACCACCCGCCATCTCGCCCTGCGCAAGGCGCTCGACCAGATCACCGAGGAACGGGTCATGGCGAGCATCCGTCACGCGGCCACCGCACTGCGCGTCTTCGGCCATGACGAGCCCCGGCTCGCCGTCGCCGCGATCAACCCGCACGGCGGCGAGGGCGGTCACTTCGGCGACGAGGAGATCACCGTGCTGCGTCCGGCCGTGCAGAAGGCGGCCGCCGAAGGTCTCGGCGTCGTAGGGCCGATCCCCGCCGACTCGGTCTTCCACCAAGGGCTCGAAGGCCGCTTCGACGGGGTGCTCTCCCACTTCCACGACCAGGGTCATATCCCCGCCAAGACCGTCGACTTCGACGGCACCGTCTCCGTCACCGTGGGCCTGCCGATCCTGCGCACCTCCGTCGACCACGGCACCGCCTTCGACATCGCCGGCAGCGGCCGCGCCTCCCACGGCACGATGGCCGCGGCCTTCCGCGCCGCCGCCGACTTCAGCCGCTTCACCGACCGGATCCGCGCCACCTACGGAACGGCAGCCGCCCGATGACGGACGTCACCCCACCACCGACCCCGCAAGCGACCCCCGCCAAGCGCTGGGCGTATGTCATCCCGGTCGCCGCGATCATGTACATGCTGGCGTATCTCGACCGGAACAACGTCTCCGTCATCCTCCCCTACATGCACGGCGACCTGGAGCTGTCCAACGCCGACAAGGGACTGGTCGGCGGCATCTTCTTCGTCGGCTATGTCTTTCTGCAGATCCCGGCCGCGATCCTCGCCCAGCGCTGGAGCGCCCGGAAAACCGTCCTCATCCTCATGCTCGCGTGGGGGCTGGCCGCCTCGCTCTCCGGTCTCGTACAGACCACATCGCAGTTCTACGTGGCCCGTTTCGTGCTGGGCTTCTTCGAGGGCGGCGTCTGGCCCGCCGTACTGATCCTGCTCGCCTCGTGGTTCCCGCTGCGCGAGCGCGCCCGCGCCAACGCGCTGTGGATGGCCTGTCTGCCGCTCTCCTCGGTGCTGATGGCACCGCTGTCCGGCTGGATGCTCGACCATACGAGCTGGCGCTGGGTACTCGTGCTCCAGGGCGTGCCGCCCCTGGTGTGGGCGGTCGTCTGGTGGTTCGCGGTCGCCGACCGGCCCGCGCAGGCCCGGTGGATCTCCCGCGCCGAGGCCGACCACCTGGAGCGGTCGATCGCCGCCGACGAGGCCGCGAAGCCGACGGCGGGCAGCGGCTCGTACCTCGACGCGGTCAAACAGAAACCGGTCCTCGTCCTCATCGGCGTCTACTTCTTCTGGATCACCGGCTTCTACGGCTTCAACCTGTGGCTGCCGTCGGTCATCAAGGAGCTGACACACGCCGGATCGTCCACCGAGGTCGGGCTGCTGACCGCGATTCCGTTCACCGTCGCGCTGGTCGTGATGATCGCCAACGCCGCCTGGTCCGACCGCACCGGGAGACGACGCCAGGCGGTGGCCGTCCCCCTCGTCGTGGGCATCGCGGCGCTGCTGCTCGGACAGGCGGTGGACGGTGCGCTGCCGCGGATGCTGCTGCTGTGTGTGACGGCCGCCGCGCTCTACGCACCGTACGGACCGTTCTGGGCGATCCCCGGCCAGCTGCTGCGCTTCGAGGTGGTGGCCGTCGCCATGGGCCTGATCAACGCCCTCGGAAACCTCGGCGGCTTCGCCGGCCCCTACCTGGTGGGCTGGCTGACCGACGCCACCGGATCCAGCGTGACCGGCTTCGCGGTGCTGGCCGCCTTCCTCGCGGTGGCCGTGGCACTGGTGGTGCTCGGCCTGCGCCCGAGCACACCGCCCGTACGCGAGTTGGCGGGGCATCCGCCGGAGGGAGCCCGGGCGGCCGCGGACTGACGCCCCATCACCGCCCGGCCGTGGAGGACGACCAGGGGCGGGAGCCGCCGGAGCAGGGGCGGTGCGGATCCATGGCGAGCGAACAGACCACCCGTCTCTACGCGTTGAGCGTGCGGATCCCCTGATCCGGCCCGTTCGGCCTCGCTGCGACCCGCGACCCGCCGCGCACTTCACGAAAAGGGCTGTCGGTTACTCCGACTCGCGCAATTAATGGCGAGTCAGGTTTTGGGAGGTTCTGTGAAGGTGATCCCTGAAAAGGTCGATATACCCCTTTGATCCTCCTGAGGAGCAGACATGCGCATCCGCGCCGCGATCGCAGCCAGCGCCCTGGCAACCACCATCGTCATGGGCGGTGCGAGCGCCGCCCTGGCTAACGGCAAGGACCACCACCGCCACCACCACCGCGGCCACGGCCACGGCCACCACGCCTCGTGCTGGCTCTCCGCGGGCGTCCTCCACCATGTCGGCCCGGTCTTCAGTGAAGGCTGCGAGAAGGGCGGCTGGGGCTGGGGCAGCGGCGACGGCTACTGGAAGTAATCCCACAGCTGTCAACCGGTGCCGACCGATACGGCCACACGTCGCTTCGGTCGGCACCGTCCCCCTACGCGAGCTGCGCCAGGGCCTGTCCGGCATTGACCCGTCGGGCGGGCCCTAACGCGTCTCGCGTCCGGGCTTCCTCGGCATCAGCTCCGGCAGCGTGGACAGGGCCTGCAGGCCCCTGAGGAATCCGTTGCGGTCCGCGGCCGGCAGCTGGGCGAGCAGCCGTTCCTCGCCTTGCTGGATCGCGGCCTGCACGGCGTCGCGCAGCCGTCGGCCCTCGCCGGTGAGTGAGAGCAGGCGCGCCCGCCGGTCCCCGGGGTCGGGCTGGCGGCGAATCAGCTTCCGTTCCTCCAGGTCGTCGAGGACGGCGATGATGCGGGTCTTGTCCGCCCGGATGGCCTCGGCCAGCGCGGCCTGGGTGCGGATCGGCGTTTCGTCGAGGTGCAGCAGCACCGAATACGCCCACATCGTCAGGCCGTGGGCGTCGAGGACCGGCTGCTCGGCGGCCATCAAGGCCCGGCCCAACGGCACGATCATCGCCGCCAGGTCGGGACGGGCCGGCCGTCCCCCGGATGTGGTGCCCCTGTCGGCTGTGTTCTCGGCCATGGCCAAGAAAATACCCGTTGACAATTCATGTGCTCGCGCAGATCGTAAGCGCATGCATATGAACTCTGCAGGCACGGACGCACCGCACCCGGACGCACCCCGTGCGAACTCAGCAGGACCTGATGCGCCACGCCCGGACGCCTCACGTGCGCAATCGGCCGGCGCCGACTTCGAACGCCTGAGGCGTCTCCACGCCCAGGCGGTCCGGGACAGCGTGACCCTGGTACGCCGAGTGACCCCCGACGCGCTCTCCCGCCCGACACCCTGCTCCGCGTGGTCCCTCAGTGATCTGCTGGCCCATATGACGGCCCAGCACCGCGGGTTCGCGGCGGCAGCGCTCGGGCAGGGCCAGGACCTGGCGCACTGGGCGGTCCACCCGGTCGGCGAGGACGTCGTCGCGCACTACGGCGACGCGGCCGAGAAGGTCATCGCCGCCTTCGCGACCGTGGACACCCCCGACCGCGCGTTCACCCTCCCCGAATTCACCGCGGCCAAGACGTTCCCCGCCGCCCGGGCGGTCGGCTTCCACCTCATCGACTACGTGGTGCACAGCTGGGATGTCGCCCGCACCCTGGACCTTGCGTACGAACCAAGCCCCGACCTCCTCCAGGCCGCACTGCCGATAGCCCGCGCCGTCCCGGACGGGGACTCCCGGCTCGCCCCGGGCAGCGCCTTCCGCCCGGGGCTGGCCACGGACGACCACATGGGCACACTGGAGAAAATCCTGGCGGCACTCGGCCGCTCCCCGGACTGGCGCAGCCCCCTCTCATCGGGCGCCGACGATGCCGGCACGGCGCCCCACGACCCGACATGCTGAGGTCCTCGTGGACGCCCGGCCGGGACCCCGGCCACAGCGGCCCGGTACTCGTCAGCGTCACCGACTTCACGCTCGACACCCGCACCGACCTGCCCGGCGTCTACCTCGCGGCCCGCCGGCTCGCGGCGCACTGGCCCCGGCTCGACGGCGCACTGGGAATGTGGCTCTGGGCGGCCCCCACCGCCCGTCACTGCGGAGCCGTGGCCGTCTGGCGCGACGAGGCCGCACTGAACGGCTTCATCGCCTGTCCACCTCATGTCGCGATCATGCGCCGCTACAAGGGGCGCGGCTCGCTGGCCTCGACCACCTGGCACGCGGAACGTTTCGACCCGACGACGACGTGGAGCCGCGCACAAGCCGTCCTCCGGGCGTAAACGCGCGTAGGCCTCCCCGCCCGCAGGGCGAGGACACGTCGCCGCCGCTGTCCGCCCGGCCGACGAACGAGCGCCGAAAATACCCATCGGCTTGTTCTGATCAAGACGCTCGGTGGAACGTTCATCAAAATGCTGAACCGGATTCCGGAGTTGAACCGGATTCCGGAGCAGAGCACCCGGTGAGGGAAGGACGTCACACGATGGGCAGGACCACGGGCCGGGCCACCGCGGTCGACGGCGTACTGGAGGTACCCGTCATCGATATCTCCGACTGGAAGACGGGCACCGAAGACGACCGCGCCGCCATCGCGACGGCGGTCGACGAGGCGGCGAGCACCGTCGGATTCATGCAGATCCGCGGGCACGGCATCCCCGACTCCACGGTGCACGCCTTGGCCGACGCACTGGACGCGTTCTTCGCGCTGCCCCTGGAGGAGAAGAAGCAACTGCGTTCGCCGTCCCCCGACATCAACCGTGGCTACACCCCGCCGCGCACCGAGAAGCTCAGCCTGAGCCTGGGGGTGCCCACGGTCGCCGAGGACCTCTTCGAGGCCTTCAACGTCGGCTCCGAGGCTTCTTCCTTCCCCGGACTGAATCTCCCCGAAGCGCACTACCCGGCCAATATCTGGCCGGCCGTGCCGGGCTTCCGCCGCGCGGTGGGGGAGTGGTGCACACACGCGGGCGGGCTCGCGGAGTGGCTGACCGAGATCTTTGCGCACGCCCTCGGGCTGGCGGAGGGCTACTTCGCCCCGTTCACCGACCACTCTCTCGATGTGCTGCGGATGAACCACTACATGCTCCCCGACAGGGAGATCACCCTCGACCGTGACCAGATGGGGATGGGCGCACACACCGACTACGGCATCGTCACCGTGCTGTGGGCCGACCGTGTCCCCGGGCTGCAGATCCTTGACACCCGCGGTGGCTGGCATGACGTTCTGCCCGAGCCCGGCTGTCTGCTGGTCAACCTCGGTGACTTGCTGGCGCGGTGGACCAATGACCGCTGGCTGTCAACGATGCACCGGGTTCTGCCACCCACCGATGACAACGGGCGGGTCGTCCGGCGCCGCTCCGCCGCGTACTTCCATGACGGCAACTGGGACGCGGAGATCAGCTGCCTGCCCGGCTGCGTCCCGGCCGGTGCCGAGCCGCTGTACCCGCCCACCACGGTCGGCCGGCACCTCGCCGAAAAGCTGGCGGGCTCACGCGCCGGACAGCTCAACGAGAACTCACCCCGCGAGGCCGCCCGTCTGCGCGCCGCCAGGAACGACTGACCCCCGCACCACATCGCCTGGGGCCAGGCACCGCACCCGCCCGGAAGCCGCACCGCGCCCGAGTGGTCGGGCATGCCCCGGATGCTGCGCTTCGTCCCACCGCTGGTCGGCCGCGCCGTGAGCAGCCTGCCGGCTGAGGGGCGGCTCAGCCGTTGAGGAAGGCCAGCAGATCGGCGTTGAAGCCGTCCTTGTACGGGCCGACCGCCGAAAGGCCGTGCGGCGCGCCCGGGTAGATCTTGAGCGTGGAATTCTTCACGAGCTTCGCCGACTTCGGGGCAGCGGCCACAAGCGGCACGATCTGGTCGTCATCGCCGTGGACGATCAGCGTGGGGACGTCGAACCGCTGGAGATCTTCGGTGAAGTCGGTCTCGGAGAACTGCTTGATGCAGTCGAATGCGCCCTTGAACCCCACCTGCATGCTCCACAGCCAGAACGCATCGCGAACGCCCTGCGAGACGTTGGAGCCGGGCCGGTTGGCGCCGTAGAAGCTCTCGCTGAGGTCCTTGTAGAACTGCGACCGGTCGGTGGCGACGCCGGCGCGGATACCGTCGAAGACATCGATCGGCAGCCCCTCAGGGTTGGCCTCCGTTTTGAGCATGAGCGGCGGGACGGCGCCGAGCAGGACCGCCTTGGCCACCCGGGCCGTGCCATGGCGGCCGATGTAGCGGGCCACCTCGCCGCCGCCGGTGGAATGACCGACCAGCGTCGCATCCTGCACGTCCAGGGCGTTCAGCAGCTCAGCGAGGTCATCCGCGTAGGTGTCCATGTCATTGCCGTGCCACGGCTGGCCGGAGCGGCCGTGTCCGCGACGGTCGTGCGCGATCGCGCGGAATCCGTTGGCGGCGACCAGATGCATCTGGTCGTCCCAGGCATCGGCATTGAGCGGCCAGCCATGGCTGAAAACGACGGGCCGGCCGGCGCCCCAGTCCTTGTAGAAGATCTCCGTGCCGTCGGTGGTGGTGAAGGTGCTCATGATGCGGTGGATCCTTTCCTTCAGCGGCGGTCCTTGAGCGCGGGTCTTGAGCAGCAGTCCTTGAGCAGCGGTTCTTCGGCAACTGGCCGGTCAGCAGCGGTCCGTGGGCGGGGTGGTGCCCCGCCGCCTACGGGCACTCGCGACCAGCGCCGCGCCCGCGAGCACCGTCAGACCGGCGACCGTGCCGAGTCCCATGAACACCAGGGGCTTGGTCCCCGTCGCCGCCAGGGCAGGTTTCCCGGGCGACGCGGCAGCGGCGGCGGCCGGTCCGGCGGCGGACAGCAGCGCGGCGAGCGTTGCCATGACGACGTACCCACGGATGACGTGCGCACGGATGACGTACCCGCGGATGCTGTGGGCACGGATGACGTAAGCGCGGCTGAAGAACGCACGGACGGCGTGCGCCCGACGGACACGGCTCGGCGGGGCAGGAGGGGCGGACGGGGCCATGCGACTCTCACACTTCTCGGTCTCCACGAGGGCAGCCGGATCGAGGGCTGCTGGATCCAGCGTTTCCGGACCTCCGCCGAAAGAGCGTGCCCGGGGAGGCAGAAGAGTGAAGACCGGCGGCCGTCCGGGTGAGAGCGGTGCGTGCCGTGCATCGGGCGGCCATACGGGCCGGCCGGCGGCAGCGTCGGCCGGATACGTCCATGCCCACGTCCGCATCCATGACTACCCCGCGTGCCGCATCCTGCGCGCGCACTACCCGCTGCTCCACCACAAGGGCACCGACAGCTATCTGCTCTCCCGGTACGAGGACGTGGAACGCGCCTTCCGCGAGCCGGTGTTCACCAGCGACAACTACGACTGGCAGATCGAACCGGCGCACGGCGGCCGTACCCTCCCCCAGATGAGCGGCCGCGAACACTCCGTACGCCGCGCTCTGGTGGCGCCCGCCTTCCGCGGCCGTGAGCTGCGCGAGAAGTTTCTGCTGGTCATCGAGCGCAACGCCCGCGAGCTGATCGACGCCTTCCGCGACGCCGAGGAGACGGACCTTGCGGCGCGGTTCGCCACCCGCTTCCCGATCAACGTGATCGTCGACATTGTTCGGCCTGGACCGGGCCGACCACGACCGCTTCCACGACTGGTACGTGGCGGTCGTCGCATTCCTGGCCAACCTCGCACAGGACCCCGGGGTCGCGGCCGCCGGCCGGCGCGCGGGCGAGGAGCTCGCGGCGCATCTGCTCCCGATCATCCAAGGGGTGAGGTCGGTGCGGAAGATGTCGAAGGCGTCAGGCCGGGCGTCTGAACGATCAGGACATCACGGCGTTCGTCAGTCTGCTGCTGGCCGCCGGCGGCGCAACCACGGACAAGGCCATCGCGCTGGTGCTCCGCAATCTGCTGGCCCACCCGGACCAGCTCGCCGCGGTACGCGCCGACCGGTCACTGGTGCCCATGGCCTTCGCCGAGACGCTGTGCTACACCCCGCCGGTCCAGATGATCATGCGTCAGCCCGCCGCGGACGTCATCGTCAGCGGCGGCACCGTGCCCGCGGGCGCCACGGTCACCTGCCTGATCGGCGCGGCCAACCGCGACGAGAGCCACTACGCCCGGCCCGACGCCTTCGACATCTTCCGCACCGACCTCACCCCGGCCAACGCCTTCAGCGCCGCCGCCGACCATGTCGCCTTCGCCCTCGGCTGGCACCTCTGCGTGGGCGCCCTCCTGGCCGAGGCCGAGGTGGAGACCGGCGTGAACCAACTCCTCGGCGCGAGGGGCGGCGCCGGGGCCGGCTGACGCTGTCAAGGTCTGACGCTGTCAACGTCTGACAGCGTCAACGCCGCGGGGTGGCGAGCTCCACGAGATAGCCGACGAACTGCAGGTCGTCGCGGTCGGGCGTCCAGCCGTCGGCTGACGAAAGAGCGGTGAGCGTGCCGGAACCCGGCACCGGATAGCGCGTGTGGGCAGGCTTCCCCGGCAGCGGTGCGAACCGGCAGTGCACCGCGCTGATGCCGGTGACGGTGACGGTGGCGGCCGTGGCCGAAGTCTCTTCGCGGGTGCCACCGTGGTGCTCCTCGGCGGCATCGACGGTGGCGGCGGCCTCGGCCCCGAGCACGTCCGCCAGCCACTCCCTATCGGCATCGACCAGTGTCTAGGACACCTCCGCCCCGATGCCGAACGGTTCGCCGCAGCACTGCATTTGCCAGTTGTCGACCCAGACTCTGATGCCCATGCGGTGATTCTGTCGTGGACGATCGGCCGGGAGGACAGAGGCCCTGAGCCGGGACCTGGTAACCCTCACCTGCCGGCTCGGGGCGCCGGCGGGTGAGGTGCGCGCGGTGCGAGGTCAGTCGTCGTCCGTCGGCGGATGCCGCAGGACGTACAGGCCGACGGCCACGGCGAGCACGATGACGCAGCCGGCGAAGGTCAGCCCCGCGCCGCGCAGGCCCAGCACCATCGTGAGCGCGCCGACCCCCACCACCGGCAGCGAAATGCCGAGATAGGCGACGAGGAAGAACGCCGAGATGGTGCCGCCGCGGTGCTCGGGCGGCGCCGCGTGGCCCACGGCGGTCAGGCCGGCGCGGAAGGCCAGACCCTGGCCGATGCCGCCGCACACCGCGCCGATGACCAGCACGGGCAGTGAGGTGATCGCCAGTGACGTGGCGACGAGCGAGAGGCCCACCACCAGGATCAGACAGCCGCCTGGCAGGGCCGTCCGTACGCCGATCCGCCCGGTCAAGGACTGCCCGACGGTCGAGCCCAGGAACACCGTGAAGACGATCACTCCGGTCACGGCCAGGTTGTGGACGCCCAGGGTCTGGCCGACGAAGGCCGGCGCGACCGCGGTGAACAGTCCCAGCAGCGCGAAACCGGCGAAGGCGGCGACGGCCGAGGGGGTGAAGACCCCGCGTACTTCGGGCGGCAGCCGCAGGCCCTGGGGTCGCAGGGTGTGTGGCCGGTGCGGATGGGCGACGGTCTCCGGCAACAGCCAGGTCGCCACGGCCGCCAGCGCCAGCAGCCCGAGGTGCACCAGGAACGGCAGGGTCAGCGGCCATGGTGCGTACTGGGCCAGCAGCCCGGACAGCAACGGGCCGCAGCCGAGGCCGCCCATGTTCGCCGCGGTCGCGGCGAACCCCGCATGTGCCTCCTGGCCGGGCTTCGCCAGCTCCAGTACGGCCGCCGTGGCGGCACCGCTGAACAGTCCCGCCGCAAAACCGGACAGCACCCGCCCCAGCAGCAGCATCGGCAGCCCGCCCTCGAACATGAAGCACAGCGCGCTCGCCGCGGACAGCCCCAGCGCACACAGCAACACCGGGCGCCGGCCCACCTCGTCGGAGAAGTTGCCCGCGAACAGGAGGACGGTGATCACGCCGATTGCGTACACGGCGAAGACCACGGTCACCATCAGCTCGGAGAACCCGAGCTGCTCGCGGTAGAGCCCGTACAGGGGGGTGGGCAGTGTCGTGCCGGCCATGCCGATCGCGAACACGCCCGCCGCCACCGGATAGCCGAGACGCTGATTCCCGTTATGGCGATCGATGGTCATGGCCTCAAACGTAGGCTCCGGCCGGCCGCGCGCCGTCGAGGCCCACCGGACGGACCCGGTGGCCGAGAGACTGAACGAGGGCCGGACGGCCGAGAAGCCATGGTGCCCCCGCAGGACAGCGGGGGCACCACATCGGGCCAGGTGTCAGTGCTTGGCCGACGGAGCGTTGGCTGCCGTCACATTGGCGGCGGCCCAGGCCTTGTCCACCGTCTTGTACTCGGTGCTGCCGGCCCCGTACAGGTCCTTGGCCGCACGCAGGGTCGCGGTCCGGGCGTCGTGGAAGTCGGTCGTGGAGACCATGTACCGGGTGAGCGCCTGGTAGAAGATCGCGGTCGCCTTGTCACGGCCGATTCCGGTCACCTTGGAACCGTCGTAGGTAGGGGAGTCGTAGGAGACACCGCCGATCACCTTCTTCCCGCTGCCCTCGGCGAGAAGGTAGTAGGCGTGCGAGGAGACACCGGAACCGGCGTGCACCTCGGTGTCGAAGGACTCCTTCGACCAGTAGTCGACGGTGCCTTCGAGCTTGTCCAGCGACGGCTTGTCCAGCCGGCGCAGGAACTTCTGCTCAAGACCGAGCTTCTCGCCCATCAGGTAGTTCGGCGGGTTCTTCGGGTTGTTGGTGGAGAACTCGACCGCGCTGCCGAAGATGTCCGCCAGCGACTCGTTGAGGGAGCCCGGTTCGCCGAACTGGTTCCCCTCCGCGTCGACGCGGGTGGGCTGGAGGCGGGCGGTCGCATCGACGACCCCATGGGTGAGCTCATGCCCGGTGACGTCCAGTACGACCAGCGGCTTGGCGAAGGTGTTGCCGTCACCGTCGCCGTAGAGCATGCATCCGCAGTCGGAGGACCAGAAGGCGTTGCCGATCTTCTTGCCGAAGTGCACCAGGGCGCGCGCCCCGCGGCCGTCGTTGTTGATGCCCTTGCGGCCGAAGGTCTTCTTGTAGAAGTCGAGGGTGCTGGTGATGCCGTACTGGGCGTCCACGGCGGCGGTCGCCCGGTCGCTCGTGGTGCCGTTGCCCCAGCGGTTGTTGGTGCTGGTGAACGCCTTGCCGCTGGAGAACTTCTCCAGTTCCTTGTCGCCGGCGTCCCGGGTCTCGGTGTTCCCGCGGGTGGAGTCCTTCAGGGTGAAGGCGTTCTTCGCGGTCTGGGTGGTGGACAGCGGGACACTGCCGACGAAGAAGGACGAGCCGGTGCCGTTGGCCGCGGCCGGGAAGCCGGCGGTCTTGGCCGGCTTGCCCGTGGCGGGCGGGGTGGGGGCGAGCAGGCGGGTCGAGGGGTTGAGCCGCTCGCCGCGCTTGCGCAGCTTTTCCTGGAGCGCGGGCGACAGGAACGAGTCGTTGGCCGGGATGTTGCTGAGCACCGCTCCCGTCTCCGCGTCGATGACGACCGTACGGGCGCCGCCGGCTTCGGCGGTACGGCTGTCGGCCACCTGCACCTGGTAGGCCAGCGTCGTCCGGTCGTCCCGGGCGTCCACGACCAGTTCGGCCTGGCCGGCGTCGCCCTTCGCCACGGCGGCGGCCTTGGCCTCGGCCTGTCCGGCCGACAGCTTCGGGTCCGTGGTGGAAACGGCGACCTGGTGGCGGTAGGCCCGGGTCACGCTCTCGTACGCCGACTTGGCGGTGAGGTGGACGACGAGGTCGCCGCCGAGGACCGGCAGCCCGCGGTGGGTCCGGATGAAGCGGACGTGCTGCTTGCCGTCCCGGTCGATGAGTGTGTCGACGGCCTTGAGGGTGTCCTTCTTGCCGATGCCGGTGGCCGAAGCGTGCGTATACGCGGCGGCGCGGGCCGTGTCCACGACCTTCTGGAGGCCGGGCGATGAGGAGAGGGAGGAGGGGGCGGCGGCCGGCGAGGCCGCGGTGATCGCGGAGGCGGTGCCCGCCACGCCCGCCGTGAGGGTCGCTGCCGTGGTCACGGCGATGGCGACAGCCAGGCGAGGCCTGCGTATGTGGGGTCTACGCACTGCTGTGGGTCCTTAGCGCTGCGGGGGCGGTCGGCTGGCCAACCGCCCGTACACGCGGTGCTGTTGTGCACCGCGGGGGCCGTGTGGCCCCGCGCAAACCCTGGTGGGTCTGGCATGAGCATGTAAAGCGAAATGATCAGATTTCAAGATTCCTGGGCGAAATTTAACAATTGATCAGCTTTAGGTAGCCGCAAGGTGACCAACTGTGCTCCATGGGAGGAGACATGATGTGGCGCGAATTGGTTGCTCCGTCGTCGCGCAGATATGTGTCGGCGATTCCCGGGAGGGCGCGCGCCGCCCGAAAGGCCCGCTAAGGGATCAAGTTGACCAGTTCCAGCGGGATTTCAGCGAAGATGTCCCGGTACGGGCCGGGGCTGGTGCCGAAAGCCTCGGCGGCGCGGGCGAGTTCGCGAAGTGCCCGGGGAGGAGGGAGCAGGGCGACCACCGCAGGACGACGATGCGCGAGCAGGTGCTGTGCAGAGCGCATACCGCGGATCGCGGATCGCGGATCGCGGATCGCGGATCGCAGATCGGTGCGGGGAAGGAGCGGAAGGGCGCTGTCAAGGGTGCTGTCCGGACCGAGGACGGGGAGCGGGCGGCCAGAAGTGCATGTGCGCGCCGCCAGGGAGTGCTCCTACGGTGCTGTCAGCGTGGCCGCCGGGGCCGGGGCCGGGGCCGGGGCCGGGGTCGGTCCGGGCCGTGGGCGGCGGGTGGCCTCAAGGGTTGAAGAGCTCTTCGAGGGAGGCCTCGGCGCGCTCTCCGCCCCGTACCGCTTCGACCACGGCCTGGTGAAAGGCGCGGCTGGCCTCCTCGGAAGGGCAGGGGACGGGGCTGCCGGCCATGGTGTACCAGTCCGACGCGCCGCTGTATTGCACGGCGACGTGCGCCATGTTGTCCGACCAGGTCGTGTGGATGGTCAGGTCGCCGTTGATCACGCCGTTCTCCACGGTTCGCACCACGCCAGGGAGCGCGTGGATCCCGACAGTGGTCCAAGATGCCCAGGTCATGATGTTCCCCTCGGCGACAAGGGCCCCGGCCGGCGGCAGGGCGCGGTGTCTCAAGTTTGGCACTTGGTGTGCGGTGGCGCACCGCATGCGGGGCCGCCGATTCCGCAATCGGCCGCTCAGCCCGCGGGGGCCGGCTCTTCCCTGGTGAGACAGGCGTGCAGGGCACGGGATCCTGCGAGCATCGCCGTCGAGCGCCGGGTGAGCTCCTCCTGGCGCTGGGTGATCGAGCGCCTCGCTCGCCGCTTGCAGGGAGAGCCGCTGCTCATCCAGCGCTGCATGACCGGCATCGACGTGGGTGAGCGCCAGGGGGGCGTCCCCGGCGTGCACGGCCTGCATGAGCGCTTGCGTGGCGCCCGTGCCGTACCCCCGTGCGAGCGACCGGTACGTCAGCAGAGCGTGCCGGTGCCCGGCTCCGAACGCGCGGTAACCGGCCGGGGGCCGCGGGCAAGGGCGGCAGGATCCCGGCGTCGCGTACTTTCCGCACGATTTGAAGGTTACCCACGCTGGATCACGGCTCAGTACGCCTCCTCGGGCGAAAAGTCTCAAGAAGAATGCACAGGAACACTTGAAGGCATGGATGCCAGCAGCCACGCGATCCGCATCAAGGGCACGCGCCTGCACCACGCACTACGGCTTCACCTTCGACACCCGGCTGCCGGTGCACGCGCTTGCCGACGCCCAGCGCGTCGACGCCGCCGCCTACCGCGAGAAGGCCCATCGGCCTGCACCCGGCCGACACCACCCGCCCGATCGAAGTGCTGTGCCGGCTGCGGGACTTGGGCAACACCGTGCCGGTCATCGAGCACGACGTCGAGGTGCTGCCGTCATCCGCGCCTCCGACCGGGTCATCGATCTCGGCCCGGCAGGCGGCGCCGCGGGGGGTGAGATCGTGGCCGAAGGCACACCGAAAGAAATTGCGCCGCAATCGGCCGTCTCGCGGACGGGGGCGTATCTTCACGGATAGCGCCGTTTATCAGCGGAGCGTGCCATGAATATCCCGGGCGGGAACTCACGACCCCATACCTCAGTCGATGACCGTATGGAAAAAGGTGACGCCGGCACCGAATGCAGCGCCGCCGACGAGGGCCGCGGAAGCAAGGGTGCCGCCGTTGCAGCAGGTGAGTACACCGGCGCCCAGGGCGATCAGGGCGCCCAGGAGAAAAATGACGGCGGCGCGCTGGCTGAGCAGGGCTGATCTGTTGTCGGACACATCAACTCCGATCTGCGCAGGAGCGTGGAATCGCTCGGTGCGGATGCTGATGCTCTGGTTGATCTTCTCATCCCACCCGCCGGAAGTTCCGCAGCACACGAAGAAATTCCGAAAGGGGTATGAAAAAGGGTCAACCTGGCCCCTGGGGCATGGGTTTTACCTTTGCCGCATTGCCGAGGGGCTGCCGGGTGATCGCCAGGACCGCCATATCGTCGTCGCGCGGCCCGCCGGTCCAGCGTTCGACCTCCCGCGCCAACAGGCCGATCACTTCCTCGGGATCTTGGAACGGCCCGTGGCCCGCCAGCTGCGTCGCCGGATCGTAGAACGCTCCGGCGTGGTCCCGGGCCTCCGTCACACCGTCGGTGACCAGCAGCAGCGTGCTGCCCGCCGGGAACGGCCAGTCGACGGGGGCCGGCCGTGCCACGCCCAGCGCGCCCATCCCCAGCGGAAGGCCCGGATCGACGGCCTCCAGGGCGCGCACCTCGTCGTCGTGGCAGAGGTACGGCGGGGGATGGCCGCAGTTCAGCACCCGCAGCCCCGTGGCGTCCGGGAGAATTTCACAGAGCAGGGCCGTGATGAAGCCCTCCAGCCGGTTCTCCTCCGAGAGTTGCTCGCTCTCCCGCAGCAGCGCGCGTTCCATCCGGTCGGCGAGCGCCGTCAGCTCCGGCTCCTGCTCTGCGGCCTCGCGGAACGCGCCGAGCAGCACCGACACCGCGCTCACCGCGCCCAGCCCCTTGCCGCGTACGTCGGCGATCAGCAGCCGGACACCGAAGGGGGTCCGCTGGACGGCGTAGGCATCACCGCCGATGTGCGCCTCGGTCTGCGCGGCCTGGTAGCGCGCCGCGATGGTCAGCGAACCGATGCGCTCCGGCGGGGCGGGCAGCACGGCACGCTGGGCGGCCTCTGCCACCGTACGCACCACGTCCAGATGGCGTCCGTGGCGGGCGATCACCCGGTTCACGCCGAGACCCATGAGCGCGGCGAACAGGGTGTTGACGAGCTCCAGATGGCCCTCGATGCCGTGGGCGGTGCCGTCCTTCACCGTCAGTGCGAAGACGCCGACGACGATCGCGGCGCCGACCGCGAGGGTGTGCCGCAGGGAGAGCAGCGCACCGGCCGTCACGCTGGCCGCCGTCAGCATGGGATCTCCCCAGTAGTCCTGCGGCGACAGCGAGTCCCAGACGAGCCCTCCGGCGACCAGGACGCTCGGCGCGAACTCGACGTACCGGGGCCACCGGGTGGGGAGCGGGTCGGTAGGCACCCCGTGTGCTCAGCGATGCTCGGGGTTGGGGGAGTCCGCCCGGCAGCCGGCGTCCCACTCGGTGCGCCGGCTGCCATGTGCCGGGATGCCGCCCGCCTGCTTGAGCATCGCCGCGATGGGCATCAGGTTCCCGGACATGAACGTCGTGTTGCGGTTGGTGAAGTCGTTGTCCGGGCCGCCCGACCCCGGATCCAGATACGAGGGTCCGGGCCCGGCCTCACCGATCCAGCCGGCGTCGGCCTGCGGCGGAATGGTGTAGCCGAGGTGCTGAAGGCTGTAGGGGACGTTCATGGCGCGGTGCTTGATCCCGTCCTCGTTTCCGGTGATCGGACAGCCGCCCGCCCGGCTGTAGTAGGCGTACCGGCCACGGTCGTTGAGCACGCTGGAGCAGGCGTAGAGCCGCTCGATGACCTGCTTCATCACCGAGCTGTTGTCGCCGAGCCAGATCGGCCCGCACAGCGCCAGCATGTCGGCGGCCTGCACCTTGGCATACAGCTCGGGCCAGGCATCGGACTGCCGGCCGGGCTCCGTCATGTCCGGCCACACACCGGTCGCGATGTCGTGGTCGATCGCGCGGATCACCTCGGTCGTGACACCGTTCTCCGCCATCAGACCGCGGCTCTTGTCGACCAGCCCCTCGGTGTTGCTCGTCTCCGGGGAACGCTTGAGCGTGCAGTTGATGAACAGCGCGCTCAGCTCGTCGTAGCGGTACGTGGGGGCCATCGAGAACTCCTTGGGCGGTACGGACGCGCCCTCAGCCTTCAGCCACCGGCCCCGGCGGGCCACCCGGACGACCCGAATGCATGAGGCGCTCCCTCACCCGGCCGGCCCACCCGGGAGCTTGTCTCCCCGCCCGCCCCACCCTTTCTGCCTCACCCCTTCGATACGAGCCGGGCGTACGCGCGGACATCGGCGTCCGGGTCCTCGGCGACCGAGGCCAGCGCGCGCAGGGCGTCCGCCCGCCCGGAGTGGGCGCGCAGTGCGAGGACCCCGGCCTTGCGCACGTCCGCATGCGGGTCGGAGAGGGCGGAGCGCAACGCGGGCACGGCGAGTTCGGGTTCGGCGGCGGCCAGGGCCGTGGCGGCGCCGGCCCGGACCTGCCAGGCGGTGTCGCCGAGTGCCGCGACGGCCATCGCGTCGTAGGGCGGCGGGCAGCCGGTGGTGGCCAGGGCCGCCAGCGCCGCGGCCCGTACGAGGAGATCCTCGTCGCGCACCAGCGCCGCCAGGTCGCCGGCGCTCCCGACGGTGCCGAGGCCGTGTGCGGCGGCCACCCGGACCTCGCGGGAAGGGTCCGTGGCGGCGCTCTGGAGTTCGTCGGCCGCGTCGATGGAGACCAGGGCACGGACGGCCTGGATACGGACCTCCACGGCAGGGTCGGTGAGCGCGGCGGCGAACAGCGCCCGGTCGCCGAGCCGGAGCGCGCGCAGTACGTCCACGGCCGCCGACCGGACGGGGGCATCGGGCCCGTGCACGGCGGCGACCAGCGGTTCCCGCAGATCGGGTTCCGGCGGGAGGACCTCGACCAGTTCGCGCAGCGAGGCGCCGGCGGCCGCCCGTACGGCAGGGTCGGTATCGGCGAGGGCGGTGGCGAGGGCCCGGCCCGTGCCGGCGGGGACGCTTTCGGTGAGCGTGTCGACGGCGGCGCGGCGGACGGCCGGGTCGGGGTCGGCGAGGTACGGGCGCAGCGTGGGGAGGTCCGGCTGGTCCTCGGCGAGGGCGAGCAGGTCGAGGATGCGGGGGGAGGGGCCGGGGGCGGGATCGGCTCCTGCCGGGGCTCCGGCCGCGCGTACGGAACCGGCTCCGGCCCCGACACCGGCACCCGTCGCCCCGGCACCCGTCCCCGCGGAAACCTTCGCCGCAGAAGCCTTCTCCGCCGAGCCCGCGTCCGCCGAACCCACCGGCGGTGTATCCCGCCGTCCCGCCGTCGCGACCTGCTCGGGATGGACCTCGCCGATGAACCGGGGAGCGCCGCCCGTCGGGGCGTACTCCTCGACCGGGACGAGGTACGGCTCCACCGGGCGCGCGCTGAACTCCATCCGTCCCGTGGCGGATTTGCGCAGGTCGAGATGGTGCAGCCAGTCGCTGTCGTTGCGCTGCGGATGGTCCGTCCGCTCGTGGTAGAGGCCCCAGCGGGACTCGGTGCGGGCCAGTGACGACCGGGCGGCCATCTCGGCGCAGTCGCGGATGAAGGTGACCTCGGCGCAGCGCATCAGTTCGTGCGGGGTGCGGGCGCCCATGCCGGCGATGTCGGCGCGCATCCGCTCGAAGTGCTCGACGGCCAGCGACAGACGGGCGCCGCTCTTGGGCGGGGCGACATAGTCGTTGACGAAACGGCGGAGCTTGTACTCGACCTGCGGCTGGGGCGGGCCGTCGGGGTGGCGCAGCGGCCGGTAGATCAGCTCATGGGCATCGTGCAGCTGGTCGGCGGGCAACTCGCCCTCGTACGCCCGGTGCCGGGCCGCGTCCGCGCCCGCCAGATCGCCGAAGACGAACGCGCCGATCATGTAGTTGTGCGGGACACAGGCCAGGTCGCCGGCCGCGTACAGGCCCGGCACGGTGGTCCGGGCATGCTCGTCCACGCGTACGCCCGACGCCGAATGTCCCCCGCACAGACCGATCTCGGAGATGTGCATCTCCACGTCATGGGTGCGGTAGTCGTGGCCGCGCCCGGCGTGGAAGGTGCCGCGGGTGGGACGCTCGGTGGTGTGCAGAATCGTCTCCAGCGCGGAGACGGACTCCTCCGGAAGGTGGCTCAGCTTCAGATAGACCGGGCCGCGCTCGGAGGCGACCTCGGCCGCGAACTCCGCCATCATCTGCCCCGACCAGTAGTCGGACTCGACGAACCGCTCGCCGTGCCGGTTGACCTGGTAGCCGCCGAACGGGTTGGCGACGTACGCGCAGGCCGGGCCGTTGTAGTCCTTGATCAGCGGGTTGATCTGGAAGCACTCGATGCCGGTCAGCTCGGCGCCTGCGTGATAGGCCATGGCGTAGCCGTCGCCCGCATTGGTGGGGTTCTCGTACGTGCCGTAGAGGTAGCCGGAGGCCGGAAGGCCGAGCCGTCCGCAGGCGCCGGTCGCGAGGATCACCGCGCCCGCGCGGACGCGGACGAACCGTCCCGTACGGGTGTGGAAGCCCGCCGCGCCCACCGCGCGCCCGTCCGCCGTCAGCACCCGCACCGGCATCACGCGGTTCTCGATGCGGATCCGCTCGCGCATCTCACGGCGCCGCAGCTGCCGGTAGAGGACCTTCTTGACGTCCTTGCCCTCCGGCATCGGCAGTACGTACGAGCCGGAGCGGTGCACCTGCCGGACCGCGTACTCGCCGTGTTCGTCCTTCTCGAACTTCACGCCGTACGACTCCAGCCGCTGCACCATCGCGAAGCCTCGGGTCGCGGTCTGGCGGACGGTGGACTGGTCGACGATGCCGTCGTTGGCGCGGGTGATCTCCGCGACGTAGTCGTCGGGCTCCGCGCGGCCGGGGACGACGGCGTTGTTGACGCCGTCCATGCCCATGGCGAGCGCGCCGGAGTGGCGGACATGCGCCTTCTCCAACAGCAGGACGGATGCGCCGTGTTCGGCGGCGGTGAGCGCCGCCATGGTCCCGGCGGTGCCACCGCCGATGACGAGGACGTCGCAGGACAGCTCCTCGGCGGAAGCGAGCGGGGGGATCTCCATGGCGGTGCCTTTCGGTTGCCGGGGCACGTCGGATACGGCGCCGGTCGGGTAGAGGGGACGGTGAGGGGCGAATCCCGGGCCGGTCGGTCAGGCGCCGGGCCGGTCGCCCAGGGATGCCAGGACCTCGCGGCGCAGTGCGACCGTCGCCGGGTCGGCGGATGCCCCGCGGTCGCGCGGCCGCGGTACGTCCAGCACCCGGCCGGTGCCCAGCAGCGCGACCCGGTCACCCAGGAACAGCGCCTCGTCCACGTCGTGGGTGACGAAGACGACCGTGGCCCGAGTGCCGTGCAGCACCGTCACCAGCAACTGCTGCATCCCCGCCCGGGTCTGTGCGTCCAGTGCGCCGAAAGGCTCGTCCATCAGGACGGCGCGCGGCCGTCCGGCCAGTGCGCGGGCCAGTTGGGCGCGCTGTCGCTGGCCCCCGGAGACGTGGTGCGGCAGCCGGCCGGCGTGCTCGGTGAGACCGACCCGGGCCAGCCAGTCCTCGGCCCGCGCACGGCGCTCCGTGCGCGCCACTCCCCGGACGGCCAGCGGGAGTTCGACGTTGGCCCGCAGGCTGCGCCAGGGCAGCAGCGCGTCCTCCTGGAAGACCAGCGCACGGTCGGCGGCGGGGCCTTCGAGAGGCGCGCCGTCCTGGCTCAGCCGGCCGCCGAGCGGCGGCAGCAGACCGGCCAGGGTGCGGAGCAGGGTGGACTTGCCGCAGCCGGAGGGACCGACGACGGTGAGGATCTCGCCCGGCGCGACATCGAGGTCCAGGCCGCGCAGGACGGGGGCGCCGGGCCGGCCGAGGACGGCATCGGCGAGGGTCAGCCGCATGCCCTGTCCAGGAGCCTGAGTGGGAGCCGCGATGGTGACGGTGACATCGGTGCCGGTCACGATGGCTCTCGCTCTCTGCGGAGGGTTGCTGCGTCGACCGCACCACCGGCCCCGGCCCGCACCCGTCCGGCCGCACGTCGGTGGAGACGGCCGCCCGGATATGTGACCGTGCCGCTCGCGGTCCGCGGCAGCCACCGGGTCAGGCGCCGGCCCAGCAGTTCCACCGCCGTGGAGGTGAGCCGGCCGAGCAGGCCGATGGTGGCCATCCCGACGAAGACGCCCGGGTAGTCGACGATGGTGTAGTCCTGCCAGGTGCGGTACCCCACGCCGTACTCGCCGGAGATCATCTCGGCGGAGATCACACAGATCCACGAGACGCCGATGCCCACCGACAGCCCGCCCAGGATCCCGGGCAGCGCCCCCGGCAGCACCACCGACCACAGGACCCGCCACCGGCCGCCGCCCATCGTGCGGACCGCCTCCTCCCAGACGGGCGTCAGCGCCCGCACCGCATGCCGGGTGGAGACCGTGACCGGGAAGAACGCCGCGGCGAAGGTGATGAAGACGATGCCCTGTTCATTGCTGGGGAACAGCAGGATCGCCACCGGCACCAGTGCGATCGCCGGTATCGGCCGCAGCACTTCGAGCAGCGGGCCGAGCAGATCGGAGGCGACGGAGGAGCGCGCGATCGCGGTACCGACGGCCACACCCAGGACGGCCGCGAGGGCGAAACCGGCGACGATCCGGGTCAGGCTGTCGGAGACGTCCTGCCAGTACGTGGCGGTGCCGAGCCGCCGGCCGAACTCGCGAGCCGTCTCGATGACCGTCGGGAACTGCGAGAACCGCAGCCATAGGTCCACCCGGAACTGGGCGAGCAACTGCCATACGGCGAGCGCCGCGAGGACCGCCGCCGTACGCCGGGCGTGGCGGGCCCCGGGCCAGGGCCGGCGGCCTGGGAACACCGGCCCTGGAACGACGGCTGCCGGTGGTGCGGGCACCGAGCGGGCGGAGGCGGGCGCGCTCACCGGGACTGTTCCAGCGCGGTGGCGTAGCTCAGGGTGTGCGCACCGGGGTGGCGCCGTGTCCAGGCGTCGGCGGTGGCCGGGGTGGCGAAGGGCAGCAGCCGCGCGCCGTCGCGGACCCAGACCGACTTGTCGGCGAACCAGCGGCTGCCGGTCGTCGCGTCCGCCACATACGCGGCCCGCACCGTGCCCCGGTGCGCGGCAACGAACCGCAGCAGGGCCGGCGGGCCGTCGAAGGAGTGGGTGCGCACCTCACCGCGCAGCCATACCTCGTCGGCCGACGGGTGGGCGGTGGAGCGCAGGGCCTTGGCGTACCCGCTGCCGTAACTCTCCTTGACGTAACGGTCATCGACAAACGAGTCAACGAACGAGTCAACATTGACCGGCCCGGTCAGCTTGGCCGCCCGCAGCACCGGTACGTCCTTCTTCAGCGCGGCAATCAGCTGCGGCTTGAGGGTGGGATCGAAGGTGGCGAGGCCGCCGGCTCCGTCGTAGAGGTAGACCACCTCGGGCGGCAGCCCCGTGGCCTTCGCGACCTGCTGGGCGGCGTCGACCGGGTGGGCCTGCAGAGAGCGGGTCGCGTCCCGCTGCGCGGCGAGGAACGCCTTGACCACGGCGGGGTGCAAGTCGGCGAAGCCGCCCCGTACGGTCACGCCGTGGAAGGTGGGCAGGCCGAGCGCGCCGCCGTCGTAGAGCGCCTGCGCCTTGCCCTGGAAGGCGAGCAGCCCCGGCCAGGCAACGAACTGCGAAAGGGCGTCCACGCTGCCCGACTGGAGCGCCGAGGCGCCCACGGCCGGCTGCTGGTTGAGCTTGTGGATGTCCTGTTCCGGGTCGAGCCCGGCCCGTTGCAGGGCCCGTACGAGGGTGCCGTCGGCGGCCGAACCGACGCTGCTGGAGACGTTCTTGCCGCGCAGGTCCGACAGCGAGCGCAGGCCGGATCCGGGTTTGGTGACAATGGTGTTGAGCGCCCCGCGCAGGTTGTAGCCGGTGACCGAGACCAGCCGGGTCGGGGCGTGCAGCTGTTTGCCGCGGGCGGCGTTGATGAGCAGCGGGAAGTCGCCCATCGAACCGATGTCGACCTTCCCGGCGACCATCTGCGCGGTGATCGGGGCACCGGTCGCGTAGTCCTGCCACCGCACCCGGTACGTCTTGCCGTCGCGCCTGCCCTGGGCGCGCAGTTCACGTTCGAAGGAGCCGAGCGAGCGCAGCAGGGTGCCGGCGGTGACGGTGTTGATGGTCTTGGACTGATAGCCGACGGTCACCGTGACGGTTCTGCCGTCGCCCGCCGCCGCTTCGCTGCCGCAGCCGGTGAGAGCGAGGGGGAGGAGCAGGACCGCGGCCGCGAGGGGGATCGTGCGCTTCATGAAGACGTACTGCATGGGACGTGCCTCTCATCGCAACAAATAGGGCATGTTGACCGTGACCGCGCCGGTGGGACAGCGAGCGGCGCACGGGCCGCAGTACCAGCACTCGTCGACGTGCATATACGCCTTGTTGCCGGCCGGATCGATGGCGAGCGAGTCGAGCGGGCACATGTCGACGCACAGCGTGCAGCCGTCGATGCACTTGGACTCGTCGATCGTCACGGGCACATCGGCCCGCTGGGGCGCAAGAGGCATGGCGGTCTCCAGGACACGGGTGGCGGAGAGGGAAAGGGGAGTGCGGAGGAGGGCACCCGCCGGCACGTCGGCCGGCATGCGGAGGACCATACCGACGCCATCCGGCCGGAGGTGTTGCCGCAATATTGCGCCACCTACGGCCCTGCGGACACCGGCGCTGACCTGGTGGTTCTGTGCTGCCGCGGCAAGATCTGCCACCGGGCGGCCAAGGTGGCGGACGCCGGATGCGGTCGTCCGGCGCAGCGAATGCGGCCGTCCGGCGCCCGTGTCGGCAGGCGGTCCACGGCGCCGCACGGATAGCGTCAAAGCCGAGTGCCGGCGCCGCCCCGGTGTCTGGGCGGCCGACGAGGAGGTAGGTGCGTAGCCATGTGGCCGGCCGTGCTGTTCGCACTGCTCGCGGCGGCCAGCAATGCGCTGGCCACGGTGTTGCAGCGACGTGCGGCGCGCACGGTGCCGCTGTCCACCGGCCTGCGCCTCGGCCTGTTCGTCGATCTGCTGCACCGCGCCGCATGGCTCGGCGGGATGCTCGCGGTCATCGCCGCGGCCTGCTTCCAGGCGCTGGCGCTGTCCCAGGGCGCGCTGTCGGTGGTCCAGCCCATCTTCGTCCTCGAACTGCCGCTCGCCCTGCTCATCGGACGGCTGCTCCTCGGAGGACGGATCCCGCGCGGCGGCTGGACGGGGGTGGGCCTGCTCGTCGTCGGACTCGGCACCGCCCTGGCGTCCGCCGCGCCCACCATCGGCACCGACCATGCCCCGTTCAGCCGCTGGGTGCCCGCCCTCGTCGTCTGCGCCGTGGTGATCGCCACGGCGGTCGGCGCCGCGCTGCGCCAAGGGGCGGGCGGGGTACGGGCGGCCTGCTTCGCCGCGGCGGCAGCGGTCGCGTACGCACTCACCGCGGCCCTGATGAAGGACGCCACCTATACCTGGCAGATCGGCGGCCCTGCCGAATTCTTCGTCTCATGGCAGACCTACGCCTTCGCGGCCGTCGGAGTGGCGGCCCTCTTCCTCTTCGAAAACGCCATGCAGTCCGGCCCGCTGACCGCCTCGCAGCCGGTCCTCACCCTCGGAGACGCGCTGGTCAGCCTGTCGCTGGGCGTCACCCTCTTCGACGAACGGCTCCGCGCCGGCTGGTGGCTGGTCCCCGAATGTCTGGGCATCGCGCTGGTCCTGTGGGGCGCCGTACTGCTCTCCCGCGTCGCACTGGCCCGCGAGCTGGCGGGCGGTCAGGACACCGCACCCACAGCCGCCCGCACAGCCGGCACGGACCCGGCTCCAGGCTCCCCGGATACGTGAGCGCGCGCTGTACCGAGCGGCCCAGCGACAGGTGACCGACCCTCACGACGGTCGTTTCCAGGTGGTGAAAGAAACGATCACCGCAGAGCCCACCACGGCGCACCCCCTCCCCGCCAAGACGAACCCCACAAAGACCCTCCTCACAAAGACGGTCACCGCGAAGGCCGTCACCGCCGTAGCCCTGACCCTCTCCGCGCTGGCACTGGCCGGTGTGGCCCACGCCGACGGAAGGACCATGCCCGACGTGACCGGCAAGGGCCTGGTCAACGCTTACCAGGCGCTGAACTACGACACCACCATTCAGTTCAAGGACGGCCTCGGGGCGCGCCGCCTGGTGCTCTGGCCCGGCTCCTGGAAGGTCTGCGGCCAGAACCCGGCGCCGGGCACGCCCCTGGAAGGCAAGAAGATCACGCTCACCGTGGTCAAGGACCACGAACAGTGCGGGGCCCCCGCCGCCGGATGACCGGCAGCCACCCGCCACCTGCCGCCATGTGATCATCTCGGGATGGGCGCAATCGGTGGCAGCACAGCGATGCAGGGGGCCGGGACGACCGAGCCCGCGCCCCCTGTGTTCACGGGGGACTTCGAGGTGCATCTCACCGTCCGGGACGACGGCGACCGCGCCGGTGCGCAGCGGCTGGCCGGTTACGCGGCGGCGCGGGGACTGAAGTGCGTGCACATCGTGCTGGAGCAGGGGGAGGTGCCCTCGCAGCCGATGCTGACGATGCGCGGCTCCGGGACGTACGACACGGTCCGGGCCGAGGCCGCCGCGGAGGCGGACGGACTGCGCGCCGCGGGTCTCGACGTGGTGCGGACAAAGATCGAGGCGACGCCGTGGAGCGCGGGCGTACCCCGCACGGACGAGGAAGCCGCGCGCCTCGGGCCGCACTACTACTTCGAACATCACCTCAAGCTGCTGCTGGAGCGCTCCGCTCCGCTCGCCCCGCTGCTGTCCCTCGTCGAGGGACACTGCGCGCACCTCTCACGCAACGCCCGCAGGGTGCGGGCGGACGGCCGGCTGGAGCGGTTTGTGACGCAGCGGTGCCGGATGGCCGGCATACGGACGGCGGGGCAGCGGCTGGACGAGCTGGCGGGCCGGCTGAGTGCAGCGGGCTACGAAATCGCCTCCACCGAGCGGGAGTTCGTGGTCCACGACGGCAACGAGGCGCTCGACACGGGCTGGTTGGATGCGCCGTACGCAGCGGCAGCGCCCCCGACCCACCCGCACTAGCTAACCCATGCTGCTGATGCTCTCCGGTTCGATGACGAAGAGCACGCGCACTTCGTCGCGGCCTCCGTACCAGGGGTAGGGAGTGCCGAGGTATTTCTGGGCGAGCGTCTCGATGTGGTCCACCGCGCCCTCGGTGGTGATCTTGACCACCCGGCCGCGCACCTGGAAGTAGCGCGAGGGGTTGTCCGGGGATGAGATGGCGACGGCCACACGGGGATCGCGCCCGATGTTCCTGGTCTTTACATGGCTCTGGACGCTGTTGATGAGCACATGCTCGCCGTCCGTGTCGACCCAGGTCTGGGTCAGCTGCGGCGAACCGTCCGGCATCGAGGTGGCCAGGTAGCAGATGCTCGGCCGGCGCAGCAGCGTGAGGAGTTCGGGGGGAAGGTGCACAAGGGTCTCCCGGGTGGGCGTCACGGCCGGGGGATGTCGGCCGGTTTGCGGGCCATCAGACAGGCCTGCTGGGTGGTCTCCGCGCCCTCGTCGGGCTCGCGCCGGGCGAACGCGACCATCTGCGGTGACAGGTCGATCCCGAATACGGACAGCCCCAGGGCGTCGAGGTGCGCCGTCACACGGCCGGGGCCGCACCCGAGGTCGGCGACCGGCCCGGCATCGGCGGCCCGCACGAGTTCGGCGAACCCGGCGAGCACCGCCCGGTCCAGCGGCCTGGCCGCCAGCGCGTCGCGGAAACGATCGGCATAGTCGGTGGCCACGGCGTCGTAGAACGTCCGGGTGGTGCGCAGGAAGTCCGGTTCGGTCACGGTCGGGCACCCTACTCCGTGGGCGTCGGGGGTCGGCGGGTGGGGATACGTGCCGCTGCGGGGCGTGTTCTGCGGGTGGTGCCCCGGACGGGGGCGGCGGGTGGACGGGGCCGCGCGCCGCCCCGCGGCCCCATCTCCTCTTCCTGGCACCGTTGTTGGGCGGTGCGGAGCAGTCATCCCCAGCCGATAGGCTTGCTAGGTACAAGCAATGTATTCAGCGGATTCGACAGAACGTCACCGCGGCACTGCACCACCGCATCACTGCATCAATGCGAAGGATCACGACGATGAGTAACGGCACGCTCCATGCCTGCGACGGGGCGGCCCCGCAGGTCACCGCCTCGTCGAAGCTGGATGAGGCTGCTGCCGGGCTGGGGGCGGAGATCGTCCGCTTCTCCCGGCTGATCGCGGCCTGGAAACAGCGCGCCAAGACCGACGGTGGCGCCGCCGACCGGGTGCTGCTGGCCCGGCTGGTGGTCGGCGGGGACCGGCGGGCGACCGACCTGGCCGCCGATGCGTTCCTCGACCTGTCGACGGTCAGCCGCCAGGTGCGCTCACTGGTCGAGCGGGGTCTGGTCGCCCGTCGCCCGGACCCGGAGGACCGCCGTGGTGTGTTGCTGGCCGCGACCGATGCGGGGCGTGCCGCCTTCGAGAACTACCGCCGTCAGCGCGATGCCGAACTGGCCGGGCTGCTCGCATCGTGGTCGCCCCAGGACCGGGCCGATCTGATCCGGCTGATGGGCCGGCTCAACGAGGACATGGCAGAACGACAACACACACGGCTGGGCCCCGGGGGAGACCAGGGCGCATCCGTGGAGCAGGGAGAGACACGTACATGAGCACAGCCACCTCTCCGCCCGAGGCGGGGGCCAAGGCGATACCCGGACCGGTAGACCTGAGTCACCGTCAGATACTCACCATCCTCAGCGGCCTGATGCTGGGGATGTTCCTGGCCGCCCTCGACCAGACCATCGTCAGCACCTCCATCCGGACCATCGCCGACGATCTGCACGGCCTCAGCCAGCAGGCCTGGGCGACCACTGCGTATCTGATCACCTCGACGATCGCCACACCGCTGTACGGCAAGCTGTCCGACCTGTACGGCCGCAAGCCGTACTACCTGGCCGCGATCAGCATCTTCGTCGTGGGCTCGGTCCTGTGCACCTTCTCCACCTCGATGAACGAAATGGCCGCGTTCCGGGCGGTGCAGGGTCTCGGCGCCGGTGGTCTGATGTCGCTGGCGCTGGCGATCATCGGTGACATCGTCCCGCCCCGGGAACGCGCCCGGTACCAGGGCTACATGCTGGGCACCTTCGCCACGTCCAGCGTGGCGGGGCCGCTGATCGGCGGGGCCCTCGCCGGGCAGGACCAGCTGCTGGGCATCACCGGCTGGCGTTGGGTCTTCCTGGTCAACGTACCGATCGGCATTCTCGCGCTGTTCGTGGTCGCCAAGGTCCTCAACATCCCGCACACCAGGCGCGATCACCGCATCGACTGGTGGGGCGCGCTCACCATCTCCGTCGGCGTCGTGCCGCTGCTGCTCGTCGCGGAGCAGGGCCGGGAGTGGGGCTGGGACTCGTCCCGGTCGATCGCGTGCTACGCCATCGGCGCCGTCGGCATCATCGCCTGGATCTTCGTCGAGCGGTGGGTCGGCGACGATGCGCTGATCCCGATGCGGCTGTTCCGCAACGGCACCTTCAGCAAGACCAGCCTGCTGTCCGTGCTGATCGGTATGGGCATGTTCGGCGGGATGTTGATGATCCCGCAGTACCTCCAGATCGTGAAGGGCGCCAGCCCCACCAAGTCCGGCCTGGAAATGCTGCCGTTGATGGCGGGCATGCTGATCTCCTCGATCGCCTCCGGCCAGATCACCGCCAAGACCGGCCGCTACAAGATCTTCCCGATCATCGGTACCGCGCTGATGATCCTGGCGATGCTCCTCTTCCACTTCGAGGTCCAGTGGGACACCCCGCTGTGGGAGACCATGCTCTTCATGCTGGTTTTCGGCCTCGGTCTGGGCGGTTGTATGCAGACCCTGGTGCTGGCCGTGCAGAACGCGGTGCCGCCTCGCGACATGGGAGTGGCGACCGCCTCGTCCACGTTCTTCCGTCAGATGGGCGCCACCGCGGGTACCGCGATTTTCCTGTCGGTGCTGTTCAGCACGGTCGGTGACAAGATTGCCGCGGCGTTCCGCAGCGCCGCGTCCACCGAGGGCTTCCGGGCCGCGCTGCACGACCCCGCCGTGCTGCGCGATCCCGCCAACAAGCCCGTGCTGGACATGCTCAAGCACCCCGGCAACGGAAACTCCTCGGGGGTGCTCAGCGACTCGTCGTTCATCCAGCACCTCGATCCGCGACTGGCCGAGCCGTTCAAGCGCGGCTTCGCCGACTCGATGCACACCGTGTTCCTCATGGGGGCGATCGTTGTCGCACTCGCCTTCCTGCTGATGCTGTTCATCAAGGAGGTGCCGCTGCGGCAGCTCTCCGGTCTGCAGGCACGCGCCGAGGCCGAGGCCGAGGCGGCGGCCGGCGCTGCCGACGGCGCCCGCACCCCGGCGGGGACCGAGCCGTCCGACACCCCGGCCGCCGACGCCGTACCGGCCGTCGCCGAGCCCCCCGCGGACCCGGAACCCGCCCCTCATCCCGACACGGCCACCTCCGTGGCCGACGCGACCGGCCCTCTGATCCGGGGAACGGTCCGGGACGGCGACGGCAGGCCGGTGGCGCAGGCCGCGGTCACCCTGATCAGCGTGGGCGGCCGGCAGCTCGGCCGTACCTCGACCGCTGCCGACGGCGGCTACGCACTGCCCACGACCGGCGCCGGCACCTATGTCCTGATCGGCTCCGCGGGCGCCCGCCGGCCGCAGGCCATGACCGTCGTGGTGGGCAACGAGCCGCTCTCCTACGACCTGACCCTCAGCGGCGCGGCCGGCCTGGCCGGTGAGGTCCGTGCGGAGAAGGGCGACGCCCCGATGCCCGGCGCACTCGTCGTGGCCACGGACGTACGCGGCGAGGTCGTGGCCTCGGACGTGGCAGGCCAGGACGGCGGCTTCGCGTTCGGCGAACTGACCCCGGGCAGCTACACCCTGGCCGTCAGCGCCGAGCACCACCGCCCGTCCGCCCTCCAGGTCGAGGTCACCGCCGGCACCCGCAACCGGTATGTGATCCGGCTGACGCCCGGCGCTCGGGTCCGCGGCACCGTACGCACGGTGCGCGGCGTCCCGGTGGACGACGCCCGGGTGACCCTGCTCGACCCCGCGGGCAATGTGGTGGGCACCGCCACCAGCGGCCAGGACGGCGAGTACGTCTTCACCGACCTCGACGGCGGCGACTACACACTGATCGCCAGCGGCTACCCGCCGGTCGCCGCCCCGCTGCGCCTGAGGTCGGCCGGACACACCGAATACGACATCGAGCTGAGTCACGACTCGGTGAGGTGATGTGACAACTCACGGTTGAGGCATGACAAGGGCCCGGCGCTAGCGAAGACGCTGTTGGTTAATTCGGGCCTTGGTTACTTCGCCCCGTCGTTATGCGGCGGGGCGAAGTGCTGCGAGGGGGCTGGTGCGGGTGCGGGCGTGGGGTTGGCCGGTAAGCCAGGCATTGATGCGGATGAGGTTGGTCGCGGCGCCGGTGAGCTGGTGCTGAAGGCTGGTCCTGGCTAGGCCGCGGTAGCGGGATCTACGCAGACCACAGGCTGTACCGCCTGGGAGACAGTGCCCTCTACCCCGGCACGGATCTTGTAGCGGTCCTTCCACTCATCGGTCTGCTGGAGCTTGCGGGCCTGCTGAAGCGCTTCGTATTCCTCGCGGGGTTTGAGGTTGATCTCCCGGCGTTGGGCGTTGGGGGAGTTGACGCATGCCCGCAGCTGGGGGCAGGTGCGGCAGTCGGCCGGAGAGAACCGGACCCGGATGGCCGGCAGCCCGTCTTCCGAACGGCGCTGGTGCCACTGTGTGCTGGTGACACCGTTTGGGCAGGCACGTGCTGGTTGTCCCAGTCGATGGTGAACGCGTCCTGCCCGTAGGCGGCCTCACCACGGGCGTGCGGGACGGTCACGGACTTCAGCGGTCCGTGCAGCGCGATCCCGTGATCACGCTGGGCGGCGGCCAGGGCGCCGGCATTGGCATAGCCGGTGTCGACCCAGTGCTCGCCGGGCAGGAGGTCTCGTTCGGCAAGGCCCGTATGCACGACGGCGGCCATCCGGTCGTCGGGCACGGTGGCGGCGGTGGTGGCCACATTCGTGACGAGGTGCACCGTCCCCGGCTCGCACGTCTCGGTGAGATGGACCTTGAAGCCGTCCCAGAAGATGTCGCGTTTGACGCTTCCCCGGGCCTCGATGTCATAGGGGGTGACCAGGCGTTGGGCGCCCGGCGGCCGGTCTTTTGGGTCCCGCCGCTCCACCTCGCCCTCCACCACGTGGAACTGCTGGATCCACAGCTGCCGCAGGAGCTCCACCTCCGGCAGTGCCCGAAGCGCCAAGGGGGCGTCATCGGCCCGCATCATCTCCAGCAGCCGCATGCCGTCCCTGCCGATCCGGCGCCCCACCTCAGCCCGCTTGGCCTGGGCCTTGGGGAAACGGGAGTCTTCGATGCGGGTCGAGTAGTGGGTGAACCAGTCCGGCAGGGCGTGCGCGCCGAGCCAGTCCGGTTCGGTGCACGCCACCGCGTTCAGTGCCGCCCGCAGACTCTCGCCGACAAGCTCCAGCCAGTTCAGATCCCGTGCCGCAGACAGCACATGCGTAGAGTCGGTCCGTGCCCTGCCACCACAGCTGAGCAGCCCTTTCTCCCGGGCGGCGGTCAGGATGCCGTCCAACACCGGCCGACCGCCGTCGGCGCTGACCAGCCGGTCCCGGAACTCTGACAGCACGGAGAAGTCGAACCCTGGATCGGCCAGCTCCAGTGCCAGCGCGTACTTCCAGTCGATCCGGGCCCGCACCGCCTCTGCGGCCTGCCGGTCGGTCAGCCCCTCCACGAACTGCAACACCAGCACAAGCGCAAGCCGCCCCGGCGACCAGGCAGGCTTGCCTCGCACCGCAAACAGGCCCGCGAACTGCTCATCGGTGAACAGGACACCTAACTCGTCCCTCACCCGGATCGCCAGGCTCCCCTTCGGGAACGCGGCCTGCGCGATCCGCACCGTCTCCGCCGGGATCTCCCCCGACCCCTTCGGCTGCATCGACACCCGCACCCACCCCATACGACAACGTCGGCCTTCAAGACCACAACCAGGTCTTGAAGGCCGACGTCACGCAGGGCCCCGAATTAACCAACAGCGTCTAGCGAAGCGCCGGGCCCTTCGCCGTACGAACCGCGGGGCGGCGACGCGGGGCGTCGAGGGCCCTGCCGAGGACATGGCGCCGTGATCAGCAGCCTGACCACCCCGGCCGGGTTTGGCGGACCCGCCCCTGCATACGTACAGTTCCGCCGAAGCGTGAAGCGAACATACGATCCATACGATCCAGAAAGCGGCAGCGGCGATGACGGTGACCGAAACAGGCCGGGCCGATGGCGCGGGAATCGACTCGGAGCGGATGGCGGTCTGCCTGAGCGTGATCGAGGAGCTTGACGCGCTGCCGCTCGACCACCCCGACGCGATCGCCATACGCCGGGCCACCGCCGGCATTTACCGCAAGGTCAAGCAGCGTCGGCGACAGGAACGCCGGGCGGCCAAGACAGCCAATGACAGGGCGGTGACCGAGGCCACGGCCACCGGAGCGTCCGACCGGATCGACGACGAGACGCAGGGCCTGGCCCTCACCAGCTCCGTGACCACGGAGATCGCCGGAATCCTGCAGCGGCCCCGGTCCTGCTACACCTGCAAGACCCGTTACACCGAGGTCGACGCGTTCTACCACCAGCTCTGCCGCCCCTGCGCCAAGGAGAACCGGGCCCGCCGCGACGCCCGTACCGACCTCTCCGGCAGACGCGCCCTGCTCACCGGCGGCCGGGCCAAGATCGGCATGTATATCGCGCTCCGCCTGCTGCGCGACGGCGCGCACACCACCATCACCACCCGCTTCCCGAACGATGCGATCCGGCGCTTCAAGGCGATGCCGGACAGCGCGGAGTGGCTGCACCGCCTGAAGATCGTCGGGATCGATCTGCGCGACCCGGCCCAGGTCATCGCGCTCGCCGACGAGGTGAGTGCCGAAGGCCCCCTGGACATTCTGATCAACAACGCCGCCCAGACCGTCCGCCGGTCGCCCGAGGCATACGGACAACTGGTCGCCGCCGAGTCCGCACCGCTGCCCGCCGGGGAGCTGCCCGCCTCCCTCGTCCTCGGCCACTTCGGCAGCGGCACCCCCGCGGCCCTCCCCGCCGCCTCGACGGCCGCCCTTCCCGCGCTGACCGCCGAGAACCTCACCTCCCTCGCCCTGACCAGCGGCTCCGCCTCGCCGGCCCGGATCGAGGCGGGCACCGCGATCGACGCGGGCGGGCTCGTACCGGACCTGCACGAGACCAACAGCTGGATCCAGAAGGTGGACGAGGTCGACCCGGTCGAGCTCCTGGAGGTCCAGCTGTGCAATATGACCGCGCCCTTCCTGCTGGTGAGCCGGCTGCGCCCGGCCATGGCCGCGGCCTCTGCGCGCCGTAAGTACGTGGTGAACGTCTCCGCGATGGAGGGCCAGTTCAGCCGCGGCTACAAGGGCGCCGGCCACCCGCACACCAATATGGCCAAGGCGGCGCTGAACATGCTCACCCGCACCAGCGCCCGGGAGATGCTGGACACCGACGGCATCCTCATGACCGCCGTGGACACCGGCTGGATCACCGACGAGCGCCCGCACCCCGACAAGATGCGACTGGCTGACGAGGGCTTCCACGCCCCGCTCGACCTGGTCGACGGAGCGGCCCGCGTCTACGACCCGATCGTGCGCGGCGAGCTCGGCGAGGACCTCTTCGGCTGCTTCCTGAAGGACTACGCGCCCGCGGCCTGGTGACCGGCGCCCGTCGAGAAGGTCACCCATACCGGCTGCTCTCCGCCGCGCCGGTCAGCCGGCGGTTCATCACCGCGCGACGCTGCCCGGCGTGGGGAAAGCGGTGCGCAGCCGCCCCAGCAGCGCCCGTGCCGCGGGGCCGGCCGGCCCTTCCGTACGCCAGGCCAGCGCGATCCGGCCGCGTGGCCGCGGGTCGGTGATCTCCAGCGTCCGCAGCCCGAAGTCCGACGCCGTGCCGGCCGGCAGCGCCGGCACCACGGCCACGCCGAGACCACGGGCGGCGAGCTGTGCCAGCACGGGCGGGGCGGCTGCCTCGAAGGCGATGCGGGGCCGGAACCCCGCTTCCGTACAGGCGCGTTCGAGCACCCCGCGCAGGCCGGTGCCGCGCGGCAGGCTGATCAACGGGCGATCGCGGAGCGCGGCCAGCGGGACGCTCGTACGGCCCGTGTGCGTCATGAGCGGGTCGTGCGGGGTGACGGCGGCGACCAGGGGCTCGTCGACCACGACCTGTAGGGAGAGGCCCGGCGGCGGCTCGTGACCGGGCAGGCCGGCCACGGCGATGTCCAGTTCACCACGGTGGAGCGCGGCGAGCATCCGCTCCGAGGTGTCTTCGGTGAGGGAGATCTCGACCTGGGGGTGGTCGTCGTGGAAATCGGCCAGGAGGGAGGTCACATCGAAGGTGTGGGCAATGCTGGCGCCCGAGACCAGGCCGATCGCGACATGGCCGCGGAGCAGTCCGGTGAACTCGTCCACGGTCTGCCGAATCCCCTCGACCGCGGCGAGCGCGGCCCGTGCGTAGGTGAGTACGGCCTCGCCCACTTCCGTCACGGTCACCGACCGGCCGGAGCGGTCGAGCAGCGGCTGCCCCAGCTCCCGTTCGAGCTGCCTGATCTGGGCGCTCACCCCCGGCTGGGCCACGTGCAGACGCGCGGCGGCGCGGGTGAAGTTGGCGTCCTCCACCACAGCGACGAAGTACTGCAGCTGCCGAAGTTCCATAACCGGTGATTCTAGTGACGAGAACATCAAGCTCTTGGACTTATGACGGAAGGATCAAGAACCATGTAGCCATGGGGAGTTCGAGCACCACCTGACGCCGGGCCCCGGCCCCAGTGCTCCAGAACGGACGGAGAGCGGAACACCGATGGACATCAAAGCGCTGATAGCGGCCGAACGCCGGGAGCTGGCGGCCATGTTGGACGGTCTGTCGGCCGAGCAGTGGGACGCTCCGTCCCTGTGCGCGGGGTGGCGGGTACGCGAGGTCGCGGCCCATATGTCGATGGGATTCCGCTACTCGCTCCCCAAGACCGTGTCCGAACTCGTCAAGGCGGGCGGCAACATCCACAAGATGGCCGACCGTTGCGCCCGCAGGGACGCGGCCGCCGCTTCGACGCAAGAGCTCGCCGACTTCCTCCGCAACAACGCGGATCATCCCTGGAAGCCGCCGGTCGGCGGAATCGCGGCGGCGCTGGGGCATGACGCGATCCACGGCCTGGACATCACCGTCGCGCTCGGCCTCGACCGCCGGATTCCCGAAGACCGGATGCGGGTCCTCCTGGACAACGTCACCCCCAAGGGCGCCAAGTTCTTCGGAGCCGACCTCAGCGGCATCGAACTCCGCGCCGACGACCTCGACTGGTCCTTCGGTACGGGAACGCCGCTGTCCGGCGCCGCCCAGGACCTGTTGCTGGTCGCCTACGGCCGGAAGGTCCCTCCTGGCCGTCTGCGCGGAGAGCCGCACAGCCGTTTCGTCGCCGGCTGAGGCGGGCTCCGCAGATCAGCCGTCCAGCCCGTGCCGGGCCAGCAGCGGACCGATCTCCGCATCGCGCCCGACCACGGCACGGAAGGCCTCCATGGGGTCGACGCTGCCGCCCTTGCCGAGGAGTTCCCGGCGGAAGATCTCACCACTCTCGCGGATCGTCTTTCCGTTCTCGCGGAACCAGCGCACGGTGTCGGCGTCCAGCACCTCGGCCCAGCGGTAGCCGTAGTACCCGGCCGCGTAGCCGCTGCTGAAGATATGGGCGAAGTAGCCGGTGCGGTACCGCGGCGGGATCGCGGCCACCGCGAGACCCCAGCGCTCCAGCGCGGCCGCCTCGAACGCCTCCGCATCGCCTTCCCCGGGCGTATCGCCGTCGGCGGCAAGGGTGTGCCAGGCCCAGTCCAGCACCGCGGCGGCCTGGTGCTCCACCATCCGGAAGCCGGCGCCGAAATTCTCCGCCTCGCGCAGTCGGGCCGGGAGTTCGACCGGCATCGGCTCGCCGGTGACGTGATGCCTGGCGTAGTGGGCCAGTACCTCGGGCCAGTCCGCCCACACCTCATTGACCTGGGAGGGGAACTCGACGAAGTCGCGCGGCACCTGGGTACCGGCCAGCAGCGGGTAGCGGACGTCGGAGAACAGACCGTGCAGCGCATGCCCGAACTCGTGGAACAGCGTGGTGACTTCGCTCCACGTCAGCAGTGCGGGCTCGCCCGCCGGGGGCTTGGCGATGTTCAGGTTGTTGACCACCACGGGCTTGTGTCCCAGCAGATGAGACTGCGTCACCAGCGATTCCATCCAGGCGCCGCCGCGCTTGGACTCGCGGGCGTGGAAGTCGCCGATGTACAGGCCGAGCGGGCTGCCGTCGGCGTCGTGCACCTCGAAGACACGGGCGTCCGGGTGGTACGCCACCAGGTCGGGGCGCTCGGTGAAGGTGATCCCGTAGACCAGTCCGGCGGCGTGGAAGACACCGTCGTGCAGTACGGTCTCCAGTTCCAGGTAGGGGCGCAGCGCCGCGGCGTCCAGGTCGAACCGCTCCCTGCGGACCCGCTCGGAGTAGTACTGCCAGTCGGCCGCCCGGATCTCCGTGACGCCGGCGGCCCGGGCCAGGGCAGCACCCTCGCGCTCGGCGTTGGACACGGCGGGGGCGACCAGCCGGCTGAGCAGGTCCTCTACGGCGTCCGTGGTGCCCGCGGTCCGGTCGGCGACCTCCCAGGCGGCATGGCTGGGGTAGCCGAGCAGGGCGGCGCGCTCGGCGCGCAGCGTGGCCAGGGCGACGGCGATCGGACCGTTGGTGTCGGCACCGCGCCCGAGCGAGGCGGCGAGCAGACGCTCGCGCAGTACGGGATCCGCGAGCGCGGCCAGCTCGGTCTGGTTGGTGAAGTTCTTCAGGCTGAGGACGAACTTGCCCTCGTGGCCGAGCGCGTTGGCGTTCTCGGCAGCGGCGGCTATCTGGTCCTCGGGCAGACCCGCCAGATCCTCGGCGCTGTCCAGCACCAGCGCGGCGGCGGCCGTGGCCGCGCGCAGGTTCTTGCGGAACTCGGTGCTGCGGGTGGCGATCTCGGTGTTCAGCTCGCGCAGGCGCCGCTGCTGCTCCGGGGCGAGGCGCGCACCGGCCCGGACCCGGCGGGTGTGGTGCCGCTCCAGCAGACGCAGCTGCTCCGCGTCCAGCCCGAGCCGCTCGCGCTGCGCGAAGAGCGCGTCCAGGCGCGCGAACAGCGCGGCGTCGAGCAGGAGCGCATCGTCGTGGGCGGCGAGCCGGGGAGCGATCTCGCCTTCGAGCGCCTGGATCTCCTCGTCCGTGTCCGACGCCGCCTTGTTGAAGAACACCCGGCGCACCCGGCCCAGCAGCGCGCCGCTGCGCTCCACCGCCTCGACCGTGTTCTCGAAGGTCGCGGGCTCGGCGCAGGCACCGATCGCCGCCACCTCTGCCAGTTGATCGGCCATCCCCCGCTCGAAGGCAGGCAGATAGTGATCGTGCCGGATCCGCGCGAAGGGCGGCAGCTCGTAGGGCAGATCACTCGGCTCGAAGAAAGGATTCGATGTCACAGGCACCGACATTACGCCCGGGGGTGGCACCAGGTCCGGCGGTCGTCCGATGCGGCCGACCGGGGGAGCGCCTTCCGGAGCCCGTTCCCGGGAAGCGTCGTTGGACCATTCGTGGTGTCATCGAAGGCGAGGCAAGCAAATGCTCCTGAGACGGGAGGAATCTCATGGCCAGCAAGCTGCGAGCCCGAGACATCATGACCGGCGGAGTGCGCTGCGTGGGTGCGCATGAATCGCTCTTCGACGCGGCCAAGATGATGCGCGATCTGGATGTCGGCTGCCTGCCCATCTGCGGTGACAACAACAAGCTCATGGGCATGATCACCGACCGCGACATCGTCGTCACCTGTTGTGCCGAAGGCGTGGACCCGGCGACCGTGCAGGCCGGTTCCCTGGGCGGTTCGCTGCACTGGATCGACGCCGATGCCGACGCCTCCGAGGTCCTGGCGACCATGGAGAACAACCACATCAAGCGCCTGCCGGTGATCGACGTCAAGGGCGGCCACCGCCTGGTGGGAATGATCACCGAGGCCAACCTCGCCAAGAACCTCAGCGACAAGCAGATCGCGGAGTTCGCCACCCGCGTGTACGCGCCCGCCTGATACCTCGGCACCGGCCGGTGCCGGGAAACACCAGCGACGCTCCACCGGGCCGGAACACGCTCGGCGCGCCCGAGCCGAGAACGCTTCAGCCCGGCGCGCCGCTTGCGTGTGCGGTCCGGTCCGGCGCCGGGCCGGAGCGGATCTTCCTGGACGGACTTGGGCGGAGATCCTCCCGGACGGGCTGTCAGCCACCGGCCTCATCGGGCCGGTCCTTCGTGTGGCCGGCTCTGCGCCAGATCACCGTCATCCCGAGCGCCAGGACGGCCAGCGCGACGACAACGATGATGCCCTTGACCGCATGGTCCACCAGCAGGTGATGGACGAGGTCGGCCGAGTCCATCGCGAGGTCGGTCATCGCCTACCGTCCCGGCGCCGCGCACCGGAGGGGCCGTCCTCCAGTCGCCGGGCAGCGGCACGCACTGCCGCACGCACGGCGGGCTCCGCATACCGGCGCGCCTGATCGAGCCGGCCCCTGCGCTTGAGGGCCAGAGCGATGGCGAAGACCACCAAGGCCAGCACCACGAGGGCGCCCGCGATCAGGCCGAACCTGATGAACATGAGGTTGAGGTACCGCTCCATGATTCCCTCCAGCATTTTTGTATCACACCCATGATAAAAAACAATTTATCACGAGCGTGATACAAAGAGGCCATGCCGAAGCTCGTGGATCCGGAAGCCCGCCGCCGCGAGGTCGTCGACGCCCTGTTCCGCGTCGTCGTCCGGGATGGCCTGCAACGCACCTCGCTGCGCGCCGTCGCCGACGAGGCCGGACTCAACATCGGCTCGCTGCGCCACTACTTCTCCAGCCAGCAAGACCTGATGGACTTCGCGATGCAGTCGATGCTCGACGGCCTCACCGACCGACTGCTCCAACACGTCGAGCGGATCGGAGATCTGAGCCGGCACCCCCACCCAGAACGACTCCGCCTCGTGGCCGACCTCCTGGCTGAGCTTCTGCCGCTCGACGAGCGCCGCCGCGCGGAGGTCACCGTCTTCCTCGACTTCAACGCGGCCGCCCGCACCAACCCCGCCTTCAGGGACCTCTCGCACCAGGCCGCCACCGGCACGAGACGACTCGTGCGCCGCGTCCTCACCCGGCTCGACGAAAGCGGCACCCTGCGCCCCGGCCGCGACCTCGACATCGAGACCGAGCGCCTGACCGCACTCCTGGACGGCCTCGGCCTCAGCGCCGTACGGCACCCCGACGTCCTGAGCGCCCAGACATGCGCCGAGGCGCTACGCGTCCACCTGGAGGACCTGTCCGACGGGCGATAGCGGGCCGGGGTTCGCCAAGCTCACCGCATACGCCGGCAGCCCCATGACCGTAAGCCCCGCGCCCCGGGACTACCGGTTGACGGCGGACATCCCCAGCTCGTCGTAGCGCTCACCGGCGGCCAGGGGGAGCGCGTTGAGCTGCTCGATCTGGCGGTAGGGCGCCGACGATGTCCTCGCCGGGTGTGTTCCGGTCGCCCCGATGCGGCCGACCACGTACCGGAATCCGGCAATACGACGGTTACTGTCCCACTCTCCCGTCGATCCGCTCGCGCAGCAGGTCGGCGTGGCCGTTGTGCCGGCCGTACTCCTCCACCATGTGCACCAGCGGCGGCCCGTCCTGCCGCGCCAGCCGCGCCCTGAACAAGCGGCGCTCCACGTCCGTCAGATGGCGCACCAGCCCGAGCAGCGACATCGTGGAGGGCTCCACGGAACGATGCGAATCCGCCACAGATTTCCGCGCGGCCCTCGGCCCGCAGCCCTGTCACGCGGGCAGGCCGCCCGCGGCGCCACGGACGGCCTGCAACCCGCTTACGGGCTGTAAAATACCCGGGTATTCCGGATTGCGCTCAGGTGCTCATGTGCTCAGTTGCCGCCGGAGTGCGGTACAGCCAGTCGCATCCCCGGGAAAATGAGGTTCGGATTCGCGCCGATCACCTTGCGGTTCAGCCGGTAGAATTCCCGCCAGTTGAAGCCGTGCGCATGCGCGATACCGCTCACGGTGTCCCCGGGATTGACGATGACCGAGCCGCCGGAATTCGGCAGGCGCCGCGCCTTGTAGCGCTTCTCGTGGGACGGCGGGTGACCGACCCGCTTGCGGGCGGGCCGATGGGTTTCCCGCCGCGGCGTCGTGCGCGGGGTGGTGGTCCGCGGGGCGCTGTGCGCCGTGGACGAGTTGAGCCCCAGGCGGGCCGAGCAGGCGGGCCACGCGCCCCACCCCTGCCGGGCCAACACCCGCTCCGCCACCTGGATCTGCTGCGCCCGGCTCGCATGTGCCGCCCGTGCCCCGTACGCCCCGCCGCCGAATGAGCGCCAGGTGGAGTGGGCGAGCTGCAGCCCTCCCGAGAACCCGTTCCCCGTATCGATACGCCAGTTTCCCCCGCTCTCGCAGCCGGCCAGGCGGTCCCAGGCCCCGCCGCCCCGGGCCTCGGCCGGCTGCTCGGACGTCAGGTTCAGCGCGCCCGCCGCCAGCAGTACGGCGGCCGCCGTGATGCCGCGTACTCCGCAGCCCCGAAATTCGCTCCGGGCGGTCGATTCCGATACCTGAGGAAATTCCATGCGTGTGCTCCCGTCGCTCGCCGCACAGTTGCCTGCCGGCTATTGAGGAAACGTGACGCCTTGGCGGGTTATCGCATCGAGTTGTGTTCGGGTGAGCGATATCCGTCCGGCGTCATGAATTCGACGGGGATGAGACAACCACGCACCGAGTTCGCATCGGCAGAGCGCGCGGTAGCGCCGTCCCGGTCCGGCCTGCCCCCTTGCCGCCGGAGCGGGAGCGTGCCTGGGCGGGACGCCCCCGTTCTGACGGGAGGGGCGCACCCCTCATGCCTCAGGCGCATGACTCCCCGCTGCCGGACGATCACCTGCTCGGTGCAGGGGGTGTCCGCCGAGCGCATCCGGCGCATCTGATGCACGCGCTGCGCAGGTCCGCACGCACCGCGCACGGACCCCTCGGCGGTGCAACGGCTCGTCCCGCCCTGGCGCGCGGTGCAACGGCCCACCCTGCCCGCATCGTTCGGAGCGGACCGCGGGCCCGCGAGACCGCCCGTCCGTGAGACCGGCCGTCCACGAGACCCGCTCCGCCGGCCGCAGAGGAACGGTCGCTCGGCGGCAAGCCCCCGCCGAAGCTGCTGTGCAGCTGCCACTGCTGACACCCCGTCGCCTCCGGCTCGAAGGAGAACTGACGGTTATCGAACGGGAGTTACTGACCATTAAACCTACCGTCAATGTGGCGTTGATCACTCCTTGTGAAGGAAAGTGCAGGTCGGGAGCACGTTCTGCAATTGATCGATCACTTTCTGCTGATTATGTGCGCAGCCTGATTAACCCTGAAGGGGCCCCTCGTCGGTGAGAGGGATAGGAACGCACGTCATGTTCCGCCCCACCCGCAACGACGCGGGTGGCCAGCAACTTTCATGAAGGGAGGGCTCGTGGAGCACTTGGGGCACTCATGGCCCTGGTACGCGCTGGCACTGGTCGGCGTCTACCGGTTGACCGCCACAGGACTCGACGCCCTTGTCCGGCGAGTGGTCCGCACCGCCTCGCAGGCCCGTGCGGAGCACCACCACGTCACCGCCCGTACCGCCCCCGCCGCACCGATGCAGCGCGGCCCGCACGCCCAAGCCCGCCCGGGACATGGCATGTTCCCGGACGCCGCCATTCCGCCCTCGCTGCGACCACCGACGACCTCCTGCTGCGAGGAGGCCCGGTGAACGAGCACTCTCCCCTGGCCAGCCCGACCGACCTTCCGCTGGACTTCGAAGTCTTCTTCCAGCGCGAACAGAAAGCCCTCCTCGCCGTCGCCGCGTCCCGGCTCAGGGACCGCCGGGACGCGGAAGAGGCCACCTTGGAAGCCGGCCGCCGTATGTACATCAAGTGGGAGCGCATCCTCGCCCACGTCAATCCCAAGGCCATGACCTACACCATCCTCAACGGCGTCATCTCCGACTTCTACCGCCGAGAGATTCGCAACAGCTGTGTACAGCCCTTCGCCGACCCGCCCGACACCGCCTACCTTCAGGAGCTGCGCAGCTGCGAACCGCTCGATCTCGCCCTGGACGAACTGGAGTCCACCGCGCCCCTCCAGGCCAACTCCGTACGCCTGCGCCACCTGGCGGGCCTGTCCTACGACCAGATCGCCGAGCGGCTGGGCACCACACCCGGCGCCGCGAAGGTCAGCACGAGCATCGGACTGCAACGGCTCAAAGCGATCATGACGAACGGTTCCTGCGGGGACGGAGAGGACATGTGATGCTCGAAGACCTGCTACGACGCCAAGCCGAAGCCCTCCACCGCGAGTTCGCCGACCACGACCCGGTCGCCTTCACCCAGCGCCTGGCCGCCCGCATCGCCGACGGCACCGGCCGCGAACCGGACCGCATCACCCGCGGCGCGGTCAGCGGCATCCGCCCCACCCCCGTACGCCCGTCCCACGACCGTGGCCGCCGGCGCCGGCGCCCGACCCCCATCGCCGACCCGGCGATCGCGCCCGCGGCCGTCCTCGCGGAAGCCCGGCGGCTGTGCAATGTCGTGTTGCGCTCCAAGGACATAGACACCCTCGGTGCCTTCGCCGCGGACTACGACCCTGCCGGCGCGAGAACCTTCGCCTGCCTCCTCTACACCCTCGACAAGTGGGACAGCGCGCTGTACTGGTGGCGCTTCGCGGCCGGCGCCGGCGACGAGCTGGCTGCCCATCTGCTCGCCGTGCACCATGCCGCGGTCGGCAGCAGCACCGACGCCCGGGTGTGGCGGACGATCGCCCGAATGATGGGGTTCGCCCTCGACCTGCATCTGCCGGTCCCGATCCGCGGAACCTCGGAGCTGGCCCAGGGCTTCGCCCGCTCCTGGGACAGCAGCCTGCAGACCTTCCTCCGGCAAAACCATCTGCCCCGCGAACTCGTCACACACTGACGAACCCGCGGCTGTCCGACGGGCGCGCCATGCCTGTCGGGCAGCCGCGGCGGTTCGGTGTCCCCGGATGGCGGCCCTCGGCGTGGCCGATCGGAAGGCGGGGCAGGGGGACGGGTAAGGGCAGAGAGGGGACGGCTGGTCGCTGGCGGGGTACTGGTTCCCGGACCAGGTATTCGGCGTTCGTGGGCCGGAAGGATGCCGGAAGGATGCCGGAAGAGCGCCGGAAGAAACGCCGGAACGACGCCGGAAGGGCCCCGGAGGGCGCCGGGACGATCGAGCACGAGGAGCGAGAACGCGATGGGCACCGCAGAGAGCGCGGGAGAGAGCGTGAACGCCGGGACGGCAGGTCAGGGCGAAGCCGCAGTGGGCACCGGCGTCGGCCGGAAGCTGCTGTCGGGCAGCGTGGCGTTGGTGACCGGTGCCTCCAGCGGCATCGGCGCGGCCGCCGCTCTGGCGCTGGCCCGGGAGGGCTGTTCCCTCGCGCTGGTTGCCCGCCGTGCCGAGCGACTGGAGGAGCTCACACAGGAGATCAGCGAACTGGGAAGCCCGTCCCTCGCCCTGCCTGCCGATCTGAGTGATGCGGCTCAGGCGCGTCAGGCGGTCGAGAAGGCGGTGGACCGCTTCGGGCGGCTGGACGTGCTGGTGAACAACGCCGGCTTCGGCGCGCGCAGCTCGGTGGAGGACAGTGATCCCGAGGACTGGGACCGGATGATCGACCTCAACCTCAAGGCCGTTCTGCGGATGTCGCACGCCGCGCTCCCACACCTGTTGCGCGCGGCGAAGGAGGGGCCTCGGGGCGTCGCCGACCTGGTGAACGTCAGCTCGGTCGCGGGCCGGGTGCCGCGCAAGGACAACAGCGTCTACTCGGCCACCAAGCACGCGGTGTGCTCGTTCAGCGAAGCCCTGCGCCAGGAGGTGACCGGGCGAGGCGTCCGGGTCGGACTCGTCGAACCGGGCATGACCACGACGGAGATGACACTCGGCAGCCAGGCCGCATCGGCCCACGGACTTCCGCAGGACACCTGGCTGAAGGCCGAGGACATCGCCCGCTCCATCGCCTTCATGATCACCCAGCCGGCGCATGTGGCGATCAACGAGATCACAGTGCGCCCGACCGCCCAGGAACGCTGAGGTCTGGACGCTGACTGCCGCTCACACATCCGTGAGTCGGTCGAGGGGAGAGAGGAGAGGGGAGAGAGGGAGAGAGGGGAGGCGGTCGAGGGGAGGGCAGAGGCGTGCCGGGGTGCCGGACGTCGTAGTGTCCGGGCCCGTCGACGGCTACGGTCACCTCGTGCGACTCCTGCTCATCTCCGACACCCATCTGCCCAAGCGCGCCAAGGCGCTGCCCCCGCAGCTGCTCGACGAAGTGCCGCGCGCCGACGTCCTCGTACACGCCGGCGACTGGGTCGACACCGCCACCCTGGACCTGCTGCAGGCCCGCGCCCAGCGGCTGATCGGGGTGTACGGCAACAACGACGGTCCGGAGCTGCGGGCTCGGCTGCCGGAGGTGGCGTACGCGGAACTTGAGGGAGTGCGGCTCGGCGTGGTGCACGAGACCGGCCCCGCGCAAGGGCGTGAGCGTCGTTGCGCCGAACGCTTCCCCGAGCTCGATGTGCTGGTCTTCGGCCACAGCCACATCCCCTGGGACTCCACGGCCGAGGACCGGCTGCGCCTGCTGAACCCCGGTTCGCCGACGGACCGCCGGCGGCAGCCGTACTGCACGTATATGACGGCGGAGGTGGCGGCGGGCCGCCTGACCGCGGTGGATTTGCATCGCTTGCCGCGGGGGAGTTGAGGCCGCGGCAGCTCGAGGCACTCGGGCGGCCCGGGCCGACTTATGGACTGTGCCGGCACATGGACCCGTCCGACTTGTGGACCGGGCCGGTTCATGGACTGTGCCGGCACATGGGCCAGGCCGACTCGTGGACCGGGCCAGTTCATGGACCGGGTGCACTCCCGGCTACCGAAGGCGCTGTCTCAACTCCGTCGGCGCGCTCAGTGGCGTGACGTGGCTCAGTCCTGGCTGCCAGTGGCGCCCGGGGGGCGCTCCTCGGCCGGGAACAGAATCGGGCTGATCAGGTGTCGGGTGCGCTCCGGTGAGGGGGCGTTGCCCATCCGGGACACGATCACGCTGCGCATCTCACCGATCATCTCCGTGAGCTCGTCCCGGCTGAGCCAGAGCGCGTGCTGGCGATACCCCACGAGGTCGGCCGTCGGGTCGGCGTGGCCTCGGTCGAGATAGGCGTTGAACTCCGCCAGCAGGGCGGCCATGGCGACGGCGAACCCACGGCGGTGGTCGTCCAGCGAAATCGACGCGGCCGTATCGGCGTCGATCATCGACCGCGCTCGATTCAGCCGGTAGCGGCGCTCGACCGCGCCCCGGACCCGCTGCTCGCTCTCGACCTCGAGGATCCCCGCATCCGCGAGGAGGCCGACATGCCGGTACACGGTCGCCTTGGATACGTCCGGCAGAAGGTCGCACAGCTGGGCGGTGGTGAGTGTGCGACCGCCGGTCATGGTGTGCACGATGCGCAGCCGGACCGGGTGCAGGAGGAGGTCGACCGTGTCCATGTCCATGGACATACGATCTCACGCCAGATACCTTTCTCAAACCTGAGAATGTAGTTCCAGGGATGCAGAAATGCAGAGCTACAGATCCGCAGAGGGAGCAACCGTGCCGCACCGATCACCGGCCCACCCGCAGACCACCGTCCCCGCGCCGCCGCTGGGGAGCCTGTTCGATGTCGCGGGACGGCGGCTGATGCTGCACCGATCCGGCCACGGAGGCCCGGCCGTGGTGTTTCTGCCAGGCGCCGGACTGGTCGGCCTGGACTACCTGAACATGCACCACCGCGTCGCCGAGCTGACCACCAGCGTCCTCTACGACCGCGCAGGGACCGGTTGGAGCGAGGCGGCCGAACTTCCCCGCACCGCCACCGAGGTCGCCGACGAACTCCTGGAGCTGCTGCGCGCCGCCGAAGTGCCCGGCCCCTATCTGCTGGTCGGCCACTCCTTGGGCGGCGCCTACGCACGCCGCCTGACGCAGCGCTACCCCGAAGAAGTGGTGGGCCTGCTCCTGCTGGACCCCTTCCACGAGGACCTCCACGCGCGCGGGCCCCAGGAGGCCCGGGACAAGGTGAAGGAGATGGCGAGCCAGCAGGTGCCGGAGCTCACCGAGGAGCAGATCCAGCTCTCCCGCAGCCAGATAGCGCCGCTCTTCGCGAGCTGGCCGGACTCCGTCCGCGAACCGCTCATCGAGCACCATCTCCACAGCGCCTGGCGAGCCGGCCTGGACGAGAACAAGAACATCTACGACCACGTCGCCGACGAACTCCGGCACGCACCGGCCCTCCCGGACGTGCCGATGATCGTGCTCACCGCTCTCGGACATGACGCCACCCAGGCCCACTTGTGGCCCGAACCCGTACTGCGCGAGATCCACCGCATCACGCACGCCCTCCACGCCCAACTGGCCGCGTCCGTACCCCGTGGCGAACACCGTGTCCTCCACGATGCAGGACACGGTTTCCTCCACGAGGAGCGCCCGGACGCCGTACTCCAAGCGATCACCGACCTACTCCGCCAAGCGGACAGGTAACGGCAGCGAGCACATCGCGCACCCCTCCGCATTCCGCGACGTAGAGGCTGGCCGGGGGGCGGCGGCAAGCTGCCGACGCCTCCCCCCGATGTCACACACGGCCAAGGTGCCCGTGCGGGGATCAGCGGAATGCGGTATCCGCCCCTATCGCCTCCACCGCGTCTAACTCCTCCAGCCGGGACCGGAGATGCGCACGGATCCAGCCGAAGGCCTCGGCCCCCAAAAGGAGCCGGAGCGGCGGGTCGTCGAGGCCGACGGCGGCGATGATGGCCTCGGCCCCGCGATGGGGGTCGCCCGGCTGGGTGCCGTGGGAGGCTTCGAGCGCCTGGCGTGCCGGAGTGATGAGCTCGGCGTAATCCTCCATCGGCTCGCCCCATCGCAGCGATCGCCCGCCGAAGTCGGTACGGAAGGGGCCGGGTTCCACGATGGTGACGCGAATGCCGAGGTGGGCGACCTCGGCCGCGAGGGCCTCGGACATCCCTTCCAGGGCGAACTTCGTTCCGGCGTACGCGGTGCCGCCCGGCCCCGCCACCACACCGATTCACCGACGACATCTGCACGATATGGCCCGACCGCTGCCGTCGCAGAAGCGGCAGAACGGTGCGGTTGACCGCCACCGTGCCGAAGACGAGGCCAGTCCCGGCACGGGTGCCGAACACCAAACCGGTGGTGCCCCGGGGCACCCCGGCCGGGGCGGCAGGTCCGGCTCGGCCCATCGCGTCCCAAAGGGGCGCGGCGCTCAACGCCAACTCGACGAGCCGCGCGACATCGGCGCTCAAGGTCTCCTCGGTCAGGGTCTCGACGGCCTTGCCCCGTGCGCGGGTCGCGGTGCTCTTGGCCACCGTCACGATGCCGTCCCGCCGGAATCGCGGGCGTACTCGTAGTCCGTGCGCAGACGGTGCACCTGTGGCACCAGGTGATAGCCGTTCGCGGCGTAGTCGTCACCCTGCATCGTCACCTCGTCCCGCCCGTCGGACGACGAGGCATGGAACGCGCGGATTTCCCTCCTCAGCCCCGTCTCCGCATCGAAGACGTACCACTCGTCTCCGCGCAGGTGGCCACCGAGCATGGTCGTCGGCATCGTCGGTCAACCCCCCGGCCTTCGCCGGGCTGTTGTAGTTCCTCGCAGGGGCGATGCTCAACGGCCGAGCATGCCGCGAACGTAGGCGGCCTGGCCGGCGTGCTGGAGATCGTCGGCGATGACGCTGATGAGGCGGACTCCCAGGGTGACGGGTGGTGTCCACACCCGGTCGACGATGCGCTTCAGGTCCTTGTCGCCAACGCCGGCGAGGAACTGCACCGTGTTGTCGTGGACCGCCTCGTGATAGTCGGTCAACAACTGGGCGCTCAGGTCGCGTACGGCTGCCACGTCCTTGCTGGAGTGGCCGTAGCCCGTGGCATCCGCCGCGAACGGCAGATCGAAGCGTTCGTACCAGCCGCCCGAGGTCCAGATCTGCTCGGTGTCGGCCGCACCGGCGACGTGATCGTCCTGGATCCTGGTGAGGTGCCAGACCAGCCAGCCGATCGAATTGGCATCGTCATCGGGCTGGGTGCTGAGCTCGTCGGGGCTGAGCCCGGTGACCACTTCTTCGACGACCTCGCGGATGCGCCCGAAGGCGTCGACAAGCAGGTCCGTGCTGGCGGTCATACAGGCTCCTTTACGGCGACGGAGATCTTCGCGCGAGGTTCCGCGGACGGACACCGTTTGCTGGTGACCGACGTAGCCGGTCGACCGGCCTATGTCCGGTTGACCGGCGCAACCGGCCGACGGAGGTATCCGGTCGACGGAGGTACCCGGTTGACCGACGTCTCGCGGTATCGCGCTCCGGCGGCGGCCAGGCACCCGAAGGCGTCAGCCCCGGCAGCTCGCTCATGGTCGCAAGTCGGGCGGAGGAATGGGGAAGGGCAGGCCGGGAGGCTGCATTTTCGCCAGTCACCGAACTCGATCGGCCTCTTCATGCCGCCTGCATGGCGACTCAGGGCTATTGGCATCCCCTCTCGTGGCATCTGGTCATCTGGTCATCTGGTCATCTGGCTATCTGTGCCGTCTGCGGCATCCCCGCCGCCTCCTTGTCACATCCCCGCGCAGCCTCGGCGTGCGCCGCCAGATGCGAGAAGATCGCTGACGAACACGTTCGTAACGAACTTGTTCGCTACGAACGTGTTCGTTACCTTGGATACATGACAGCACACTCCGATGCACGGCGGAGCCGCCGGGAACGACCGTCGAAACCGGCGCTGACCCGGACCGGCATCATCGCGACCGCGGTCGAGCTCATGCGCGCCGAAGGCCTGCAACGGGTCACCATGCGTCGCCTCGCGCAGGAGCTCGACACCGGGCCGGCTTCGCTCTACGTCTACGTCCGCAACACCGCCGAGCTGCACGCGGCGGTCCTCGACGAGCTGCTCGGAGCGGTCGACCTGAGTCCGGTCGAGGCCACCGGCGACTGGCGTGACCGGGTCGTACAGGTTCTCACCTCCTATACGACGGTGTTGTTCGAACACCCCGGTCTCGCCCAGTCGGCCCTGGTCGCCCGCCCCTCCGGGCAGCGCTACCTGGACCTGCTGGAGGCGCTGCTGTCGCTGCTCGGCGAGGGCGGCATCCCGGACGACCGTGCGGCGTGGGTGCTCGACCTGCTGCTGCAGTTCGGGACCGCGACCGCGGCCGAGCACGCCACCCCCGACCGGGCCGCCGCCGCCCAGGCCGAACAAGATGCCCTCACCACGGCGCTACGGACCGCTTCCAGCGAGACGCACCCGCACATCGCCGCGCTCGGCACCGAGTTGCTCTCCGGGTCCGGCCAGGCTCGCCTGGCCTGGGGCTTCCATGTGCTGATCAACGGTTCGCTGCACACACCCAGGCCGGACACCGCATCGCCCGAAGGCGGCAAGTCGTAATCCGTCATCACACTGCACCCGGGAGTCACGAAAGTGTCATCACGCCAGTCGATCACCGTGGTCGGCGCGGGTCTCGGCGGCCTGACGCTCGCCCGCGTACTGCACTTCCACGGGATCGAAGCGGCCGTCTACGACCTCGACGCCTCGCCCACCGCCCGCGACCAGGGCGGCATGCTGGACATACACGAGGAGTCCGGCCAGGCGGCACTGCGGGCCGCCGGCCTCCACGACCAGTTCCGCGGGATCGTCCACCCCGGCGGCGAGGCCATGCGCATCCTCTACAAGGACGCCACCGTCCGGTGGGAGGACAGCGGCGACGACGGCAGCCGGCCCGAGGTGACAGCACCTGCCGCGAAGCCGCCGATCGTTCGCAGCGTTGCGCACGAGCCCGTGCCTCACACCTGCGCCATCCCGCCGTCCGCAAAGAGCTCCACGCCGGTGATGAAGCTTGAGGCGTCGCTGGAGAGGAACACCGCGGCCTTTCCCATCTCGCGGGGTTGCGCGACCCGCCCTGTGGGGTTGCCCTCGCCCATGGACTTGACCGCGGCGTCGACCTGATCGGCTCCCAACGCCTGTCCCAGAGCGCGCCGGAGAGACTCGGTGTCGACCGCCCCAGGGCTGAGCACGTTCATCCGGACGCCTGACCCCTTGATGTCCTGGATCCAGCCCCGGACGAAATTGCGTACCGCGGCCTTCGCGCCGCCATACATGCTCATCCCGCGCGGAGGCTGGATGGAAGCCGTCGACCCGATGATGACGACCGTTCCGCCGGGCGGCAGCAGCGGCAGCGCCGGCTGGACGGTGAACAGGACGCCCTTCGCGTTGACGTTGAAGGTCCGGTCGAACTGCTCCTCCGTGATCGAGCCGAGCGGGGAGTGATCGCCGATCCCGGCGTTGGCCACGACAGAGTCGAGCCGCCCATGCCGCCGCATCACCTCCCGGTACATCGCTTCCATCTCCGCGAGGTTCGTGACATCAGCCACGATTCCTGAACAGTTCGCTCCGATCATCGCGACCGCTTCGTCCAACTGCGCCTGCTGGAGATCTGTGATGACGACGCGGGCGCCGTGCTCCACGAATTCCTGGGCGATACCCAGGCCGACCCCTGACGCGCCGCCCGTGACAACGGCGACCTTTCCTTCGAGCGAGAGGCTCATCTATATCTCCCGTGACGTTTCTTGGTTGCTCACGCGGTGCTTTGCCGCGGGCACTGCGAGTAGGGATGTAAAGGCTCAATCCGCAACAACGCCGGAACTGGTGGCGCACCCCTTGATTCCCGGGGCCGGCTGCGGCGCCTATTCGGCGGCAGTCGGGGGACGCGGGGTAGGGGAGTCACTCCCCTTCGGGGAAGCGGAAAGGGGGGCAGTGCATGCCCTTACAGTGGAACCGGAGGCGCCGCCACTTCATCGACTGTAAGTGGGTGCACCTCCACTTAGCAACCGTGACGACAGGAGACCTGCCGATGACCAGAGAGACAGGGCGCGCGCTACGGGCCGACGCGCAGCGGAACCGCGACAAGATCCTCTCCGCCGCGGTGCGGGTCTTCGCCGAACAGGGACTGGACGCACACCTGGAACGCATCGCCAAAGAGGCCGGCGTGGGCACCGGCACCCTCTACCGGAACTTCCCGACCCGGGAGATCCTGATCGAGGCCGCCTACCGCAACGAGCTGAGCCGGCTGTGCGACGCCGCCCCCGACCTTCTGGCCACCATGCCGCCGCGCGAGGCGTTGCGCGCCTGGATGGGCCGCTTCATCGACTATGCGACCGCCAAACTGGGCATGGCCGATGCCCTGCGGGCCCTCGTCGAGTCGGGCGTCAACCCCTACGCCCAAAGCCACGAGATGATGCTCGCCGCCCTGACCTCTCTCCTCGACGCCGGCGTCAGCGCCGGCACCATCCGGTCGGACATCGGCGCAACCGACATGTTCGCCGGCCTCACCGGCATCGCACTCACCTCCGGAAAACCCGAACAGCGAGCGCAGGCCGAACGCCTCCTCGATCTCGCTCTCGACGGATTGAGCACCGGCAAGCACTGACGCGGTGGTGGTCATCGTCCAGGAAGAAGGGTCGCTTCTGCTCCGGGCGCGTGGGCAGTTCGCCGAAGCAGGCCCGTAGGTGACGGCCTGCTCGTCGGTCAGATACGCATGATCACTTCAGCCTGGTGGGGTGGACGGAACCGGCTGCCCCATCCCTTCCCGGGAGGGCTACCGGGCTGACCGGACAGGCCCTGGCTATGACGAGCCCCCGCCCTGACCGTGACGGGACCAGCCCAGGCCGTGACGAGCCCGATGGGCCGGGACCTGACGAAAAGGTCGGAAGGTGTGGCGCGCGTCCCCCGACGGCCCGGCCACGGTACGGCGTATCAGATATTTCGGGTCGGTCACGCCTGCAACCGGCGGGTCGGGCAAACAGTCGTACAGGGCATGAAACGACGATTGAACCTGCGTATACGGCGGCCCCGCGCCGTCCGCCGAGCGGGCGCGGCGCTCGCCCTCACGGCACTGACCGTTCCGCTGACGGTGGCCTTCGGTTCCACCGCCCAGGCCGCCACCGCGTCCGCGTGCACCGCGAACCGCGGCCCCTACCAGAAGCAAGCCGAGAAGTTCCTCGGGCTTCGGGTGGACGGCCGGCAGTCGGCGGCGGACTGCCGGGCGATCCGTGCCTTCCAGACCAGTCACGGCATCACCCCGAACATCGGCTACGCAGGCCCCGTCACCTGGGGCGTCATGCGCGTCGTCGCACAGCAGCAGGCGGCCGGGCACAACCCGAACAAGGCCCACAAGTGCCCCACCAACAAGGGGCGAATAGCCTGCGTCGATCTGACCCGCCAGCTCAGCTGGATCCAGGACGGATCAAGGCTGGTGTTCGGGCCGGTGCCGATCCGCAGCGGCCGCGACGGTTACGAGACCCGCACCGGCGCCAAGAAGATCTACTGGCGCAACCTGCACCACGTCTCGACCATCTACGACGTGCCCATGCCGTACAGCCAGTTCTTCGACGGCGGCCAGGCGTTCCACTCCATCAGCGGCAGCGTCTGGTCGGCCCCTGGCTCGCACGGCTGCGTCAACATGCGTAGCAACGACGCGAAGAAGTACTGGTCGCTGCTGAAGAATGGTGATGACGTCTACGTCTACGGCCGCAAGTCCGGGACCTGAGAACGGCCCACGCCGGCCGGACTCTGCAACAGGGCCAGGGAGCCGTTCGGCGGCGGGCGCGTATGCCGGCCACCACGGGCTGACCTCACGAAGCGACGTGGGACGAGCGTGGGATGAGGGAGCGGGACAACGGCGGCGGACAACGGGGATCGAGCGCCCGGATGGCACGAAAGCCACCGGGCGCCGTGCCGTCATCACGCCGACTGCCGACTGCCGACTGCCGACTGCCGACTGCCGACTGCCGACTGCCGACGACGCGTCTGCGCGACCAGGCGTCTGCACGACCGCGCCTCGGCGCAGCCGGAAGGGCGCCGACCGTGGCCGCTACCCCTGCTTCTGCGTGGCGCGGGAGGCGGGCAGCGCACAGGCCGGTGTGCCGCCCGGCATCTTCTGCCGATTGTTCGCGACGACCCTGTACACACCGCGAGCGAACCAGCGCACGGGCGGGAGGGTGAGCAAGGCCCCCACGAGCGGCCACCCGCCATGTGCGCTCAGCAGCAGCTTGGCGACAGCCTGGGCTCCACCGTGCACGGATCCATTCGGCGTCACCCACAACACTTCGTGCTCGGCACGCTGTTGCGTAACGCCCAGCTCCTCCAGATCGGTGAACTGCCATGGCGCCGCTTCACAGCGCGGGCGGAGGCGTCGCTCCGCGAACTGGACCGAGGAAGTGCAGAAAGCACAGTCTCCGTCGTAGACCAGTACGGGTTGCCTCCGCATGTTCCCGTAACCCCTCGCACGGTGGATGACAACGACACCTGCACGTCCCAGGTGGTGTGACTCTATGATCGCCCCAGATGGCGCGGCAAGCATGCAGGTCAGAGCTACTGAGTCGGTCGCTCCGGGCATATACACGTTCGGCGGGGCGAAACCAGGTCTGGCAGGGCTGATGCCGACCCAATGCTGACTTTACTGATGGGGAGTCAGGTGCGAGGCGCTTACTGCTGCGATAGCCCGCTCGCTGCGTCGGCCGGTACTGTGTGGGGCCGCGGCGGCGACGAGGGGTGCCATGGTCAGGCAGGGACGCCCACCGGTCGGCGTTCGGCCGGCGTAGTACTCGGTTCGCGCCACGGTCAGCCGTCCTGTCGTACGGGCTTCGCTGTCGCGCACACCACGTCGAAGCTCTCGGCCTAGGTGTCGAACATGCCGCCCTCCCGGTTCCGGCGAAGATGCCATACCGGGACGCCGTACGCGTTCACGCCCCAGACGTGGGCGTTGACCAGCTGCTGATCGTCCGCCTGGTGGAGCGAGTTGTAGACAGTACGTCCGTACCTCGATACGTCCGTACCTCGATGCCCGGGGTCTCGACCAGGGCGCTGTAGTGCATGAGTGCCAGGCGGCAACGTGACTCGATGCCGTGGCCGAACCGCTCCTCCTGGCCCCGCGCCCTGATGTTCTCAGCTCTCGCAGAGTCGCCCGTCGAGAATCGCGGTGACCATGGACAGGAGCCGTTCACCGGCCCGCTCGACGCTCCCGTTCTGGGCGCTGACCTGGGCGCCTTCCAGCGCGAAGGTGACCGCGACTGCCGCCCCCGCGGGATCGGGCACCCCGGCCCGCGCGCACAGGTCGGTGATACGCCGCACCTGGCCGGCCTTGTGGTCCGCGATAAGCCGGCGCGCGGGATGATCGCGGTCGGGCAGGGCGGCGATGGTGTTGACGAACGGGCAGCCGCGGTAGGAGATCTCGGAGAGCCCATCGGCGAAATGCCGTGTGACGTCCAGGATTTGCGCCCGGGGATCATCCGGGTGGGCGCGCGCCGCCTGGTCGAGGACCGCCGTGTAGCCGGCGGCGACGATCCGCAGCCACTCCAGGATCAGGGCGTCCTTCGTGGTGAAGTGGCGGTAGAGCGCCATCTTGGTCGTCCGGGCGCGGTCAGCGATCGCCTGGACGCCGACGGCGTTGATTCCCTCGCGTGCGAAGAGCTCCTCCGCCGCGTCGAGAATCCTTTCCCGCGGGGGCAGTTCGGCGATCCGTCGCTCGCGGCCCGGCTGCACCTCGCCGGCCGACCCGTTTCCAGCGGCGGGCTGTTGCTGTCTGCTCGACATGGCCATCGGCCCTCCTTGATCCCGTGCTACGTTACCACTCAGTCCTATGCGATACCGATCGGTATCGCATAGGACTGTCCGTTATCGCAGGGGCTGGGGAGCAGCAGGATGGATCTTTCGGAGTACGTGAGCTACGACGCGACAGGGCTCGCGGAACTCGTCGCCCGCAGGGAGGTCACCGCGGCGGAACTCGCCGAGGCGGCCCGGCGGGCGATCGAGGCGGTCAACCCCGTGCTGAACGCGGTGGTGGAGAGCTGGCCAGCTGAGGACGCTCCCGCCACCGGAAGCGCACCGCTGCGCGGAGTACCGTTCCTGATCAAGGATCTCGCCATCGCGATGGCGGGCAAGCGCACGGAACTGGGCAGCCGCCTCGCCGCGGGCCATGTCGCCCGTGCGGATTCCTCGCTCATGCGGCGCATACGCCGGGCCGGGCTGGTGACGCTGGGACGCACCGCCACGCCGGAGTTCGCCTACAGCACGACCACCGAAAGCATCCTCTATGGGCCCACGCGCAACCCGTGGGACCCCTCCCGCACGCCTGGCGGTTCCAGCGGAGGATCTGCCGCCGCGGTGGCAGCGGGGATGGTCCCGATGGCGCACGCCACCGACGCCGCGGGATCCATCCGGGTCCCGGCCGCCAGCACCGGCCTGTTCGGACTCAAGCCCACCCGCGGCCGGGTGACGATGGGACCCGACATCGACGAGGTGTTCAACGGCCTCGCCGTGCACGGGGCGCTCAGCCGCTCGGTCCGCGACAGCGCTCTGCTGCTGGATCTCGTCCAGGGTGCGGAGGCCGGCGACCCGTACTCCGCCACGCCGCCCGAGCGCCGCTACACGCAGGAGGCCGACCGCGACCCGGGCCGGCTCCGCATCGCAGTGCTCACCACCCCCTGGAGCGGCCGAACCGTAGACGCACCGATCACGGCGGCGACGACGCGGACCGCGCGACTGGCGGAGTCGCTGGGCCACCACGTGGAGAGCGCCGAAGTACGGCTGGGCGTCGACTGGGAGGACTTCGTCCTGGCCAATGCCCGGATCTGGAGTGCCAACCTGGTCACCTGGATCGACGACTTCGCCGCGGCCTTCGACCGGCCCGTGGACGCCTCCACCGTCGAGCCCGAGATGCTCGCCTCCTACGACTACGGACGCCGGGTGACGGCAGACCAGTTCGTGCGGGCGCTCGCCGTCCGCAACAGCGTGGCCCGCCAGCTGGCCCGCTCCTTCACTGTTCACGACGTCCTGCTGACGCCGACTCTGCCGGAACTGCCCAGAGCGCTCGGCACCTACACGCGGGGCCTGAAGGGAACCGACGGCCGCTCCTGGTTGGCCCACCTCTTCCACCGCTCACCCTTCACCGCGGCATTCAACGTGGCGGGCACCCCCGCCATGTCCGTCCCTCTGGAGAGCGATCCGGCCACCGGAATGCCGATCGGCGTGCAGTTCGCCGCCGCCTACGGCAGAGAGGACATCCTCTTCCGACTCGCGGGCCAACTGGAACGCGCACGCCCGTGGGCCGGACGCCTCCCCGAGGTGTGGGCCGGAAGCGTACGAGCCTGACGTCACGACACCCGGACAGCCCCCCAAGCGCAGCCGACTGGTCAGTCCCGCCCCCGGCTTCGATACGCGGGCCGGAGAATGATGCAAGGGATGCTGAGCCCGAGCAGGACCTCGAACAGGCAGCACCACCAGGCCATTCCCAGCAATGCCAAGAGCGCCGCCACAAGCTCGAACAGCAATGTGACGAGCACTGCTATCCGCCAGTGCCGCCGCAGCCGGTACTGGCTTTCTGCGTCGGTCAAGGGGGGCTCAGTGGCCGCGCAGGTAGGCGAGTGGTCAGGGGCGGCGGTCCGGGCGTTCGTCCCAGCGGTGGGGCGTCCATGTCCGACGGATCAGGCTGCGCACGGTGATGATGGTGTCGGCGAGGTCGAAGAAGGCGTCGATGACGGTGGCTCGGCGTTCGTAGCAGCGGGCGAGGCGGTGGAAGGCGTTCTGCCGGCGTGCGTCCGTTCGACGTGCCACCTCTGGCTTGCCTGGATCAGTGCCTTCTCGCCCTTGTGCGCGATGCGGCCGTGCAGGCCGCGTTCGTCGAGCAGGGCGCGGGTCTTGTCCGAGTCGTAGCCGGCGTCCAGGTGCACGGTGATGTCGCCGGGCAGCGGTCCCGGGGCGTCCAGGCAGTCCAGGGTCGGGGCGAGTAGCGGGGAATCGTGGCGGTTCGCTCCGGCCGGCGGGCGCCCAGCGGGATTCCGTAACCATCCGTCATGCCTGAGCGTTTCAGGCCCTGTTTGCCGCGATGGATCGGTGAGCGCCCTGCGACCTCTCCGCCGCCGCGGGCTTTGGCGATGGAGCCGTCGACGGCGATCTGGTCGAGGACGAGGCCGACGATCCGGTCGTAGGCCTCCAGCGCGCCACTCGTCGCGATGGTTGCGGATCGTGGTGGCCGAGCAGGTCGTGTCGGCGATCGCCTGGTAGGAGCAGCCGAATCGCAGGAGCTGCAGCATCTTGTCGAAGACGATCCGGTCGCTGATGCGTGGGCGGTGGCAGCCCAAGGGATGGGTCGCGGCGTAGGCCGGTCGCTCGGGCAACGGAGCGGCGAATTGGCCCCAGAGCGGTTCAGTCAGCCCCGGTAGCAGTACAGGCACAGATCTCCCCGGCAATCACAGAGCGTCGCAACTCCATGATCACCAAGACCTGTGCCTGTACTGCTACCGGGGCACCACCACCACGCCTATCGGTGCGGCCTCTCGACCAGAGGCCCAGGGTGGTCATCTTCGCGAGTGGGATGTGGCAACTGTGCGGACCAAGATCGCCACTCCCAGTTCAGATCGGTCAGGAGGCTGTCGTCGCGGGGGGTTGGCGAAGCCGGGCCAGGAACTCCTGGAAGGCGTCGACGCCTGCGTGCTTCAGAGGTGCGCCGTGTGCGAAGCCAACCGCGTGGATATCGGCGGGTACGCGGGTGAGGCTTTCTACGCGCAGGCTCGGGTCGGCGGCCAGCGCGGCCGGCCCCAAGGCGAGTTCGCCGCGGTGGAAGACTGCGTCCCCGACCAGGATGGTGCTGCTGGGCTCATGGTGGAGCACGATATGGCCGGGACTGTGGCCCGGGGTGTGGATGACCCGCAAGCCGTCCGATCCGTCGATCAGCTCTCCGTCGGTCACCGTCCGGTCCGCGGTGAAGGGCGTCCAGTGCAGCTTGGGTAGCCGGTCGATGATGCGCCCCAGGGCGCCAAAGCGGCCGTGTGCGGGAACGCGGCCGACCGGCAGCCAGTCGGCGTCATCGCGGTGGATGACAACCTGCGCTCCTGTCAGGCGCCGCAATTCGGAGGCCCCTTGGACGTGGTCGGGGTGGGCGTGGGTGAGCACGATCCGTTTGATGTCGGTGGGTTTGAGGCGGCGCTCGGCGACGACGTCGAGCAGCTTCTTCGGGGCGCTGCTCCAGCCAACGTCGACCAGTGTGAGGCCGTCGTCGCCGTCTAGGAGGAAGGCGTTGTCGCGCTTGGTGGTGGCGACGTGCAGGACGCCGGGGGCAAGGAAGGGCATGGGGGTTCCTGGAATAGCGGAAGGTTACGGTGTCGAGGTCGCTCCGTCCGGCGCGGGCGCCCGGGCGGTGAACCGGCTCTTCGGGGCTCCGGGCTGGGCTGGGCTGGGCTGGTTGAGGCTGCCGGAGCAGTTGCACGGCCCACTGGCACTGTGTGCCCCTGCAAGATGCAGCGACGGGGCGCTGATTGATGCTAAGAAATGTGCCGGACGTGCTCTCATCCGCATCGCCCCAGGCTGCTGCTCGGTCTGTCTCTGTCAGGTGCCACTGCCTGCGGCTTGGGCCTGTAGTGCGGGCGAGCGCAGGGTGTCGGCGAGTTCAGGCGGGAGGAAACCCTGTTCGGCGAGCCTGGGCAGTACGCCGCCGCCGGCCAGGATTTCCAGAATAAGGGGGGCGAGGGGCTGCACCTGGCCGGTGGTGCCTGTGGTCTGGTTGCTCCATGTGCCGGCCGGGAAGTCGAGGCCGGCGGTGTCCTTGTCGTGGAACAGCTGGGTGGCGTCCGGGATGGTCATGGCCGGCAGTCCGGCGTTCACCGCGTTGCGGAAGAACAGTGAGTTGAACTCCTCGGCCACCAGGGCGGCGACCCCGAGCTGGTTGAACAGCGCAGCGACGGGGCGCGAGGAGCCGACTCCGAAGTTCTTGCCCGCCACGACGATGTCGCCGGGAGAGACCTGCTCGGTCCAGCCGGGTCGCACGGCGTGGAAGACGTGCTTCGCTGCTTCGGAGACGTCCAGTTTCATGGCGTGTGCTGGGTACATGGCGTCGGTGTTCAGGGAGTCCCCGAACACCCACACCCGTCCGGTGACGGTGAGGTCGGTCATGAGTTCACGTTCCTCGGGTCGGTGATGAAGCCGGCGACGGCGGAGGCTGCCACGGTGGCGGGCGAGGCCATGTAGATCTCGGCTTCGGTGCTGCCCATGCGGCCGCTGAAGTTGCGGGTGCTGGAGGTGATGCAGACCTCTCCGGGGCCGACGACACCCATGTGGTAGCCGAAGCAGGCGCCGCAGGTGGAGTTCGTGACGACGGCTCCGGCGTCGGCGAGGTCCTGGAGGTAGCCGGCGCGCATCGCGTCTCGGTAGACCTGCTGGGAGGCGGGGGTGATCAGCAGTCTCACGCCGGGGGCGACCTGCCTGCCGCGCAGGATGGAGGCGGCGATGCGCAGGTCTTCGAGCTGGCCGTTGGCACACGAGCCGATGAAGGCCTGGTCGATCCTGCGGGGCTCGATCTGGGAGACAGGTACGCCGTTGCGGCTGACGGTTCCGGGGCGGGCGACGTAGGGCTGGAGCGTGGACAGGTCGATGGTGCGCACGTCGAGGTAGGTCGCGTCGGGGTCGGCGTCGGCCGCCTGGTAGCCGGTGACGCCTCGCTCGGCGAGGTGGTCGGCGAGGAGGTCGTCGACGCCGAAGGTGCTGAAGTCCGCGGAGATTTCGGCGCCCTGGGTGGCTATGGTGCGGCGGTCGTTGAGGGGGATGCTGGCCAGACCTGGGCCGCCGTATTCGAGGTTCTGGTTGGTGGCGTCGCCGTACTGGTGGGCGATGTGCAGGAAGATGTCCTTGCCGCTGACGGTGTCCGGCCGGGTGCCCACGAGTTCGTAGCGGACGGTGGGGGCGATCTGGAACCAGGTGGTGCCGGTGCACAGGATCGAGTAGACCTCCGCCGGGCCGAGGCCGCGGGCGGCGGTGTTGAAGGCGCCGCCGGCGCAGGTGTGGGAGTCGGTGCACGCGAGGATCTCGCCGGGTCTGGCGAGGCCGTTCTCGGCGATGACCTGGTGGCAGATGCCGTGCCGGCCGACGTCGTAGAACTTCTTGATGCCGAAGTCGGCGGCGAAGGTGCGGGCCAGCGGGCCGCCGGTGGCGTCCTTCAGGGTCGGGGCCGGCACGGCGTGGTCCATCACGATCGCGGTCTTGTCGGGGTCGTGGATCCGCGTGGGCGGGATCCACATGGTGGCGAATTGGAGGTCGATGAGTACGGCCATGTCGACGTCCACGGTCACCGTGTCGCCGGCGTGCGCTTGTGCCAGCCCGGCCTTGCGGGCCAGGATCTTCTCGATCATCGTCATGCCGGTGCTCATGCCTGTGCCTCCGTGCGGTAGCGCTCGCCGATCTCGAACCACTCGGCCATGCCGACCAGGTTGAAGAAGTCCTCGGGTCCGGCCGGCAGGAAGGGGCCCACTTCCTTGCCGTTCAGCTCGCACAGCGACGAGAGCATGCCGAGGGCCGCGTGGGCGAGCAGCGCGGAGGGGTGGATGGCGATGGCGTAGCCCAGTTCCTGCAACCGCTCGGCGGACTCCAGCGGCGTGAGGCCGCCGATGACGAGGTTGAGGAGCAGCGGCGCCTGGACCTCGGCGGCGATGCGTTCGATCTCCGCGGTGTCCTGGGGGGCTTCGATGAAGATGACGTCGGCGCCGGCGGCGGCATAGCGACTGGCCCGGTCGATGGCCTCGTCCAGGCCCAGCGGCCCGCGGGCGTCGGTGCGCGCGATGACGAGCATGCCGGCGTCGGTGCGGGCGTCGAGCGCCGCGCGCAGGGTCAGCTCGAACTGTTCGGGGCTGACCAGCTCCTTGTCGGGGAGGTGGCCGCAGCGCTTGGGGAAGGCCTGGTCCTCCAGCTGGATCGCGGCCACGCCGGCGGCTTCGTACTCCTGGACGGTGCGGGTGACGTTGATCGGCGCGCCGTATCCGGTGTCGGCGTCGGCGATGAGCGGCACGTCGCCCAAGGCGCGCACCATCATCCGGGCTCGTCCGGTCATCTCGGTCTGGGTGACCAGGCCGATGTCGGGCAAGCCGAAACCGGAAGCGGCGACCCCGGCGCCGGTGAGGTAGGCGGCGTGGTGGCCGGTGCGCTTGGCCAGCTGGGCGGAGATACCGTCGAAGACCCCTGGTGCGACGACGAGTTGCTTTTCGTCGATCATGCGCCGTAGGGACGCGCGGGCTGGTGTCGTCATGGGAATTCCTAGTCGAGTACGCGGCCAACGGCGGGCGCCAGCAGGTCGATGAGGGGACGGATGTCGTCGGCGTCGGCGATGGCAAGGACGGTTTTCTCGATCACGGCTTGCCGGTCGGGGCCGAGGACGCGTGCGGTCAGGGCGCGGTACTTGTCGACGACCTCGTCGCGGGTGATGGGGTCGAGCGGGTTGCCGTGCGGGCTGATGACGGCCTCGCAGAGCACGCTGCCGTCGCGCAGGGTGATGTCGAGGTAGGTGCTGAAGCGCTCCATAAGCGGGAGCGCGTCGATCTTCGGGTCGAGGGTCACGTGGGTGCGGTCCACCAGTGCCCACACGTCGTCGGCGTCGAGCCGGGCCTCGGTGAACTGCTCGGGCAGCGCGGTGCCGTCCAGCAGCGCGACGGCGGTGGCGTAGCCGATGTTCATCTGACCGCCGATCGCGGTCAGCGGTCGCTCGGGGCGCCACCATCCGTGGTGGTAGACCACGTTGCCCACCCGCAGGTCGATGCGCTCGATCTGCGCGGGGTCAACGCGTTCGCGCAGCGCCCGTGCGGCCTGGACGGCGCCGTGCAGGCCGCCCATCACGGCGTAGGACTTGACCATGATGAACGTGGTCTCCCAGTCCTGGCCGAGGCCCTTGGTGATCCGGTCGGGCCGCGGGTCGTGGCCCTCGCCGTAGACCGCGAGGAAGCCGCCGTACTCGCGCTCGAAGACCCGCTTGATGCCGGTGTACCCGCCGGCTGCCAGGCCGGCGGCGTAGAAGCCGTTGCGGGCGGCGAATCCGTGCTGCATGCGCTTGCCCATCGCCTCGTACTGCGCGGACATCAGGCCGGCCGACTGGGTCGCGGCGAAGCCCAGGGCGTCCTCCAGCCGGTCCGCCGGCAGAGTGCGCAGCTTGCCGGCGGCCATCGCGGCAGGCAGGGTGCCGAAAACGGCACCGGAGTGCCAGCCGCGCGAGAGCATCTCGGAGCCGTGCAGCGCGTGGCCCACACGCGGGCCGGTCTCGAAGCCGGCGACGGCCGCGGTGAGCAGATCCCGGCCGGAGACCGGACGCCCGAGGAGCGAGGCGGTGGAGAACAGTGCCGGGAAAACGAGTGAGGCGCTGTGCAGCGGGGCCAGGGGGTGGAAATCGTCCAGTTCGAAGCCCTGGATGAACGTGCTGTTCAGTACGGCCGCGGCGGGGGCGCTCGTGGTGCGGCCGGTGCCGATGACGGGGCAGTCGCCGGCACCTTCGAGTGCCAGGACGGAGTCCGTGGCGATTCGTGACCACGGCAGCTGTGCGCCGACGAGCGCGCAGGCGATGCCGTCGAGCAGGAGGTCGATCGCGCGATCCTGGACGTAGGCGGGGATCGCGTCCCAGGTCAGGGTCTCGACCCAGGAGGCGAGTTGCCCGGTGGGCCCTGGGGCGCTGTTCGCCTTGCTGTTTGTTGTACCGGTCATCGGATCACCGTCTTGGTGAGGGCGTTGAGGTCGGCGGCATTGTCCAGGGAGTCGACGGCGGCGACGATCGTGTTGCGGCCGGTGTCGTTGTTCACCGGGGGATCGCAGAGTTGTACTGGTACGTGGGCACCTCGTAGGCGGTGTGTCCCGGCAGGACAGCAAGACGCGGCGCATGCGGGATGCCGTGCGTCAGGGTGGAAAGCGAGCCGAGGATCGCTTCCTCGCCGTAGTTGATGTCGTTCGCCATGCCGGCCGCGCCGCTGTAGCCCTGCTTGAGGACGGCCGCCCCGATGTCGGGATCGGCGAAGAAGCCCTCATGCTCGACGGCGTGCGTATGCGGCGAGCGGTGCAGCATGCACTCAAGGTTGGAGAAGACGGCGTCCGCCTCGCCCAGGAGGGCCGAGCCCTGCCGCCGGGGGACCGCGAGGTCGCCGACGTGCATCAGGTTGATGTCGCCGGTGAGGAACGCTCTGGCCATGGTGTGCTCTTTCTGCTGGGTGCCGGTGGAACGGGAGGTGGCTCTTGCCGCCCTGTGAAGAGGGGCGGTGAGGAGATCAGGCCCGTGCTGCGGGGCTGGGGGCAGGAGTGGCGGCGGCCTTGGACCGCCGCGCGGCAGCGCGCAGCAGGAACCCGAACGCCACCGCCAGCGGCTGCATGATCAGGGTGTAGATCCCGGCGGGCAGCGCCATCTCGGGGCTGCCGATAACCGTCTGAGCGATGACGATGGCGACCACCGCGTTGTGCACGCCGATCTCGAAGGCCGCGGAGACGGCCTGCGCGTGGGTGAATCCGAACGCCCGGGGAATGGCGAAGCCGCTGGCGAGGCTGATCAGGCCGAAGGTAAGGGTGACCCCGGCAAGGTCACTCACGTGCTTCGACAGCAAGTCAAGGTTCTGCACGACGGCTGCGAGGATGACGGCCACCAGCAGGACGACCGAACCGATCCGCACCGGCCGGACCACCGCCCGGGCCGCAGCCGGCCGCAGACGGCGCACCGCCATTCCGACCACCACTGGCACCAGGGCCTCGGCAAAGACCTCCAGGACCTTGCCGAACTGCAGACCGAGGCCCGCTGCACCTGGCGTGAACGCGTGCGCGGCAAAGTTGTAGCTGACCGGCAGCGTGAAAGCGGCGATAACCGAGTTGACCGCGGTGAGGGAGATGCTCAGGGCGACATCCCCGCCGAAGATGTGACTGAGTACGTTGGCTTTCGGGCCGCCGGGACACGCCGCCAGCAGCATCATCCCGACCGCGAGAACGGAAGCCAGCCGGAAGAGGTGCACCAGACCGAAGCAGACCAGCGGCAGCAGAACCAGCTGCACTACCAGAGCCACCCCTACCGCCTTGGGATGCCGCCCTATACGCCGGAAGTCGGCTGGGGTGAGGGTGAGGCCGATCCCCAGCATGATCACGCCGAGAGCGGCCGGCAGGCCCAGTGTCACCAGGTTCATCGGGCCGACTCCTCGGTTTGGTCGACGTGCACGACATCGTCTTCTCGTGTGACGCCCTTATTTCCTCCCAGCTACGCGAACGGCGTCCACGCAACTTGCATCACACGCAAGTACGGTCCTAGCGTCGCCGCATGGCAGAAGGGCCGATGCGCGGACTGCGCATCCTGGAGTTGATGTCGGGCATGGAGCAGCCCGTGAGTCTGCGGGCCGTCGCCGCGCGTGTGGGGCTGTCGCAGTCCCAGACCTTCCGGATCCTGAAGTTGCTGGAAGAGGACGGATACGTCGACCACCTCGGCCGCAGCGGCTATCGCCTCGGGAGCCGGGCCGTAGCCCTGTCCTTCCTTCTGGGACCCCGCCCAACCCTCCTGCGGGTCGTCCAGCCGGTCGTCGCCCGGCTCGCCGCCACCACCGCCGAATCGGCAGCGATGCACCTACGCAGCGGCGCCAACCGGGTCCTGGTGGCAGGCATCCCCAAACCGAACAGCCCCCTACGCGAAACGGTGGCCCTGGGGGAACGAGCCCCCCTCACCTCCGGCTGTGGCGGACTGGTCATCCTGGCGCACCTGCCGGCCGAGCAGCAGGAAGCAATCTTGACCGCCCAACCCGCCACCGAGCGGTACCCCAGTCGGGAGACGCTGAGCCGGATCCGCGAACAGGGCCACGCCCTCTCCTTCGGCGAGAACCACCCGGGCGTATGGGGCATCGCCGTCGCACTCCTGGACCCCACCGACGGCACGCCGCTCGGATCACTGACCGTCGCCTCGCTGGAGGAACAACTGGCCGAGACGAGAATGAGCCTGTTCAGCGGGCTCATGCACGCGGCCGGCCACGAACTGGCACCACGCCTGGCCGCCCTGCTCGGCCCCCATTCCCGCGGTCGGCTCAGCGCCCTGGACGTCACCGTTCAACAGCTCCTCCACACCGAACCCATCGGCGAACGCGACGTGTAACCGGCCACGACAGCACCGCCCCGCCTTCTCAAGGGCTTAACGCCTGGCTTCCCTCACGGAAACGGCGCCTCTGACCCACGCATAACGATGCGCAGACGGCCGGATACCGTGTGGAACCGCTGGCAGACCTGGTGCGTTCGGCCGCGAACGATCCGGCGAACGGCCAACGAGCCGCTGCGCGAGGGAGTTTGACATGCAGGAGGCCGATGCTCGGTGGGCGCCATCAGCTGCGGGAGCCACTCGGTTCTGGAGGTATGGGCACCGTACGGCGGGCCAAGGACCAGTTACGGCGTCAGCGGGTGATCTGTGTGGCGGGCCCTAGGGACTATTGCGAAAGTGGATCTTGGTTGTGAATGATCACGTTCTGTGGGACATGGGGATCTGACGAACGGTCAGTGGGCCCGGCTTGAGCCTTTGCTGCCGCAGGGCATCAAGCCGGGTCGTCCGCCGGTGTGGACGCGGCGGCAGTTGATAGACGGCATACGGTGGCGGACCCGGACGGGTGCCCCGTGGCGCGAGGTGCCGGAGCGTTACGGGCCGTGGGACCGGGCCCACGACCGGTTCCGGCGCTGGCAGCGGGACGGCACATGGGTACGGATCGTCACCCAGCTCCAGTCCGAGGCGGACGAGAAGGGCCTGATCACCTGGGACGTGAACGTCGACTCCACGGTCTGCCGGGCCCACCAGCACGCCACCGGGGCGGCGAAAAGGAGGATCTCCAGAAGGAACCGCCCGGCGGGGTCTCCGTCGAGCCGGCCGACCACGGGCTCGGTCGGTCCCGGGGCGGGCTGACCACGAAGATCCACTTGGCGGTCGAGCAGGGGCAGAAGCCGCTGTCGGTGGTGATCACAGCCGGTCAGCGGGGTGATTCCCCG
>NZ_QUAC01000071.1 GCF_003389455.1 Streptomyces inhibens | reverse complement strand
CGCCACGCCCGCCAACCGGCGCGCCCCCGGCCCGGCCGACCGCGCCGACCGGCCGCGCTTCGACCTCACCCCGGGCACCCCCGACATCTCCACCTTCCCGCGCACCGCCTGGCTGGCCGCCGCCCGCCGCGCGCTGACCGCCGCCCCCAGCGAGGCCTTCGGCTACCCCGCCCCGGCCGGCCGCCCCGAACTGCGGCGGGCACTCTCCGACTACCTGGCCCGCGCCCGCGGCGTCCGCGCCGACCCGGACCGCATCGTCGTCTGCGCCGGCTTCATGCAGGCGCTGGGGCTGCTGAGCCGCGTACTGCGCGCGGAAGGCGGCAACCCGCCGGGGCGGCCGGGCGACGGCTGGCGGCAGGGCGACGGCCAAATCGCCGTGGAGTCCTACGGGCTCGACTTCCACCGCCATGTCATCATCCGCGCCGGGCTGCGCACGGTGCCGCTCCAGGTGGACGAACACGGCGCCGATACGGGTGAGTTGGCGGCCCTCGACGACGTACGCGCGGCGCTGCTCACCCCCGCGCACCAGTTCCCCACCGGCGTGGCACTGCACCCCGACCGCCGGGCTGCCGCAGTCAACTGGGCGCGCGCCACCGGCAATTACATCCTGGAGGACGACTACGACGGCGAGTTCCGCTACGACCGTCAGCCGGTCGGCGCCCTCCAGGGCCTGGACCCCGAGCACGTCGTCTACATGGGCACCGCGAGCAAGAGCCTCGCCCCGGCGCTGCGGCTGGCCTGGATGGTGCTGCCGGAGCATCTCCTCGACCCGGTGTACGCCCTCAAGCGCACCGGGGAATGGCCGTCCAGCTCGCTGGACCAGCTCACGCTCGCCGAGTTTCTGACCTCGGGCGCGTACGACCGGCATCTGCGCGGTATGCGGCTGCGCTACCGCCGCCGCCGCGACCAACTGGTCGAGGCGCTCGCCGCACACGCCCCCTCCATCCAGGTCTCGGGCATCGCGGCCGGGCTGCACGCCGTGCTCGAACTCCCGCCCGGCACCGAGCAGTCCATCGTCCAGGCCGCCAACTGGCAGAGCCTCGCCCTGCACGGCCTGGGCGGCTTCACCGACCCGTCCGCCACCGCCGTCCCCCGCGACGCCCTGGTCGTGGCGTACGGCACCCCGCCCGAGCACTCCTTCGCCGGCGTCCTGGACGCGCTGCTGAGGGTGCTGCCGCCGGGGGAGTAGGGGCTGACAAGCCCGGGCGGGGCGCCGACGACGCGCGCCTTACAGGTCCTGTACGAACGACACGCGCCTCACAGGTCCCGCACGAACGACACCCGGTCGAGCCCCGGCCCGTCGTAATCCCGGTGCACCGGTACGCCGTGCTCATCGGTCCGGTCGCCCGGCTCCAGCCGGAAGCCCATACGGGTGTGGTACGCGATGGAGTCGCGGTTGTTGGGGCTGGTGATGCAGCGGATCCGGGTGCGGCCGGCCGCGCGGGCCGTGGCGAAGAAGCGGTGGTAGAGCGCGCTGCCCACGCCGCCGCGCTTTCCGTCCGGGCACACGCCCACGAAGTGGACGTAGGCGGTCTCGGGGTCCGTCTGGGACAGGAAGCCGATCAGGAATGCGTGCAGGGTGCGATCGGGGCGCTCGACGAGAAAGCTGGTGTCGGCGAAGTGCTGCAGGAACAGTCGCGGTACGAGCAACTGGCGTTGCAGCGCGCCCGCGTCGCCGCCCAGGCCGCCCCACCAGTCGGCCAGCGCCAGTTGCAGCCGCGGGTGGTCCGACGGCACCGGGTGACGCAGTATCAGGTCTCCTGGCAGTACCTGTTCTGTCTCCACTTCTCCCGCTACTTCTCCATCCACTTCTGTGTCCCTCTCTGTGTCCACCTCTTTGGCCAGCGCTTTATCCATAGCGATCAGCGTAGACGCGAGTGATGTGGAGGCCCGGCGAAAATCGTCCGTCAGTCTCTCGGCCACCTTTAGGGATGGACCCTCGCCGCAGCCATGTGCTGCTACAAACGCCTGGTCAAACTCACCATGTAGGACACGGTCTTGGACGGGCCCGGCCAAAGATGCTGGTCAGGAGCCTTTGCCTGTGGAGGGCATGGGATTGCAACAGCGAAAATATTGAATGCACGGCAATCTCATCGTCGTGCCCAACCGGCCATGCGTCATGAGGGCCGTCCGGCCCTTCCGGCATCGAGGTTTCGACGTATCCTGCTTTGATGAGGGGTGGAGTAAGTGGTGGAAAACTCAAGGAGATTGGTGGTTCGAAATGGCCGGCAAAGGCGCTCGCCGGCAAGGAGTCAGGCGGGCGAGCAGGATCACCGTGGTCGCCGTGATGGCGGCAGGAACATTCCTGGGAGGCGCCGGTACAGCTCTGGCGAATACTGTCCCGGCCACAGCGCATACGGTGAGGGCGGCCCCGAGCATCGACTACTACGTCGGGCAAGCGAAGCCCCCACCCGCGCCCATCAACTGGAATGCGTACACCAACGGCTTTGATGAGGGAAGGCCGATAGGTGCGAAGAAAGCGGTCGAAGATTTGAAGAAGAATGGTCGAGGAGGATCCCCTCCCACATTTGCGGGAGGCACCGACTTCGCCAGAGGAATGCGGCAGGGGTTGATAGAGGGGTATCTCGAAGAGATAGGTCTGCATACAAAAAAGACGAGTCCAGCCCCGACGAGTGCAGAATTGCTGCACACGACGGTCCGAACGATCCTCGGCATGCCTCCGGAGTCCCAGCCGGCGCAGTCGCCTACGACTACCACGACTGCGCCTACGACGACCACAACTGCCACAACTCCGCAGCAGGGCGCCCAGCAGCCGTTCGTGCCCTCGACAACGCCTACTGCGACTACGACAACTCCGGGTACGAGTGCCGCGCAGTTGACCGGGCCTTCGGCGACGACTACTGCGACTTCGACGACTCCGGATACAGGTGCCACACAGTCGACCGAACCCTCGGCACCGACTACCACGAGTATGACAACTCCGGATACTGGTGCCACGCAATCGACTTCGTCCAGTTGCGACACCTGCTAGCTCCTGAGGCATCCCTGTGGGCGCTGCGACCAGTGGTCGGTTCGAGGCTATTGAGGTCGACCAACTGGGGTGCCGGGTGGCCAAGTTGGTGCGTATCAGTAAGAGTGCGGGAGATTGCTCCCTCGGGAGAATGGGGCTGCTTCAAGAAGAGCGGGCTGCCCGACGATAAACCGTCCCCGGCGCACCGGGTGCAAGGGGCGGGGTCTCTCCACAATTGTTTCCAGGTGACGGTGGACAAGACCGCGCAACGACTGCGCATGTGCCTGCTGTGACCGGCCTTGGCCACGTACCGGTACACCGTGGTGGTCCCGACGCCGAACCCGGCCGCGAGCTGGGCGTAGGTGTGTCCGCACCGCAGACGGGCGATGACGAGCAGGGCCTGCCGGTCCGCCCGCCGGCTCTCCGGCTACCGCAGACTCGGCCCCGCTACGAACGCCACCCCGGAAGTGCCTCGCATTTCTCGGCCTCGCCGCAGCCATGTGCTGCTACAAACGCCTGGTCAAACTCACCATGTAGGACACGGTCTTGGATGGCCCTGACCAAAGATGCTGGTCAGGGGCCTTTGGCTGCGGAGGGTATGGGATTGCAACGGCGAAAATATTGAATACACGGCAATCTCGCCGTCGTGCCCAACCGGCCCGTGCGCCATGCGCCATGAGGCCGTCCGGCCCTTCCGGCATCGAGGTTTCGACGTATCCTATTTTGATGAGGGGTGGAGTAAGTGGTGGAAAGCTCAATGAGATTGGCGGTTCGAAATGGCCGGCAAAGGCGCTCGTCGGCAAGGAGTCAAGCGGGCGAGCAGGATCACCGTGGTTGCCGTGATGGCGGCAGGAACATTCCTGGGAGGCGCCGGTACAGCTCTGGCGAATACTGTCCCGGACACAGCCCATGTGGTGAGGGCGGCTCCGAGCGTCGACTACTACGTCGGGCAAGCGAAGCCCCCATCCCAGCCCATCAACTGGAATGCGTACAACAACGGCTTTGACGATGGAAAGCCGATAGGTGCGAAGAAGGCGTACACCGATGTCAAGAAGACTGGTCACGGAGGATCCCTTCCCACGTTCGCGGGAAGCACCGACTACGCCAAAGGAATGCGGCAGGGGCTGATAGCGGGGTATATCGAGGAGAGGGATCAGCTACTCAAACTTCAAAGCCCTCAAAAACCTCAAAAACCTCAAGGCTCTCAAGGCCCGACGACTGCAGCTATGCTTAACATGACGGTCTTTACGATGCTGGGGGAACAGTCGTCCAGTCCGGCGCAGTCGCCTACGACTACCACGACTGCGACAACTCCGCAGCATGGCACCCAGCAGCCGTTCGTGCCCTCGGCGCCGACTACCGTGACGACGACAACGCCGGGTACAAGTGCCACGCAGTCGACCGAATCTTCGGCACCGACTACCGCGACGACGACAACTCCGGGTACAAGTGCCACGCAGTCGACCGAATCTTCGGCACCGACTACCGCGACGACGACAACGCCGGATACAGGCGCCACACAGTCGACCGAACCCTCGGCACCGACTACCACGTCCATGACGACCCCGGATACTGGTGCCACGCAACCGACTTCGAGCAGCTGCGACACCTGCTGACTCGGGAGATTGCTCCCTCGGGAGAATGGGGCTGCTTCAAGAAGAGCGGACTGCCCGACGATAAGCCGTCCCCGGCGCACCGGGTGCAAGGGGCGGAGCCTCTCCATAACTGTTTCCAGGTGACGGTGGACAAGACCGCGCAACGACTCCGCATGTGTTTGGTTTGACCGGCCTTGGCCATGTACCGGTACACCGTGGTGGTCCCGACGCCGAACCCGGCCCCGAGCTGGGCGTAGGTGTGTCCGCACCGCAGATGGGCGATGACGAGCAGCTACCAACGCCCGAACGAACTCACCACGTAGGCCACGGTTTTACAACTCCCCTATTCGTGACACCGGTTGAGGGGAGGGGAGCCCTCAAAACTCGCCCCTCGATGAACAGAACCCATTGCAGGGGTGAATCGTTGGGAGTGGTGGCGCTTCCGTCGGGCGTACGAGCCCGGCGCATGCCGGCGGGCGGCCCGTGTCGGTGTACGCAATCTCTGCGCCCTGTGGTGCACGCCTTGCGTGCCGCCGGGCCGGTGAGCGCTGCGCCAATCAGGGGAAATCCTTGCGGCGACTATGGCGTGGCTGTGCGGTCAACGCCGTTACTGATGCTATCGACCGGCGGGTCGCCCACCCATGGGAGGACATCGGTATGCAGATGCGAATCCCCATCACCTGAGATGTGCCCGGCGTCGTCCCTGAGGATGTTGCCGCCTCCCCGAGACCTTCACGCTTGGCGGGGAGGTGAACGGCCCGCCACCTCCACACCACTTGAAGGGCCGCACTATGGCACCCACCATCACGTTGGTGTCCGCAGCGCCGAATCCGGCAGTCTTCGGACAGACCGTGACCTTGACCGCAACGGTCATCCCCATCGGACTGGGCACACCTACCGGCACCGTGACATTTGTCGTCACGGGCGGGCCCACTCTGACCGGGACACTGGTCGGCGGCACAGCGACCGTCACCATCAGCGCTCCAGCCGTCGGGTTCCACACCGTCACCGCCACCTACAACGGCAGCCCCTTCTTCGGGCCGTCCACCGGCAGCGGCGGTCTGTTCGTGTTCCAGGCGTCGACCACCACCACGGTCACCTCGTCCCCGGACCCGTCGCTCTTCGGGCAGCCGGTCACCTTCACGGCCACCGTGGCGCCGGTCGCGCCGGGCGCGGGGACACCAACGGGTACGGTCACCTTCGTCATCGGAGGCGGTGGGGGCGGCACGCTGACCGCGCCGCTCTCGGGCGGTACGGCCACGGTGACGACCAGCACTCTCAGCGCCGGCACACATCCGGTCACCGCCACCTACAGCGGCAATGCCAACTTCTCGGCGTCCTCCGGCACCGACACACAGACGGTCCAGCCCAGCGGCGCGACGATCACCACGGTCACCTCGTCCCCGGACCCGTCGGTCTTCGGGCAGCCGGTCACCTTCACGGCCACCGTCTCGCCGATCCCACCGGCCTCGGGTACACCGACCGGCACGGTGACCTTCGTCATCTCCGGTGGTCCCACGCTGACCGGGACACTGTCGGGCGGCACGGCGAGCGTCACCACAAGCGCCTTGGGTGTCGGACCGCACACCGTCACCGCGACCTACNGGACACTGTCGGGCGGCACGGCGAGCGTCACCACAAGCGCCTTGGGTGTCGGACCGCACACCGTCACCGCGACCTACAGCGGTGACGTCAACTTCAGCACCTCCACGGGGACCGACACCCAGACCGTGAACAAGGCGTCGACGACCACCACGGTCACCTCGTCGCCGGATCCATCCGTCTCCGGGCAGACGGTCACCTTCACCGCCAATGTCGCGCCGGTCGCGCCGGGTGCGGGCACTCCCACCGGCACGGTCACCTTTGTGATCACCGGTGGTCCCACGCTGACCGGGACGCTGTCGGGCGGTACGGCGAGCGTTTCCACAAGCGGGTTGAGCGTCGGTACACATGCCGTCACCGCGACCTACAGCGGTAGCGCCAGCTTCAACCCCTCCACGGGGACCGACACCCAGACGGTGAACAAGGCGTCGACGACCACCACGGTCACCTCCTCGCCCGACCCGTCCCTGGTGGGGCAGTCGGTGACCTTCACGGCCGTGGTCGCGCCGGTCGCGCCCGGTGCGGGGACACCGACGGGCACGGTCACCTTCGTCATCGGCGGCAGCGGCGGCGGCACACTGACCGGCACGCTGTCGGGCGGTACGGCGAGTGTGTCGACCAGTTCGCTGGGCGCCGGCACGCACAGCGTCACGGCGACGTACAACGGTGACGCCAGCTTCAACACCTCCACCGGGACCGACACCCAGACGGTCGGCCCGGCCTTGACGACCACCACGGTCACCTCGTCCCCGGACCCGTCCGTGGTGGGGCAGCCGGTGACCTTCACGGCCACCGTCGCACCGGTCCCGCCGGCCGGGGGCACTCCCACCGGCACGGTCACCTTCGTGATCACTGGCGGTGGCGGCGGCACGCTGACCGGCACGCTCTCGGGCGGTACGGCGAGCGTGACGACCAGCTCGCTGGGCGCCGGCACCCATGCCGTCACGGCGACGTACAGCGGTGACGCCAACTTCCTGACATCGAGCGGCGCCGACACCCAGACCGTCAACCAGGCATCGACGACCACCACGGTCACCTCCTTCCCCGACCCGTCCGTGGTGGGGCAGTCGGTCACCCTCACTGCCTTTGTGGGGGCAGTTGCTCCCGGCGGCGGGGTCCCGACCGGCACCGTCACGTTCGTCGCCACCGACGGGGTCACCACCGTGAACCTCACCGGGACCCTGGACGGCAGCGGTGTCGCGGCGGTGAGCACCAACGGGCTGGTCACGGCCGGCACTTACCTCATCACCGCGACCTACGGCGGTGACGCCAACTACACCGGCTCCAGTGACACCGACACCCAGACGGTGGGCCAGGCGTCGACCACGACCTCGGTCACCTCGTCGCCGGATCCGTCCGTGGTGGGGCAGCCGGTGACCTTCACCGCGACCGTTTCGCCGGTCGCGCCGGGTACGGGGACGCCGACGGGTACGGTCACCTTCGTCATCAGCGGTGGTCCGACGCTGACCGGCACCCTTTCCGGGGGTACGGCGAGCGTCACCACCAGCGCACTCGGTACCGGTTCGCACACGGTCACCGCGACGTACGGCGGTGACGCCAACTTCACCGGTTCCAGCGGGACGGACACCCAGACGGTGAACCAGGCGTCGACCACGACCTCGGTCACGTCGTCGCCCGACCCGTCCGTGGTGGGTGAGCCGGTGACCTTCACCGCGACCGTGGCGCCGGTTGCGCCCGGCGCGGGCACTCCCACCGGTACGGTCACCTTCGTCATCACCGGTGGCCCGACGCTGACCGGCACCCTCTCCGGGGGTACGGCGAGCGTCACCACCAGCGCACTCGGAGCCGGTTCGCACACGGTCACCGCGACGTACAGCGGTGATGCCAACTTCACCGGTTCCAGTGGGACGGACACCCAGACGGTCGTTCAGGCGTTGACCACGACCTCGGTCACGTCGTCCCCGGATCCGTCCGTGGTGGGGCAGACGGTCAGCTTCACGGCCACGGTTGCGCCGGTTGCGCCGGGTGC
>NZ_QUAC01000064.1 GCF_003389455.1 Streptomyces inhibens | reverse complement strand
CGCCCGCCCGCCGGTGGGGGGCTCGCCGGTGTCGCCCGCGGCGCTCCGGCCCCGGCGGCCGCCCTGGGTCGGCAGCGGACGGGTGTCGGTGTCGCCGACCTCGCCACCCGGGTTTCGCGCGGCGCGTCTGGAGCCGGGCAGCTTGCGGTCGGAAGGCCGAGCGGGGGCTTGACCGGCAGGGTCAAGCCGCAGCTCGTAGTTGCCGGTGTTCGGGTCGAACACCCACTGATCGGCGGGATCGACATTGTCGTCGCCCGCCCGCCCACGGCCTTGCGCGTCCACGGTGCCTTGAATCCTCCGTCGGTGCCACGCGGCGCCATCCCCTCAAGGCGCTCGGGTCGGTCGGTCGTGCAATGCATGGTCATCGGTCTGCCAGAGTGCGGACCGGATCGCACACACTATCCGCCCAGTTCAGCGCCCCGCGACGCTCGTGACAAATTCCACTTCCCTACAACTGGGCAATCCGCCCAATCCATTCGAGTCGCCGGGCGTACTTTGCGGCATCTTTATTCGCAGATCCCGTGTTCCGCGGTCGTCCCGGGAAACGTCGGGCCCGAACTCGCCGACGGCGCGGGTGATCCCTCCGGCTTGCCGTCCGAGGCGCCGCCGCCGGTGCGGACCGGCTTCTCCCCGGCGTCGCGCGTCGGTGCCACCGTCACCGGAAGATCCCTGCGCAGCTGCCCGAAGAGCCGGCCGGCGTCCGGTTCCACCAGCTCGTCGCGGTTGGGGTCGTAGCGGTACTCCTGGCGCGGCACGGTCAGGAACTGGACCCGGTCGGTGGGAATGCCGCGGGCACTGCGCACCAATTCGTACAGCCCCCGCAGTGAAGCCAGCGCGCTGTCCGTGGTCAGCGAACTCGTCGCGGCATCCAGGACCGGATACAGCCGGGTCGGATTGAGCAGGACACCATTACTCTGCACTTTCTTCACGAGAGCGCCAAGAAACTGTTGTTGCCGCTCCATACGCTGGGTGTCGCTGCCGTTGCCCAGGCTCTTACGGGCCCGTACGTAACCGAGCGCGGCCTCACCGTGCAGGGTCTGCCGGCCGGCGGGCAGCCGGAGATCCGCCTCGTCGTCGTGGATGGGCTGCGGCAGACACACCTCGACGCCGTCCACCGCGTCCACCATCTTCTCGAACCCGACGAAGTCGATGATCATGTAGTGGTCGATGCGGATCCTGGTCGTCCTCTCGACCGTACGGATCGTGCAGGCCGCGCCGCCGAAGGCGAACGCCCAGTTGAACTGGGCCGTCCGGGGCTCGGACTCCCCGCCGTCGGCGCGCTTGCAGTGCGGCACCTCCACCATCAGATCGCGCGGGATGCTGACCGCGGTGGCGCTCTTCCGGTCCGCCGCCAGGTGCAGCAGCATCGTGGTGTCCGAGCGCTGGCCACCGCTCCGGCCGTATTTGCGGTTGCCGCCCTTACGGCTGTCGGAGCCGATCAGCAGCAGGTTCTCGGCGTTCGGCGGGCCCGCGGGGGGCCGCTCGGACTCCCACTTCCGCAGCTCCCGCTCGGTGGCGCTGTCGGTGCGGATATTGCTGTTCAGCTTGGCGTACAGCGCCCAGCCGGCACCGGCCCCGGCCAGCACCGCACCGGCGGCCCCGAGCGCGACCCAGCGCCGCCAGCGCCTGCGGTGCCGCGGCGTGCGCACCGGCCCCGGCCCCCTGGCCGGGCGCTCGTCCCAGCCGGCGAACCTGGGGGGCTCGGGGGTATCGGTCACGTGTGCGTCCATCCCTCACGGAGTCGGCGTCGCGCCCGCACGCGGGGCCCGGAAGGAGGAGACGGGCGAACCCCGCGCATGGTGGTACGTACTCAAGATCATGGACCGGAACGGGCGCCGTGGCCCGCCCTGGACGCCTCCGGTCCGCCGGACGGGGGAGCGCGGCTCAGGAGACCGGCGGCGCCCGGAACGTGATCTTCTCGCTGGCCTCGCGGGCGGCCGCGGCCGGTGCGTCCAGCCGGTCCGGATGACGGCACAGCACCACGGAGCCGCCGGTCGCCAGCGGCGCGTACAGCCCGTACGACAGGCCCTCCCAGGTGTCGTACGGCAGTCCCGACAGCACCCGCGGCGCCTTGGGCATCCCGGCGGCGGCCGCGTCGGCCAGCGCCCGGGCCCCGATCCCGGTGCCGGTCAGCTCCTCGCCGCCGACGACCAGCGCCACCGCGTCCGGGTTCACCGGCGCGTACGGCGCGAAGCGGTCGCCCTGGCTCGGCACCTCGACCGCGTAGTCCGCAAAGCCCTCGGGAGGCTGCGGGAAGCGGCCACCCAGCGGGCGCAGCGCCAGCGCCACCCGCTCCCCGGAGCAGCCGCGCGCCGCGTCGAGCCGGTCCGGCCCGGCGACGACGAGATCGGCGGCGGCCGGATCGCCGTCCAGGTCCGCGACCACGCCCACCGACGAGCAGGCCAGCAGCCACACGGCGGTCTGCCAGTGCGCGGGCAGCAGCAGCGCGAGCCGGTCGCCGGGCTCGGCGGCCAGATCGCCCTGGAGGTAGTTGGCGGTCTTGGCCACCCAATTGGCGAAGGTCGCGACGGACAGTTCCACGCGCTCGCCGGTGGCGTCGTCGTAGAAGGTCACCAGCGGGCGGGCCGGGTCCGCGGCGAGCGCGGAACTCAGCAGGTCGGCGGGGGTGCGATCGATGGCGTTCATCGCGGCCAGGGTACGCGTGGCGGCCGCCGGGGCCGGGGCGGGCACGGCAGGCCCGGGCCACCGGATCGGCCGATGCGCCGTCAGATCACCGTTGGCGCATCGTGTCCCGCCATGTTCACGATTTTGTCCATGCGCCCCTTCCTCGCGATCTGCCTCGGCGCGGCGTGCACCGCCGCCTTCGCCCTGCCCGTCGCGCCGGACGCCGGTGCCGGCGCCCGTCGTCCGGCCGCCCCGAGCGCCGGTGACCTGCCGGGCAGCACCCAGTCCCTGCCGGTGGCGGCCCTCGGCGCACCCGCCCCGCACACCACCGACCGCGACACCCTCACGGCCCCCGCCGCCCAGTCGCTCGGTCTGCCGGCCCGCAGCGTACGGCCGTTCTCCCTCCTGGGAGTCGTCTGGGACGACGCCGACGCCCAGCTACAGGGCCGGGTCCAGGTCCGCACCCGCGCCACCGGCAGCGGCGCCTGGTCCGGCTGGCAGGACGTACAGGCCCACAACGACGACGCCCCCGACCTCGGCGCCGCCGAGCGGCACGACAGTGACGTACGCGGCTCCACCGCGCCGCTGTGGGTCGGCGACTCCGACGCCGTCCAACTGCGCATCACCCCCGAGGCCCACCACCGCGCACCGGCCACCCTCCCCGGCGGCCTCCGGCTGGAACTCGTCGACCCCGGCGAACAACCCCGCACCGACCGCGGCCGGCGCGACGGCCCGCCGGCCCCGCTCACCCTCGAGGCTGCCGCGGCCTCCGCCGCCAACGCCAAGCTCGCACCGCTCGGCGCCACCGAGATCCCGGCCCTCGACCTCGCCGCCTCCCAGGCCGATGTCGCCGCCGTGGACGGACCGCCCCTGGCGCAGACCTCCGTCGGGCCGCGCCCGCGGATCGTCACCCGGGCCGGCTGGGGCGCCGACGAGCAACTGCGCGAGAAGGCCTTCACCTACACCCACACCGTGCGCGCCGCCTTCGTCCACCACAGCGGATCGGGCAACAACTACACCTGCGCACAGGCCCCTTCGCTGATCCGCGCCATGTACCGCTTCCACGTCAAGAGCAACCACTGGCGCGACATCGGCTACAACTTCCTCATCGACAAATGCGGAACGGTCTACGAAGGCCGCGCGGGCGGCGTCGCCAAGCCCGTCATGGGCGCCCACACCCTCGGCTTCAACAACGACAGCACCGGCATCGCCGTGCTGGGCACCTTCACCGACACCGAGCCGCCCAAGCGCGCCGTCGACGCCGTCGCCCGTCTGACGGCCTGGAAGCTCGGCCTCTACGGCGTCGATCCGCGCGCCACCATCGCGGTGCGCTCCGGCGGCAGCAACCGTTTCCCCAAGGGCACCAAGGTCCGACTGCACGTCATCTCCGGCCACCGGGACGGCTTCACCACCGACTGCCCCGGCGTCCACCTCTACAACAAGCTCGCCGCCACCCGGCTCGCGGCGGCCGGCCTGCAGGGCCGCTGACCCGGTTTTGTCGGGTCACGTCGGTGCCGAGCGGGTTTGTACGGGTCTGCGGGTTTGCGCGGGTCTGCTGTGACACAAGTTGCAGGGAAGAATGAACCGTTCCTGCCGTTGACACGTCTTATCGACCACGACGTGTGCGCTCCCGGAATACCGTCTGCCTACACTGGTCCGCCGATCGGCCGACCCCAGCAGGAAGCAGAGAAGACAAGGTGACTGAAGCGATCCTCCTGGTCGGCGGCAAGGGCACGCGGCTGCGCCCGCTGACGGTGCATACGCCCAAGCCCATGGTCCCGGCGGCGGGTGTGCCGTTCCTCACCCACCAACTGGCCCGCGCCCGGGCCGCAGGCATCGAGCACATCGTCCTCGCCACCTCCTACCTCGCCGAGGTCTTCGAGCCCTACTTCGGCGACGGATCGTCGCTCGGCCTGCATCTGGAGTACGTCACCGAGCGGGAGCCGCTGGGCACCGGCGGCGCCATCCGCAATGTCGCCTCGCGGTTGCACTCCGCCCCCGGCGACCCGGTGCTGATCTTCAACGGCGACATCCTCACCGGCCTGGACATCGCGGCCCTCGTCGACACCCACCGCACCTCCGGCGCCGATGTCTCCCTGCACCTCACCCGGGTCGAGGACCCGCGCGCCTTCGGTCTGGTGCCCACCGACGACACCGGCCGGGTCACCGCCTTCCTGGAGAAGCCGCAGACGCCCGAGGAGATCGTCACCGACCAGATCAACGCCGGCGCCTATGTGTTCAACCGGTCGGTCATCGACACCATCCCGGCCGGCCGCCCGGTCTCCGTCGAGCGCGAGACCTTCCCCGGACTGCTCGCCGACGGCGCCCACCTCCAGGGCATGGTCGACTCCACCTACTGGCTCGACCTCGGCACCCCGCAGGCCTTCGTCCGCGGCTCCGCCGACCTGGTCCTCGGCCGCGCCCCCTCCCCGGCGGTGCCCGGCCGCTGCGGCGACCGCCTGGTCCTGGAGACCGCCGATGTCGCCACGGACGCCAAGCTCACCGGCGGCACCGTCGTCGGCCCGCGCACCGTCATCGGCGCCGGCGCCCGGATCGACGGCAGCGCCGTCCTCGAAGGCGCGGTCATCGAGCCCGGCGCCCAGATCCATGACTCGCTGATCGGCGCCGGGGCGCGCATCGGGGCCCGTACGGTCCTGGATGGCGCGGTCATCGGCGACGGCGCACGGATCGGCGCCGACAACGAGCTGCGCGGCGGCATCCGCATCTGGTGCGACGCCGACATCCCGGCCGGGTCGGTGCGCTTCTCCTCCGACCAGTAGGCAGCGCCTTTCCGTCTTCCCGTGGTGCACCACATTGCCGTTTCCGTGGTGCACCACATTCCCGTGGTGCACCCCGGAAATACGGAATACCGCCCCAGCCCCCCGCGTTGTGGCCCCGCAGGGGGCGCTCGCACCCCTTACGGGATGTGTTCGCCCACCCCCTAGGCCCCCCAGGCCCCACCC
>NZ_QUAC01000069.1 GCF_003389455.1 Streptomyces inhibens | reverse complement strand
GGCCGGCCCCGGTGGGCTCGGCGGGCCCCGGCCCCTTCGCTGCAACCGCCCCCGGTGCGGTCACCCGCCCAGGGCCCGCACCCCGGCGGTGACGGCCACCGCACCGCCGACGACCACCAGGAACGGCGCCCGCAGGGCGAGCGCGACGGCCGCGGCGGCCACCCCCGCGGCCTTGGCGTCCAGCACCAGGTGCCGGCCGTCGCTGAAGGTCTGCTGCGCGGTGAGCGCGGCCAGCAGGGCCACCGGGAGCAGCGCGGCCAGCCGTTTGACGAGCGGGCGCTCCAGTACGCCGGCGGGCGCCGACAGGCCGAGGTACTTGACCAGGTAGCAGCCGACGGCGGTGACGGCGATCGCGATCCAGACGTTCATACCCGGTCCTCCTCGGTGGTGTGGCGGATCTCCGCGGGCCCGGCCGGCGGCGCCGCCGGCTCCTTCGCCCGCTCCCGTCGCCCCTGTACGAACAGGACGGCGGGTGCGGCGAGCGCCGAGAGCAGCACCGGGACACCGGTGGGCAGCACCGGCAGGGTCACCATGACGAGCGCCACGCCGAGGCCGGCCGCGACCCGCTCGACGGTGGTCCTGAGCATCGGCGCGAGCAGCGCCAGGAAGACCGCGGGGCTGGCCGCGTCCAGGCCCCAGGCGTCGGTGTCGCCGAGCGCCTCGGCGCCCAGGGCGCCGCCGAGGGTGGTGAGGTTCCACAGGGCGTAGAGGGTCAGCCCGGTGACGGTGAAGCCGAGCCGGGCGCTGCGCCGGTCGGGCTGGGCCAGGGCGACGGCGGAGGTTTCGTCGATGACCCAGTGGGCGGCGAGGGGTTTGACCGTGGCCCGGTAGCCGAGGACGGCGGACAGCCGCAGTCCGTAGAAGGCGTTGCGGGCGCCCAGGAAGAACGCGCCGGCCGCGGCGGTGAGCGGGTTGCCGCCCGCGGCGAGCGCGCCGACCAGGGCGAACTGCGAGGCGCCGGTGAACACCAGCAGGCTCAGCGCGCAGGTCTGCAGGAGGCTGAGGCCGGCGCCGGCCGAGGTCACGCCGAAGGCGAATCCGGAGAGGCCGACGGCGACGCCGACGCCGAGCGCGTCCCGGATGACGGCCGAGTCGGGCTTCGCCGGCTGCGCCTCTCCCGGGGGCGCGGGCCGCTCCGTGGTGCGTATGTCTGTCTGTTCTGCCACGCCCCGACCTTAGGAGCCGGCGCGCCTGGTGGTCTTGTACGTTCTTGCGCCTCGCGTACCTCGCGTCCCGCCCGTACCTCAGGCCGCGCCTACGCCGACCGTTCCCTGCGGTACGCGCCGGGCGGTACACCGACGATCCGGGTGAAGTGCCGGTTCAGATGCGGCTGATCGGTGAAGCCGACCGCGACGGCCGTCTCTGCGGGCGCGCTGCCCGCCTCCAGGAGCCTGCGGGCGGCGCGTACCCGGGCATCGGTGAGCCAGGTGTGCGGCGGCATGCCGTACGCGCCCTTGAAGGCCCGCAGCAGCGCGAACGGGCTGGTCCCGAGCTCCTGCGCCAGCTTCTCCAGGGAAGGCGGGTCGGCCATCCGCTCCTCCAGTACGGCGCGGGCGCGGGCGGCGGTCCGGGCGCCCGCGCTGCGCGGCGTACGCGCCGGGAGCGGGCCTCCGTAGCGGCGCAGCAGCCGGGCGACGGCGATCCGCAGCAGGCTGTCGGCGGCGAGGGCGTTGCCGGCCTCGGCGGCCTGGTGGACCTCGGTGATCAGGCGGCCGAGGTGCCGGTCCTCGGCGACGGTCTCGGCGAATCCCACGGTGCCGCGCAGCGCGGTGGTCTCCCCGGCTATCTCGGCGACGACATCGGACGAGGGGTAGAGGGTGGCGTAGGCCCAGCCTTCGGGTGCGCCGGCCCGCGCGGTGTGCGCGCCCTCCGGGTTGATCATGATGATGCCGCCGTGGCCGGCCCGGACGGTGCCGTTCTGGAGCCCGACCTCCTCGATGCCGGAGGTGACCGCGCAGACGACATAGCCGTCGTGGGCGTGGCGGGGGAAGGAGTGCCGGACGTAGCGGGCGCGCAGCAGGTCGAGACCGGGCAGCCCGGCGTACCTCCAGTGGCGCGCCCACTCGCCGCGCGCCCGCGGCGTGGAGCCCGTGCCGGGCCCGCCGTCGGTGGCCGCGCCGTCCCCGCTGACCGTGACCATGCCGCCATTCTGCGTCCGCCGGACGGCCGCCGACCTGCGCGTCCGAAGCGTGGACGGCCCGGGCACACCCCCGCGGGCGGCGGCCGGTGCACCGCGCGGACGCCGCATTGTCAGTGGTCCGGTGCACGATGGGGGACATGGCTCAGGCAGCGCTCGATTCCTTCTCTCCCGCGACCCGCGGCTGGTTCGCCGGGGCGTTCAGCGCGCCCACCGCCGCGCAGGAAGGTGCCTGGCGGGCGATCGGCGCGGGCTCCGACGTCCTGGTGGTGGCGCCGACGGGCTCCGGCAAGACCCTCGCCGCCTTCCTCGCGTCGCTGGACGCGCTGGCGAGCGCTCCCCCGCCCGCCGAGCCGAAGAAGCGCTGCCGGGTGCTGTATGTCTCACCGCTGAAGGCGCTGGCCGTCGATGTCGAGCGCAATCTGCGCAGTCCGCTGACGGGCATCCGCCAGGAGTCGGTCCGTCTCGGGCTGCCGGAGCCGGACATCACGGTCGCCATCCGCTCCGGGGACACCCCGCCCGCCGAGCGCCGGTCGATCGCCAACCGCCCGCCGGACATCCTCATCACGACCCCCGAGTCGCTGTTCCTGATGCTGACGTCCTCGGCCCGGGAGGCGCTGGCGGGCGTCGAGACGGTGATCGTGGACGAGGTCCATGCGGTCGCCGGCACGAAGCGCGGTGCGCATCTGGCGCTGTCCCTGGAGCGGCTGGACGAGCTCCTGGACCGGCCCGCGCGCCGGATCGGGCTGTCGGCGACGGTCCGCCCGGTGGAGGAGGTGGCCCGTTATCTGTCGCCCCAGCGCCGGGTGGAGATCGTCCAGCCGCCGTCCGGGAAGCAGTTCGACCTCTCGGTGGTCGTCCCGGTGGAGGACATGGGCGAGCTGGGCGGCTCACCGGTCCAGGAGGGCGGGACCGGCGAGAAGCCGTCCATCTGGCCGCAGGTCGAGGAGAAGATCGCCGATCTCGTCCAGGCCCATCGCTCCACGATCGTCTTCGCCAACTCCCGCCGCCTGGCGGAGCGGCTGTGCAACCGGCTCAACGAGATCGCCTACGAGCGCTCCACGGGCGCTGTGCTCGATGCGCGCGGCTCCGTCACGACGCTGCCCGAGCACCACTCCCCGGCGGAGCTGATGGGCGGGTCCGGCGCCGCCAAGGGGGCGCCGCCGCTGCTGGCCCGCGCCCACCACGGCTCGGTCTCCAAGGAGCAACGCGCCCAGGTGGAGGAGGACTTGAAGGCGGGCCGGCTGCCGGCCGTGGTCGCCACCTCCAGTCTGGAGCTGGGCATCGACATGGGCGCGGTCGATCTGGTCGTCCAGGTGGAGTCGCCGCCGTCGGTCGCCTCCGGACTGCAGCGGGTCGGCCGGGCCGGCCATCAGGTCGGCGCGGTCTCGACGGGCATCGTCTTCCCCAAGTACCGGGGCGATCTGGTGCAGGCGGCCGTGGTCACCGAGCGGATGCGCTCGGGCGCCATCGAGGCGCTGCGGGTGCCCGCCAATCCGCTGGACGTCCTCGCCCAGCAGCTCGTCGCCATGACCGCGATGGAGACCTGGGACGTCGAGGAGCTGCTGGCCGTCGTCCGGCGGGCCGCCCCGTTCGCCGCGCTCCCCGAGTCGGCGTTCACGGCGGTGCTGGACATGCTCGCCGGCCGCTACCCCTCCGACGCCTTCGCCGAGCTGCGGCCGCGCCTGGTGTGGGACCGCGTCGCACACACCGTCACCGGCCGCCCCGGCGCCCAGCGACTGGCCGTCACCTCCGGCGGCACGATCCCCGACCGCGGTCTGTTCGGTGTGTTCCTGGCGGGCGACTCGGGCAAGGGCGGCGGGGGCCGCCGGGTGGGAGAGCTCGACGAGGAGATGGTCTACGAGTCCCGCGTCGGCGATGTCTTCACGCTCGGCACGACGTCCTGGCGCATCGAGGACATCACCCGCGACCGGGTGCTGGTCACCCCCGCCCCCGGGGTTCCCGGCCGGCTGCCGTTCTGGAAGGGCGACCAGCTGGGCCGCCCCCTCGAACTGGGCCGTGCGCTGGGCGCGTTCCTCCGGGAGATCGGCTCGCTCACCCCGGAGGACGCCGGGGCCCGGCTGGCCGCCGCCGGGCTGGACGACTGGGCGACGTCCAATGTGCTGGGCTATCTCGCCGAGCAGAAGCAGGCCTGCGGCCATGTGCCGGACGACCGCACGATCGTCGTCGAGCGGTTCCGCGACGAGCTCGGCGACTGGCGGGTGGTCATCCACTCCCCCTTCGGCGCGCAGGTCCACGCCCCCTGGGCACTGGCCCTCGGCGCCCGTCTGGCCGAGCGCTACGGCATGGACGCCCAGGTGATGCATGCCGACGACGGCATCGTGCTGCGGCTGCCCGACGCCGACCTGATGGGCCTCGACCTCCTCGACGGAGACGGTTTCGATCCGGCCGCCGACCCGGGCCCGCTCGCCTGCGGCACGGAGTACGACCCCGAGCGGTCCCCCGTGGGGGCGGCCGATGTCGCCTTCGACCAGGGCGAGGTCGACCAGCTCGTCACGGACCAGGTCGGCGGGTCCGCGCTTTTCGCCTCCCGCTTCCGCGAATGTGCCGCCCGGGCCCTGCTGCTGCCGCGGCGCAGCCCCGGCAAGCGCACCCCGCTGTGGCAGCAGCGCCAGCGCGCCGCCCAACTCCTCCAGGTGGCCAGCGAGTTCGGGTCCTTCCCCATCGTGCTGGAGGCCGTCCGCGAATGCCTCCAGGACGTCTTCGACGTACCGGGCCTGACGGAGCTGATGGGCGATATCGAGGCCCGCCGGGTCCGCCTGGTGGAGGTCACCACCCCCGAGCCGTCCCCGTTCGCCCGCTCGCTGCTGTTCGGTTATGTCGCCCAGTTCCTGTACGAGGGCGACTCCCCGCTCGCCGAGCGCCGCGCCGCCGCGCTCTCCCTGGATTCCCGGCTGCTCGCCGAGCTGCTGGGCCAGGCCGAGCTGCGCGAGCTGCTGGACGCCGAGGTGCTGGCCGAGCTGGAGCATGAGCTCCAGTGGCGTACGGAGGACCGGCGCGTCAAGGACGCCGAGGGCGTCGCCGATGTGCTGCGGCTGCTGGGGCCGCTGACCGACGCCGAGCTGGTCGAGCGCGGCGCGGATCCGGCGTGGCCGCGGGAGCTGGCCGCCGCCCGCCGCGCCATCACGGTGCGGATCGCCGGCGCCGACCACTGGGCCGCCGTCGAGGACGCCGGCCGGCTGCGTGACGCCCTCGGCACGGCGCTGCCCGTCGGCGTCCCGGAGTCGTTCACCGAACCGGTCAAGGACCCGCTCGGCGACCTGCTGTCCCGTTACGCCCGCACGCACGGCCCGTTCACCTCCGAGCAGGCGGCCGCCCGCTTCGGCCTCGGCACGGCCGTCACCGACGGCGCCCTGCACCGCCTCGCCGCCGCCGGCCGGGTCGTCCAGGGTGAGTTCCACCCCGCGGGCATCGGCCAGGAATGGTGCGACGCCCAGGTGCTGCGCAGGCTGCGCCGCCGCTCGCTCGCCGCGCTGCGCGAGGAGCTCGAACCGGTGCCGCCCGCCGCGCTCGCCGCCTTCCTCCCCCAGTGGCAGCACGTCGGCGCCCCACGCCCGGCGTCGGCGAGCGGGGTGCAGGCGCCAGGTTCGTCGCACAGCCTGCGCGGCATCGACGGCCTGGTGCGCGCCATCGAGCAGTTGCAGGGCGCGCCGGTGCCGGCCTCCGCCCTGGAGAAGCTGGTGCTGCCGTCCCGTGTCGGCGGCTACACCCCCGCCCTGCTGGACGAACTCACCGCCACCGGCGAGGTGTTGTGGGCCGGCGCCGGCGCGCTCCCCGGCAAGGACGGCTGGCTCTCCCTCCATCTCGCCGACACCGCCCCGCTGCTGCTCCAGCCGCCGCTCCCGCTGGAACTGACCGCGCTGCACGAGTCGTTGCTGGCCGCCCTCGCTCCCGGATACGGCCTGTTCTTCCGCCAGCTCGCCGACCAGGTGCGGGCCACCACCCACCCCGATGCCACCGACCCGCAACTGGCCGACGCCCTGTGGGATCTGGCCTGGTCGGGCCGGCTGACCAACGACACCCTCGCCCCGCTGCGTGCCCTTCTGGGCTCGGGCCGTACGGCCGGCTCGACCGCCCACCGCGCCCGGCGGGCCGTCCCCCGGGGCCGATGGGGGCACGGAGGCTCACTGACCGCGGCGACAGGCCGCAGCGGCCGCCCCACCGCCTCCCTCTCCGGTCCGCCGACCGTGGGCGGCCGCTGGTCCCTGCTGCCCGCCCCGGAAACGGACGCCACCCACCGCGCCCATGCCCTGGCCCGTGCGCTCCTGGACCGGCACGGCATCGTCACCCGCGGTGCGGTCGCCGCCGAGGGGGTCGAGGGCGGGTTCTCCGCCGCCTATCGCGTGCTGGCCGTCTTCGAGGAGTCCGGGCAGGCCCGCCGCGGCTACGTCGTCGAGGGGCTGGGCGCCGCCCAGTTCGCGATGGACGGCGCAGTGGACCGGCTGCGCGCGATCAGCACCCAGCGGGAGCGCACCGCCGACGACGCCCTCCCGGACACGGTCCCTGCCCAGTCCCGGCGCGGCGGCCCGCAGCGCGCCGTCGTGCTGGCCGCCGCCGACCCGGCCAACGCCTACGGCGCCGCCCTGCCCTGGCCCGACCCGCCCGAGGGCTCGACGCACAAGCCCGGCCGCAAGGCGGGCTCCCTGGTCGTCCTGGTCGACGGCGAGCTGACGCTCTACATGGAGCGCGGCGGCAAGACCCTGCTCCTGTGGCCGCTCGGCCACGACCCCGCAGAGGCCGCCACCGACTCCCGCCTCCAGCTCGCCGTCGAGGCGCTCACCGACGCCGCCCGCGCCGGCGCCGTGGGCACCATCACCACCGAACGCATCAACGGCTCCGCCGCCCTGACCTCCCCCTTCGCCGCCCTCCTGGAATCCGCCGGATTCCACCCGACCCCGCGGGGGCTGCGACTGCGGGGGTGACGGGATCAGCCGGCCGGTTTGCCCGTCGCCGACGGGTCGCGCAGCGCCGCCGTCCCCGCGCACAGCGCCTCGGGAAAGGCCGGCTCGGCGCGCCGGACGGCCGCGCAGCCGGCGGTCTGCGTCGTGGTGATCGCGCGCCAGGCGTCCGCCGTCGCGTGGTAGAACCACCGGGTGGTACGGACGCCGGAGGAGCAGTCCGGGCCCGGGTCGCCGCACGCCGCCCCGGTCCCCGAGGAGATGTCCAGCACCAGCCATCGCCCGTCGCAGCCGCGCCGGTCCCACTGGGAGTGCCGCGGGACATCCGCGTCGGCGAGCGCCTGCTGGTACGACGCGTCCGTGCAGCCGACCGGCGCCGGATCACAGCCCAGGTCACCGCAGCGGCGCAGCGCCGGCGCCTTGGCGCCATGAGCGGTGAAGACGTCCTGGCTGTTGATGAAGACCTGCTGATCGCCCACGGCCTTCGGCAGCCGCACTCGGGTCGTCTCCGGCCGCGACACGGTGCATCCCGACCGCCGGTCCGCGGAGCGGGACTCGTAGGTGACCGTGACGTACACCGTGCCGCGCTCCACGGTGTCGACCACGCCGCGCAGCCCGCGGGCACAGCGCTCCTCCCCGTGCCCGCCGGCGGCCGCGGCCACCTGCACCGTCACGGCGAGCGTCCGCCCACCGCCCTCGGTGCGTACCGCGTCGATGGACGACGGCGCTCCGCGCTGCCAGGGGATCGCCGCGGCGGCCGTCACCGTGGGCGTCCCGCCGGCCTCCGGCCTCCCCGCGGCCTTCGTCTCCTCGTGCCCGCCCCTGGTGAACAGCACCGCACCGCACACCACGAGCACCACCGCCAACAGTGCCCCCACGATCGTCAGCACCCGCGCACCCCGCGCCGCCCCCGGCTCCCCGCTCTTGTCCATCGCTCCCCCTGCGTCCCCCGCACCGCGGGCGACACCCCGCGCTCACCACTCCCGGCATGATGGTGGCATGCCCGAAGGTGACACCGTCTGGCGTTTGGCCCAGCGGCTGCACACAGCGCTGGCCGGCAGCCCGCTGACCCGCTGCGAGCTGCGCGTCCCCCGGCTCGCGACGGTGGATCTGACCGGCCGCGGCGTGCTGGAGGTGGTCCCCCGCGGCAAGCATCTCCTCACCCGCTTCGAGGGCGGCCTCACCCTGCACTCCCATCTGCGGATGGACGGCGCATGGAAGATCTACGCGCCGGCCGAACACTGGCGCGGCGGCCCCGCCCACCAGATCAGGGCGATCCTCGGCACCGCGGAACACACCGCCGTCGGCTACCGCCTCCCCGTCCTCGATCTGCTGCGCACCGCCGACGAAGCCCGGGTCGTCGGCCACCTGGGACCCGACCTCCTCGGCCCGGACTGGGACCCTGCAAAGGCGCTGCGCCGGCTGCTCTCCGCCCCGGACCGGCCGCTCGGCGAGGCCCTGCTCGACCAGCGCAATCTCGCCGGTATCGGCAATGTCTACAAGTCCGAACTGTGCTTCTTGCTGCGCGCCTCGCCCTGGCTCCCCATGGGGCAGCTGCCCACCCCGGAACGCGTGCCTGCCCTCGCCAGGAAGCTCCTCGAAGCCAACAGACAACGCCCCGCCCGCACCACCACCCCCTGGGGGTACCGCCCACGCCCGTTTGAGGGCAGTGGGGGAGCCCGCCCCGATCGCCGGCTGTGGGTCTACGGCCGGGCCGGCCGCCCCTGCCTGCGCTGCGGTACGAAGGTCCGCAGCGCCGACCAGGACCCCACCACCGAGGAGCGCGTCACCTACTGGTGCCCCACCTGCCAGCCCGCCCCGCCGCACTACCGGCCCGTCGGCTGACCTCTGCGCACCGTCCCACCAATTGACGACCCGTCAGATCTCTCCCTACTCTCGCACCATGCCTCTCACGGCGTACGACCTCACGGGCCGCACCGCGATCGTCACCGGCGCGGCTGGGGGCATCGGCCGCGCCACCGCCGCCCTCCTCGCCGAGGCCGGCGCCACCGTGTACTGCGCGGACCTCGACGACCGGGGCGTCGAGGCAACCGCCGCCGCCATCACCGCAGCGGGCGGCTCGGCACACCCCCACCCCCTCGATGTCACCCGGCGTGACCAGGTCGCCGCCGTCGTCGACGCCGCCCGCGACGCCACCGGCCGCCTCGATGTGATGGCGAACATCGCCGGGATCATGCACTCCTCCACCGTCCTGGAGACCGAGGACGCGGATCTGGACCGGGTCTGGAACACCAACTTCAAGGGCGTGCTGTACGGCTGCCAGGAGGCCGCCCGCACCATGATCGCCACCGCCACCCGGGGCTCCATCGTGACCATGGCCTCCGGCGCCATCGACACCGGAGCACCCGGCCTGCTCTGTTACGGCGCCGCCAAGGCCGCCGTCGTACAGCTCACCAAGACCCTCGCCACGGAGGTCGGCCGGCACGGCATCCGCGTCAACGCCGTCGCCCCGGGCTGGATCCGTACGGCGATGACCGACCGGCACACCGCCGAGGCACAGCAGCAGGCGGAGGGGCCGATGATCCGGATGTCACCTCTGGGGAGGGTGGGAGAGCCGGAGGACATCGCGCACGCCGTGCTCCACCTGGCGTCCGATGCCTCGTCCTTCACGACCGGCCAGATCCTCCGCCCGAACGGCGGCGTCGCCATGCCCTGGTGAGCGCCGCCCGGCAGGCCTGTCGCACCCCTCGGGCCGTGATCCGCCGGCGGGCGCCCTCGCGGTGACCCGTCCACGGAACGCAGTGCACCGGCAGCAGGCTGAGCCCCCAACCGCCCAGCACCACGGCCCCCTCGACCACGCCCGCCGTACGCGGCCACACCGCCAGCCGGACCGCGGCCCACCACCACAGTCCGCCGATGAGAGCCGCGGATATCCAGCGCCCCGGCACGGACCGCGGACGCCGGCCGGACGGCTCACCGGCCGAGCCCCGCCCGGCCGGCCCACGAGCCGCGAAGTCACGCCACGCCATGGCTGCCTCCTGCGGCCGACGCTAGACGGGGCCCGCCGCCCGGCGGGAGGGCGCACCGGGGCATTTCCGGCGCACAGGGGGCACCGCAAGCCCCGGAAGGCGCTGAGGGTCCGAGCCGCTCGGTGAGCGCCGTCGTGCGTCACTCGGACTCGGCCTGGAACATCCAGTGGTGCTTCTCCAGGTCGGCGGTGAGGCCGATGAGGATGTCCTGGCTGACCGGGTCCGGTTCCGCGGTGGCGGTGATCCGCTCGCGCATCCGGCCGATGACCGCGCTCAGCCCCTTCACCATGACCTTCACCACTTCGCCGTCCTTGATCCAGCCGTCCTGCACCTCGCCGATGCCGCTGGTCTTGGCGACGGTGACGGCCCGCCCGTCGGGGGACACACCGATCGCGGACGCCCGCTCGGCCACCGTGTCGGCGTGCGTGCGCGCGCTGGCGACCACGTCGTCGAGCTGGAGGTGTACGGAGCGGAAGCGCGGACCGATGACGTTCCAGTGCACCTGCTTCGCGACGAGGGAGAGGTCCACCAGGTCCACGAGCGCTCCCTGCAGGGCGTTCCCGACGGTGGCGCGATCTTCGTCGGACAGCGTGCTCTTGACGACAGACATCCAGATACTCCTGTTCAGGCGATCCATCCGATATATCCGATTTCGCCATCGTACAAATGAATCGCCCGTTCCGAGCTGCCCGGACGGGCCGGCCGAGCGCGCACCCGGACAGCACAAAGCCCCGGTGGGCTGCTGCCCACCGGGGCTTCGGTGCGTACGGACAGGGGTGTCAGGCCGCGACGACATCCACGACGTCTGCCGGGGACTTGATGGTCACGCGGTCCTCCGGCACACCGGCCAGGGACGTGACGGACACCGAATTGAGCTTCGGCCGCACCGGTGCGGGCACCGGGTCGCTCGCGGCCGCGGACGCTGCCAGCTCGGCGAGCGCCAGCTCGTCGCTGACCTCCCGCATGAGCTCGGACATGCGCAGATCCAGCGCGTCACAGATCGCCGAGAGCAGCTCGGAGGAGGCCTCCTTCTGCCCTCTCTCGACCTCGGACAAATAGCCGAGCGATACCCGAGCGGAGGAAGAGACCTCGCGCAGGGTTCGGCCCTGGCGCTGACGCTGTCGGCGCAGCACGTCACCCAGCAGGCGACGAAGCAGAATCATCGCTGGCTCCCTCCTCGGACCTCGGATCCGGATCCTTCTCGCCCCACCGTACCGCCTCGGGCGGTACCAGTGCCGGGCGCAAGTACGTGTTCACTCAGGGCTGTAAACATCCATTCCCCCCGTGTTGTTCCGTATCCTGTGCCCGCATATTTTCTGTCAGTTCGCTCAACAACAGTGCGAGCACGGCGTCGATGGTGTCCTGGCGGATCCGGTCACGATCCCCCGCGAGCGCCAGCCGGCGCACCGCTCCGGCACCGTCCGGGCCCTGGACCGCCACGAAAACGGTGCCCACCGGCTGCCCGTCCTGCGGCTCCGGCCCGGCCACTCCCGTCGTGGCGATGCCCCAGTCGGCGCCCAGCACCCGCCGCACACCGGCCGCCATCTGCCGCGCGACCTCGCCGTCCACGGCTCCGCGCGCGGTCAGCAGGGCGGCGTCGACGCCCAGCAGCTCCCGCTTGAGCTCGGTGGCGTACGCCGTGATCGAGCCACGGAAGGTCCGCGAGGCCCCAGGGACGGCGGTCAGTGCGCCCGCCACCAGGCCGCCGGTCAGCGATTCGGCCACCGCCAGGCTCTGTCCACGCCCGGCGAGCAGCTCCAGCGCCCCGGCCGCGACAGAACCCGGCCCGGTCACCGGGCCGTGTCCCTCTCGGCCTGCTCGGCCCGCAGGGCCCGCTCCCGGGCCAGCCCCGCCCGGCGCAGCACCACGGCCTGCCGGACGTAGTCGAGACCGGTGGCGACCGTCAGCGCGACGGCCACCGCCATCACCCACCAGCGGAAGGTGGCGAGTGGACCGGTCAGCAGCAGGACGTACATGCCCACCGCGGTGCCCTGCGCCAATGTCTTGATTTTGCCGCCACGGCTGGCCGGAATGACCCCATGCTTGATCACCCAGAACCGCATCAGGGTGATGCCGAGCTCACGGAAGAGGATCACGCCCGTCACCCACCAGGGCAGATCGCCCAGCACCGACAGACAGATCAGCGCGGCCCCCATGATCGCCTTGTCCGCGATCGGGTCGGCGATCTTGCCGAAGTCGGTGACCAGGTTGTAGGCGCGCGCCAGATGCCCGTCGAAGACATCGGTGATCATGGCGACGGCGAACGCGGCCCAGGCGAAGGCGCGCCAGGCCGGGTCGGTTCCGTCGTCGTGCATCAGCAGCAGGACGAAGGCCGGGACCAGCACCAGCCTCAGCATCGTCAGGACGTTGGCGATGTTCCACAGCCCGGCCTGCCGGACGACCGGCGCCGTGCGCGGCCCGCCGGCTGCGGAAGCCGGGACTCCGGTCATCTGCCCGCCTCCTCGGTACACCCCGTGCCGTCCACCGACAGCACCTCCGCCACGAGATCCACGCCCTCGCTCGCCACCACCTTTGCTTCGACCATACGACCGGGCGAAAGCTCCTGGTCGGTCGAGAGCAGGGTGGCGCCGTCGGTCTCCGGCGCCTGGTGCGCGGCCCGCCCCACGACGCCGTCCTCGTCATCGATCCGGTCCACCAGCACCCGCACCGTCTCGCCGACCCGCTCCTCGGCGCGCTGCGCGGTCAGCTCCTCGGCCAGCCGCGACACCCGCGCCAGCCGGTCGGCGACCTCGTCCGGGTCGACCTTGTTCTCGTACGAGGCGGCCTCCGTGCCGTCCTCGTCGGAGTAGCCGAAGACGCCGATGGCATCGAGCCGGGCCTCGGTGATGAAGCGCTCCAGCTCCGCCAGATCGGCCTCGCTCTCGCCGGGGAAGCCGACGATGAAGTTGGAGCGGGCACCGGCCTGCGGCGCCTTCGTACGGATCTGCTCCAGCAGCTCCAGGAAGCGGTCGGTGTCGCCGAACCGCCGCATCGCCCGCAGCACGCCGGGGGCGGAGTGCTGGAAGGACAGATCGAAGTACGGCGCCACCTTGTCGGTGCCGGTCAGCACCTCGACCAGGCCCGGACGCATCTCGGCGGGCTGCAGATAGCTGACCCGGATCCGCTCGATGCCGTCGACGGCCGCCAGCTCCGGCAGCAGCGTCTCCAGCAGCCGGATGTCGCCGAGGTCCTTGCCGTAGGAGGTGTTGTTCTCGGAGACCAGCATGATCTCCTTGACGCCCTGCTCGGCCAGCCAGCGCGTCTCACCGAGCACATCGGAGGGCCGGCGGGAGATGAACGAGCCGCGGAAGGACGGGATGGCGCAGAAGGAGCAGCGCCGGTCGCAGCCGGACGCCAGCTTCACCGAGGCCACCGGGCTGCTGCCGAGCCGGCGGCGCAGCGGCGCCCGCGGCCCGGAGGCCGGCGCGACGCCCTCCGGCAGATCCTCGGGCGCAGTGTCCTGGGCGTGACCGGGCAGTGCGACATCGGCGGCGCCCTGGCGCTCGGCCGGGCTGATCGGCAGCAGCTTGCGGCGGTCGCGGGGGGTGTGCGAGGCGTGGATGCCGCCGTTCAGGATGGTCTGCAGACGGTCGGAGATATCGCTGTAGTCGTCGAAGCCGAGCACACCGTCGGCCTCGGGCAGCGCCTCGGCGAGCTCCTTGCCGTAGCGCTCGGCCATGCAGCCGACGGCAACTACGGCCTGGGTCCGGCCAGGATCCTTCAGATCGTTGGCTTCGAGCAGGGCATCGACGGAGTCCTTCTTGGCGGCCTCGACGAAACCACAGGTGTTGACAACGGCGACATCGGCATCGGCGGCTTCCTCGACCAGCTCCCAGCCGTCCGCTGCCAGGCGGCCTGCGAGCTCCTCCGAGTCCACCTCGTTACGGGCGCAGCCAAGAGTGACAAGGGCGACGGTACGGCGTTCGGGCATGGGCCTCAGCCTACTTCGTCCCGGCCACCTCCTTGGCGCGCAGGTCTCCGCCACCGGCCTTGGGCACCCCGGGCCGGGCGGCGGACGCCCCCTGACGTGCGGTCTCAGCCCGCCTGGGGGTCCCCGGGGGTGTAGCTGAGCCGCTCGACGGTGCCCTTGTCGCCGATCTCCTTGACCTCCTTGCCGTTGACGTACAGCTGTACGGCTCCGGCGTTGCCGAGGACCAGGTCGATCCGCTCCTTGTCGGTGATGGTCTTGGACTCGCCCTGCTTGAGCAGGCCGTCCTCCAGGAGCTTGCCGTTGGCGTCCTTGGCGGAGATCCAGCTCTGGCCGTCGCGGGCGGTCACCTTGATGGTGACCTTGTCCTTCGGCAGGCCGGCGACGGCGCTGTCGGAGGGGTCGGGGTTGATGGGCGGCTTGATGGTCGAGGGATGGCGGGTGGGCGCGGGCGCCGGCTTCGCATGGGTGTCGCCGCCCGCGATCGGGCCGCCGTCGCTCTTGTCACCGCCGGTGAAGAGCGTGAAGCCCACGAACCCGATCACCGCGACGATCGCCGCGACCATCGCGGCCGTCCAATTGGGGCGGCGCGGCTCGGAGCGGATCCGTTCGGCTTCGTAGATCGGCGCGGCAAGGGTGGTCGGCGAGGGCCGGCCGCCGTGCTCGGCATCGAAATGGTCGATCAGCGGCCGGGGGTCGAGGGCGACGGCGCGGGCCAGCGCTCTGATGTGTCCCCGGGCGTAGACGTCGCCGCCGCAGCGCGAGAAGTCGTCCTGCTCGATCGCGTGCACGAGGGGAATGCGCACCCGTGTCGTCGTACTGACCTCTTCGACGGTCAGTCCCGCTCCGATACGGGCCTGCTGGAGGGCATGACCGACGGAAGGCCGGTCTGCTTCGGGGGAGTTGCCGATGGACACGGGGGCGCCTTTCGAGCGTGTAGCCACCTGCTGGAAGTTCAGTCTAGGGGTGGAGCGAAAGGGTCGGGCAAGCGGGAGAGCGCAGTTTGTACGCCATCAGAACGCCCGCGGCGGTGCCAGGGAGCTTGATGATGGAGCATCGTTCCCTCACCTCCCTCAACTTGACGTATCGGCAGGAGAAACGGTTGCTTTCTTCTCTCGTACGGGTGACCCGGCTGAGTGAGCTACTCGGTAGCCTCCCCCCGGATCACCGCCAGCACTCCGTCCAATTCATCCGGCTTCACCAGGACATCGCGCGCCTTGGACCCCTCGCTCGGCCCGACGATGTTGCGTGACTCCATCAGGTCCATCAGCCGCCCGGCCTTGGCGAACCCCACCCGCAGCTTGCGCTGGAGCATCGATGTCGACCCGAACTGGGTGGAAACGACCAGCTCAGCGGCCTGGCACAGCAGATCGAGGTCATCGCCGATGTCCTCGTCGATCTCCTTCTTCTTCGCCGTGCCGACGGTGACGTCCTCGCGGAAGACGGGCGCCATCTGATCCTTGCAGTGCTGGACGATGGCCGCGACCTCGGCCTCGGTCACGAACGCACCCTGCATACGCACCGGCTTGTTCGCGCCCATCGGCAGGAACAGCCCGTCGCCCTTGCCGATCAGCTTCTCGGCGCCCGGCTGATCGAGGATGACCCGGCTGTCGGCGAGCGAGGAGGTGGCGAACGCGAGCCGGGAGGGCACATTGGCCTTGATCAGGCCGGTGACCACATCGACGGACGGGCGCTGGGTGGCGAGCACCAGATGGATACCGGCCGCGCGGGCGAGCTGGGTGATGCGGACGATGGAGTCCTCCACATCCCGCGGCGCGACCATCATCAGGTCCGCCAGCTCGTCGACGATGACCAGCAGATACGGGTACGGCGACAGCTCGCGCTCGCTGCCCTCGGGCGAGCTGACCTTGCCGGCTCGCACCGCTTCGTTGAAGTCGTCGATATGCCGGAAGCCGTAGGCCGCGAGATCGTCGTAGCGCAGGTCCATCTCGCGGACCACCCACTGCAGCGCCTCGGCGGCGCGCTTGGGGTTGGTGATGATCGGCGTGATCAGATGCGGGATGCCTTCGTACGCGGTCAGCTCGACGCGCTTGGGGTCGACCAGCACCATCCGGACATCGTCCGGGGTGGCCCGCACCATGACCGAGGTGATCAGGCAGTTGATGCAGGAGGACTTGCCGGAACCGGTGGCACCGGCGACCAGGACATGCGGCATCTTCGTCATGTTGGCCATGACATAGCCGCCCTCGACGTCCTTGCCGAGCGCCACCAGCATCGGATGCTCGTCGCCCGCGGCGTCGGCCAGCCGCAGCACATCGCCGAGGTTGACCATCTCGCGGTCGGTGTTGGGGATCTCGATGCCGACCGCGGACTTGCCGGGGATCGGACTGATGATGCGGACGTCGGGGCTGGCCACGGCGTACGCGATGTTCTTGGCCAGCGCGGTGATCTTCTCGACCTTGACGGCCGGGCCGAGCTCGACCTCGTAGCGGGTGACCGTCGGGCCGCGGGTGAAGCCGGTGACCGCGGCGTCGACCTTGAACTCCTGGAAGACCGTGGTCAGCGCGGTCACTATGGCGTCGTTCGCCGCACTGCGGGTCTTGCCCGGACCGCCGCGCGAGAGCAGGTCCAGCGAGGGCAGCGCGTAGGTGATGTCGCCGGACAGCTGGAGCTGCTCGGCGCGCGCCGGCAGATCGCCGGACGGCTCGGGCGGGGCCTTGGTGAAGTCCGGGACGGCCGGGGTGTGCGAGGCGGCGGACGGCTGCGGCCCCGCGCCGCGGGCCGGCGGCACCGTGCCGCTCTCCCCCGCGGTGTCCTCGGCGTCGCTCTCTTGGCGCTCCCCCGAGATGCTGCTGCTGAGTCCGGCGACGAGCGGTGAGGGCTGGACGCCGTGCAGCACCGCGCCGTCCAGCGCGGCGGCGGCCGCGGCGGCGACATCCACCGCGTCCATCGGCCGGTCCATGGCGGGCTGTACGGAGGCCCGGCGCGGGCGGCGCCGCTTGGCCAGGGCCGCTTCCTCTATCGCGTCCGGGTCGGTCGCGGCGGGTCCGGCGGCGGCGCTGCGGCGCGGCCTGCGGGCGGGCTGCTCACGCCACTCCTCGGCGTACTCCTCGTACTCGTCGGCCTCGTAGGCGTCCGGCTCGGGCTCCGCGGGGTGCACCACGCCCAGCCGGACGCCGAGCGCCCGCAGCCGCTGCGGGATGGCGTTCACCGGCGTCGCGGTGACCACCAGCAGCCCGAAGAGGGTCAGCAGCGCCAGCAGCGCCACGGCCAGGGTCTGTCCGACGGTGAAGATCAGCGGCTTGGAGGCGACCCATCCGAGATAGCCGCCGGCGTCCTGTATGGCGGCGAGACCTTCGCCCCGGCCCGGCGATCCGCAGGCCATCGCGACCTGTCCGAGGACGCCGACGACGAGCGCGGACAGCCCGATGATGATCCGGCCGTTGGCCTCCGGCCGCTCGGGATGGCGGATGAGCCGCAGCGCGATGCCGCCCAGCAGTATCGGTACGACCAGATCGAGGCGGCCGAACGCGCCGGTCACCAGCAGCTCGACGAGCTCGCCGACCGGGCCGCTCAGGTTGGACCAGGTGCCGGCCGCGATGACCAGCGACAGGCCGAGCAGCAGCAGCGCCAGCCCGTCCTTGCGGTGCGCCGGGTCGAGGTTCTTCGCGCCGCGGCCCATACCGCGGAACATCGCCCCGATGGCGTGCGCGAGCCCCAGCCAGCAGGCGCGGGCGAGGCGGTAGACACCGCCGGTGGGTGACGGCGCCGGTTTGGGCGCGGCCTTCTTGGCGGGTGACTTCTTGGCCGGGGCCTTCTTCGCGGCCGCGGCTTTCTTGGCCGGCGGCTTCGCAGGTGCCTTCTTCGCGACGGCCTTCTTGGCAGCGCCCCCGGACCGTCCGGCGCGCTGCTTCGAGGGGCCCGCCGTGCTCTGGGTTCCCTTGCCGGACGTACGTGAGGCCATGGCGACGAGATTACAGGCGAACGCGGGCATGACACGAGCGCACGGCGCTTCACCCATCCGTGTCGCGCGCCCGCCTCATGAAAGGGCGTCAGTGCGTGTCCTGCGTCCCGGCCCGAGCCGATCCGTGGGCTCGCGCCCTACCCCGCGACGCTCCCCGCCCCCGGCTCCAGGGCATCCAGGGCCCTGCGCAGGCCGGTCAGTTTGCGCTCCAGATGCGCTGCGGTGGCCACCGCGGCCGCGTCCGCCGTCTCGTCCAGCTGTTTGGACAGCGCCTCGGCCTGCTCCTCGACCGCGGCCAGCCGCGCGGAGAGCTCGGCGAGCAGCCCCGCGGACTCCTTCGCCTCGTCGGCGCTGGGCCGGCCGCCCTCCAGCTGCAGCCGCAGCAGGGAGGCCTGCTCCCGCAGTTGGCAGTTCTTCATGTACAGCTCGACGAACACCGAAACCTTGGCGCGCAGCACCCACGGGTCGAACGGCTTGGAGATGTAGTCCACCGCGCCGGCCGCATACCCGCGGAAGGTGTGGTGCGGGCCGTGGTTGATGGCCGTGAGGAAGATGATCGGGATGTCACGGGTGCGCTCGCGCCGCTTGATGTGCGCGGCGGTCTCGAAACCGTCCATTCCCGGCATCTGCACATCGAGCAGAATCACCGCGAAATCGTCCGTGAGCAGTGCTTTGAGCGCTTCCTCCCCGGACGATGCCCGCACCAGTGTCTGATCGAGCGCAGAGAGGATCGCCTCCAGCGCCAGCAGATTCTCCGGCCGGTCATCGACCAGGAGGATCTTGGCCTTCTGCACCATGGCCCGTCCTCCTCGCCCCGGCATGGAACCGGACGCCGCCCCAGGGGACGACTCCGTCATGCCGCCCGTCCTTGTGCCGGTCATGGTAGCTGCACCCCGCCTGTCGCCACACCCTGTCACCGCGATGTCACTGTGCACGTAGCAGAAACGCAGACAGAGACCAGAAGGTTCCCCGAATCCTGCGCTTCCACACGTGCGCGGCAACACTGAGTCAGCACGCGATGATCCCCTTTCGGATCCATACTGGACGCCCCGTCACTCCGCGCGCATCCATTGCTCCATGACCGACAGCAGATGATCGGTATCCACCGGCTTGGTCACATAGTCGGAGGCCCCGGCGTCGATACTCTTCTCCCGGTCGCCCTTCATCGCCTTCGCGGTCAGCGCGATGATGGGCAGTCCGGCGAACTGCGGCATCCGACGGATCGCGACCGTGGTCGCATAACCGTCCATCTCCGGCATCATGATGTCCATCAGGACCAGGACGATGTCGTCGTGCTGTTCGAGCACCTCGATGCCCTCGCGGCCGTTCTCCGCGTACAGCACCGACAGGCCGTGCTGCTCCAGGACGCTGGTGAGCGCGAAGACATTGCGGATGTCGTCGTCGACGATCAGCACCTTCTCACCGTGGAAGCCGCCCTCGAAGCCCGGGTCCACCAGATCCTGGCCGTTGCCGATCCAGGGCTCCTCGGCGGGCTGCTGAGGGGCCGGCTGTGACGGCGGCGGCTGCGGGGCCTGCTGGGGCGCGGCGGGCGGCTGATGGCTGGGCAGCGCGAACCGGCGCGGGGATCCCGAAATCGCCCGGCGACGGCGCCGGTTGAGGCTGCCGCCCAGCCCCTGCTCGAAGCCCTGCTGCTCCTCGGCCTCCTGCCGCCCGGCCTCCGTCTCACGTGCCTCGGCGTCCATCGCGATCCCGCCGGCCACCAACTGCGGGTAGCCCTGCGGCGGCAGCCCGCCGGGGTTGTGCGGCAGATAGAGCGTGAAGGTGGAACCGCGGTTGGGCTCGCTCGCGGCGTGGATCTCACCGCCCAGCAGCCGGGCGATCTCCCGGCTGATGGACAGGCCCAGGCCCGTACCGCCGTACTTGCGGCTGGTCGTGCCGTCCGCCTGCTTGAAGGCCTCGAAGATGACCCGCATCTTGCTGGACGCGATCCCGATGCCGGTGTCGGTCACCGAGAAGGCGATCATGTCGGCGTCCGGGTCGCGCAGCGATCCGTGCTCCAGCAGCTGCTCGCGGATGGCCACCGGGACGTCCGCGCCGGCCGGCCGGATGACCAGCTCGACGGCGCCGCTGTCGGTGAACTTCACCGCGTTGGACAGCAGATTGCGCAGCACCTGGAGCAGCCGCTGCTCGTCGGTGTGCAGCGTCGCGGGCAGCTCCGGGGAGACCCGTACGGAGAAGTCGAGTCCCTTCTCCGCGGTCAGCGGCCGGAACGTGGCCTCGACATAGTCGACGAGCTGGACCAGCGCGATCCGCGTCGGGCTGACGTCCATCTTGCCGGCCTCGACCTTCGACAGATCGAGGATGTCGTTGATCAGCTGGAGCAGGTCGGAACCCGCACCATGGATCGTCTCGGCGAACTCGACCTGCTTCGGGGAGAGGTTCCCCTCGGCATTGTCGGCCAGCAACTTGGCCAGAATCAGCAGCGAGTTCAGCGGTGTGCGCAGCTCGTGCGACATGTTCGCCAGGAACTCCGACTTGTAGCGCATCGAGACCGCGAGCTGCTCGGCGCGCTCCTCCAGGACCTGCCGCGCCTCCTCGATCTCGGTGTTCTTCACCTCGATGTCGCGGTTCTGCGCGCGCAGCTGCTCGGCCTTCTCCTCCAGCTCGGAGTTGGACAGCTCCAGCGCCTTCTGCCGGCTCTCCAACTCGGCCGAGCGCTCCCGCAGTTGCTCGGTCAGCTCCTGCGACTGCTTGAGCAGCACCTCGGTCTTGGTGTTCACCGAGATGGTGTTGACGCTGGTCGCGATCATCTCGGCGATCTGGCTGAGGAAGTCCTTCTGGATCTGGGTGAACGGCTGGAAGGACGCCAGCTCGATCACGCCGAGCACCTTGTCCTCGAAGAGCACCGGCAGCACGATCACATTCGCCGGCGGCGCCTCGCCCAGCCCGGAGGCGATCTTGAGATAGCCGGAGGGGACGTTCTCCACCAAGATGGTGCGCCCCTCCTCCGCGGCCGTGCCGATCAGCGTCTCGCCCGGCCGGAAGGTCGTCGGCATCCCGCCCATGGAGTAGCCGTAGGAGCCCATCAGCCGCAGCTCGTACGCGCCCGGCTCGCCGCCGTCCGCGCCGATCTCCTGGCTGTCGGGCTGCGCCGCGAGGAAGAACGCGCCGTGCTGTGCGGAGACCGCGGGCGAGAGCTCGCTCATGATGAGCGTGGCGACGTCCTTGAGGTCGCGCCGGCCCTGCATCAGACCGGAGATCCGGGCCAGGTTGCCCTTGAGCCAGTCCTGTTCTTCGTTGGCGAGGGTGGTCTCACGGAGCGTGGAGATCATGGTGTTGACGTTGTCCTGGAGCTCCAGGATCTCGCCGGCCGCGTCCACATCGATGCGGACGTTGTGGTCGCCGAGGGTGACCGCCGCGGCGACCGCGGCGATGGCGCGCACCTGACGGGTCAGGTTGCCGGCCATCTCGTTCACCGACTCGGTCAGGTCCCGCCAGGTGCCGGCCACGCCCCGCACCTGCGCCTGACCGCCCAGCTGGCCTTCCGTACCCACCTCGCGGGCCACCCTGGTGACCTGCTCGGCGAAGGACGACAGCTGGTCGACCATGGTGTTGATGGTGGTCTTCAGCGCGAGGATCTCGCCGCGCGCATCGATGTCGATCTTCTTGGTCAGGTCGCCCTTGGCGATGGCGGTGGTGACCATGGCGATGTTACGGACCTGGCCGGTCAGGTTGTTGGCCATGGAGTTCACCGATTCGGTGAGGTCCTTCCACGTACCGGCGACGCCGGGGACGCGGGCCTGACCGCCCAGGATGCCGTCGGTGCCCACCTCACGGGCCACTCGCGTGACCTCGTCGGCGAACGACGACAGCGTCGTGACCATCGTGTTGACCGTGTCGGCGAGCTGCGCGACCTCGCCGCGCGCCTCGACCGTGACCTTCTTCGTCAGGTCTCCGTTGGCGACCGCCGCCGAGACCTGCGAGATGTTACGCACCTGGATGGTCAGGTTGTTGGCCATCAGGTTGACGTTGTCGCTGAGGTCCTTCCAGATGCCGGTGACGCCCGGAACCCTTGCCTGGCCGCCCAGTTGGCCTTCGGTGCCCACCTCACGGGCGACCCGGGTCACCTGCTCGGCGAACAGCGACAGCTGGTCGACCATCGTGTTCACGGTCGTGACGAGTTCGAGGATCTCGCCCTTGGCGTCGACGGTGATCTTCTTGGACAGATCACCGCGGGCGACCGCCGTCGTCACCTCGCCGATGTTGCGCACCTGCGACGTCAGGTTGTTCGCCATGAAGTTGACGGACTGGGTGAGGTCCTTCCACGTACCGCTGACGCCCTGCACCTCGGCCTGGCCGCCCAGGATGCCCTCGGTGCCCACCTCGCGGGCGACTCTGGTGACCTGCTCCGCGAAGGAGGAGAGCTGGTCGACCATCGTGTTCAGGGTGTTCTTCAGCTCCAGGATCTCGCCCCGGGCGTCCACATCGATCTTCTGCGACAGGTCACCGCGCGCGACCGCCGTGGCGACCTGCGCGATATTGCGGACCTGGGCCGTCAGGTTGCCGGCCATGCCGTTCACGGAGTCGGTCAGATCGCGCCAGACACCGGCGACGCCCGGCACCTGCGCCTGACCGCCCAGCCGGCCGTCCGTACCGACCTCCCGGGCGACCCGGGTGACCTGCTCGGCGAACGCGGAGAGCTGGTCGACCATCGTGTTGATGGTGTTCTTCAACTCCAGGATCTCGCCGCGGGCGTCCACGTCGATCTTCTGCGACAGGTCACCGCGCGCGACCGCCGTCGTCACCTGGGCGATCTGCCGCACCTGTGAGGTCAGATTGCCCGCCATGAAGTTGACGGAGTCGGTCAGTTCCTTCCAGGTGCCGCTGACGCCGTCCACCCGGGCCTGACCGCCCAGCCGGCCCTCCGTGCCCACGTCCCTGGCCATCCGCGTGACCTGGTCCGCGAACGACGACAGCTGATCCACCATGGTGTTCACGGTGTTCTTCAGNCTGATCCACCATGGTGTTCACGGTGTTCTTCAGCTGCAGCATCTCGCCGGAGACATCGACGGTGACCTTCTGCGACAGATCGCCGTTGGCGACCGCCGTCGTCACCTGCGCGATGTTGCGCACCTGCCCGGTCAGGTTGCGGAACGCGGTGTTCACGGAGTCCGTGAGGTCCTTCCACGTCCCCGCGGCCCCGGGCACCGCCGCCTGGCCGCCCAGCTCACCCTCGACGCCGATCTCCCGCGCCACACGCGTCACTTCGGCACCGAACGACGAGAGCTGACCCACCATCGTGTTGACGGTGTTCTTCAACTCCAGCATTTCACCGGCGACATCGACCGTGACCGTCTGCGACAGATCGCCGTTGGCGACCGCCGTCGTCACCTGCGCGATGTCCCGCACCTGCGCCGTGAGGTTGCGGAACGCGGTGTTGACCGAGTCGGTGAGGTCCTTCCACGTACCGGCCGCGCCCGGCACCTGCGCCTGACCGCCGAGCTGGCCCTCGGCGCCGACCTCGTTCGCCACCCGCGTCACTTCGTCCGCGAAGGTACGCAGCGTCTCGGTCATGGTGTTGATGGTGTCGGCGAGCTGCGCGACCTCGCCGCGTGCGCTGACCGTGACCTTCTGCGACAGATCACCGCTGGCCACGGCCGTGGTGACCTGGGCGATCCCGCGCACCTGCGCGGTGAGGTTTCCGGCCATGAGATTGACCGAATCCGTCAGGTCCTTCCACACGCCGGCGACGCCGGGGACCTGTGCCTGACCGCCCAGCTCGCCCTCCGTACCGACCTCGCGGGCGACCCTGGTCACCTCGGAGGCGAAGGAGGAGAGCTGGTCGACCATCGTGTTGACGGTGTTCTTCAGCTCCAGCATCTCGCCGGCGACATGGACCGTCACCTTCCGCGACAGATCACCCTTGGCGACCGCGGTGGTGACGAGAGCAATGTCACGTACCTGCGCCGTCAGCCGGGACGCCATGGTGTTGACGGATTCCGTGAGGTCCTTCCACGAACCCGACATTCCGCGCACCCGCGCCTGACCGCCGAGCTTGCCCTCCGTACCGACCTCGCTGGCCACCCTGGTGACCTCGTCGGTGAACGCGGAGAGCTGGTCGACCAGCCCGTTGACCGTACGGCCGACCTTGAGGAACTCACCGCGCAGCGGATGCTCCGAGGAGCTGTCCGAGCTGCGCGAACGCAGATCCATCCGCTGTTCCAGGTCGCCCTCGGACACCGCCGACAGCACCCGTCCCACCTCGGAGACGGGCCGTACGAGGTCGTCGACCAGGGCATTCGAGGCATCGATGGCCGCGGCCCAGGAGCCTTCGGCAGCACCGACCTCGAGCCGTTCCGTGAGCTTTCCCTCACGTCCGACGACCCGGCGCACCCGCGCCAGCTCGCCGGTCAGATGCAGATTGCGGTCCGCGACCTCGTTGAAGACCGCCGCGATCTCCGACATGACGCCATCGCCGGAAACCGTGAGCCGCTTGCGGAAGTTCCCGTCCCGCATGGCGACGAGAGCGACCAACAGCCGATTCAGCGCAGCCGTATCCACCTCGGTCGTCCCGTTGTTCCGGGATCGTCCGCCTTTCGCGCGCGTGCTTACGCCCCGCGCCGCTGCGCCAGACTCCACCGTGTCCCTCCCGCAGGGTTGACCGTTCTACCCGGGCTTTCTCTTGATACTTGCCCAGTGTTTCACCATGGCCCAACCAGGCCATAACAGTTCGGCAGCATCGCACACCGTCCCGGGGCACGATTGGGGCGGAAACACACGTGACCGGCATCCTCGGGCGCGGCGAAGGTAAGTAACCTGGCATACGGCTGTCCACCTGCCCCGGCCATCGAGCGCGGGCGGTGGTGCGAGCACAACAGGTATTCGGAGGGGCGCCGCGACCATGGGGGAGCAGATCACCGACACACGCTTGAGGAGAACAGTGATCACCGCGCGGGCCGCCGCAACATTCGAGCCGGTGGGGCGCTCGGTCGCCACTGCCCGTGCGTTCGTCCGCGACACCCTCCAGGGCTGGGGCTGTGCCGACATCGTCGACGACGCGGTCGTCCTGACCAGCGAGCTGGTCACCAATGCCGTGGTGCACGCCGGCACCGCCGCCGACGTGCTGTGTCTGCGCGATGACGGCGGGGTACGGATCTCCGTCGCCGACCGCTACCCCGAACGTGAGATCCCGCTCCAGAACGCCGGCCAGGTCCTCGTCCACCCGGACCGCGAGGGCGGCCGTGGTCTGCTGCTGTGCGGCGCGCTGGCCTCCCGCTGGGGCGTCGAGTACACCGCCGCCCAAAAACACGTCTGGTTCCAGCTCGAACTCCCCGAGCGCCCCGCCGGCACCCGCTCCGCGGGCCCCGCCCTCCCCGTGGACGCCCTCCCGGTCACCGACGCCCGGGTACGCGTCGCGGTGATCCAGATCGACCGCGGCGGCTGCATCAGCTTCTGGAACGAGGACGCCCAGAACCTCTTCGCGTACGACCCCGAACAGGTCATCGGCAAACCGCTCACCGACTTCGCCGCCTGGCCGCACACCCCCGGCACCGGCACCGGCATCGCCGAGGCGCTCCAGCTCTCCCGCTGGGAGGGCTCCTACGGCATAAGGGGCGCCGACGGCCGGGTCGTCCCCGTCTACGCCTCCCATCTGCGCGTCCGCGACGCCGACGGCGAGGCCTCCACGGTCTGCCTCCTGGTGCGCGACCACGAACGGGCGATTCTGCAGAGCCCCCAGCGCACCCCCGCGCCGGACGCCGCCTCGCAGCCCGAGGGACGCCCCTCCGACCCGTTCGAGGTCTTCATCGGCTCGCCGGCCCCCGACGACCTCGACGGCCTGCTCCAGCGCACCGTCGAGCGCGCCCGCGACATGCTCGACGGCGACGCCGCCTACCTCCTGCTGGCCACCGACGACGAGACCGAGCTGGAGGTCCGCGCCTCCACGGGCCTGCCCTCCGCCCGCCAGCGGTTCGCCCGCGTCCCCGTCGAGGCCGGATCCGGACGCTACGGCTCCGCCCGGATGCCCGCCGTCCACGAAGACCTCACCGCCGTCCCGGGCGCTGTCCCGCTGCTCAGCGGTACGGGCATGCGCTCGGTCGTCACCGTCCCGCTGAAGGTCGAGGGCCGGCTGACCGGCTCCCTCGGCGTCGCCGCGGAGGGCCCCGCCCGCTACACGAACGAAGAGGCGCTGCGCCTCCAGTTCGCCGCCGACCGCATCGCCCTCGCCGTCGAGCGCGCCCGCCTCACCGAGCTCGAAAAACTGCGCCGCGGCTCGCTGTCCTTCCTCGTCGAGGCCTCCGACCTCCTGGCCGGCACCCTCGACCGCGACCAGACCCTGGCCCTGATGGCCCAGATGACCGTCCCCACGCTCGCCACCTGGTGCGCCGTCTACACCGTCGCCGACCAGACCTCCGAGCCCGAGCTGTCCTACGTCCTGCACGAGGACGAGGACCGCATCGACGGCCTCAAGACGCTCCTGATGAAGGTCGACCCGCCCGAGCCGGTCCCCACCCCCGGCGCCCGCGTCTGGACCGCCCCCAGCGACGCCGCACAGGACGCCGCCCTGCGCACCTCCATGCGCAGCCTGGGCCTGGGCAACTCCGCCCGCCCCTCCAGCGGCCCCGGCGCCACCCTGGCCACCGCCGCTGCGGTCGGCGGCGAGACCGTCGTCCTTCCCCTCGTCGCCCGCAACCGCGTCATCGGCATGCTCACCCTCGGCAAGCCCACCGAGGAACACTTCCGCCAGGAGATCCTCGAACTCGCCGAGGACCTCTCCCGCCGGGCGGCCCTCGCCCTGGACAACTCCCGCCTGTACTCCGAGCGCACGGCCATCAGTCAGTCCCTCCAGCGCAGCCTGCTGCCCCCGGAGCTGCCCGACATCGCGGGCGTCGAGGTCGAGGTCATCTACCGCGCGGCCGGCGAGGGCAACGAGGTCGGCGGCGACTTCTACGACCTCTTCCCCATCCGCGACGGCGCCTACGGCTTCGCCATCGGCGACGTCTGCGGTACGGGTCCCGAAGCCGCCGCCGTCACCGGCCTGGCCCGGCACGCCCTGCGCCTGCTCGCCCGCGAGGGCTTCGGCGGCCCCGCCGTCCTGGAGCGGCTGAACGCCGCCATCCTCGACGAGGGCGCCCGCAGCCGCTTCCTGACGCTCCTTTACGGCGAGCTCTGGCCGCAGGACGACGGCAGCGCCGTCCTCAAGGTCGTCTGCGCCGGCCACCCCCTGCCGCTCCGTCTGCGCCAGGACGGCACGGTCGAACCGGCCGCCGAACCCCAGCCCCTCCTCGGGGTCATGGACGACCTTGAGCTCTACGAACAGACCGTCACCCTCGACCCCGGCGACGTCCTGCTGTGCGTCACCGACGGCGTCACCGAACGCCGCGAGGGCACCCGCATGCTCGGCGACGACGGTCTCACCGATGTTCTGACGACCTGTACGGGCCTGACGGCCGGCGCCGTCGCGGCCCGCGTACTGCGCGCCGTGGAACGCTTCGCCGCCGAACCGGCCTCGGACGACATGGCCATCCTCGCCATGCGCGTACCCGAGTTCCAGGCCGGCTGACCACCGCGGGGACAGCGGCCCGTGTGGGCCGGCTCACAGCCCACCGGCCGCTCCCCCGCCCCCACCAGCATCCATGCGCGAGGCGCACGGCACCCCTGCCCGCCCTGCACTGGAGTCACCCCCAACGGCCGCCCAGGATACGGGCCATGACTCCCACCATCGCGGGTTCGCCCGGCGATCTGCTCGCCGTCGTCAGCCAGACCGGACCGACCGTCACCTTCTTCGACGCCGCCACCCACGAGCGTCTCGACGTCCTGGAGGTCCCCCCGCAGCCGCACGAACTGTGCTTCGACCCGGACAGCCGGCTGCTGTACTGCACCAACACCTACCGCTCCGGCTTCTACCGGGCCAACGAAGGCCGGGCCCACGAGCTCACCGTCATCGATGTCGACACCCGCACCGTCGTCGACATTCTCGACACCACCCCCGATCACGCCCCGCACGGCCTGGCCCTGGACCGTGAGCGCGCCCGTCTGTACGTGAGCGTCGAGGCCACCGACACCGAGCCCGGCGGCGTCCTGATCATCGACACCCGCACCCATGCCCGCCTCGGCCGCATCCCCACCATGGCCCCCGGCCCGCACTGGTTCGCCCTCACCCCCGACGGACGGCACGGCTACGCCACCAACAAGGAAGCCCCGTTCGTCTCCGTCGTCGACCTCGACCGAGGCCTGTGCACCGGCCGTATCCCCGTCCCCGGCAGCGAAGGCCTGGCCCTCTCCCTGGACGGGCAGCAGCTCTACGTCGCGGCCCCCAAGGCCGACTTCGCCGCCCCGCCCTCGGTACCACCGGGCATCCGTGTCATCGACACCGCCACCAACGAGACCGTCCGCACCCTCCCCGCCCGGGGAACCGTCATGCCCGTCCATGTCACCGCCACCGGGACGCTGCTCGCCGGCGAACTGCGCCCGGACACCACCCCCGGCGGCCCGCTCGGCTCCCAGCTGCCGGGCGTCCTGAGCGTCTTCGCCCCCGGCACCCTCGACCTGATCGGAGAAGTCGAGGTCGGCCGCCTCCCGCTCACCATCACCTCCTCCCCCGACGGCCGCCTCGGCTATGTCTCCGGCAACCTCTCCAGCACCGTGACGGTCGTCGACCTCACCGCGCTGCGCCCCATAGCCACCCTGGAAGTCGACCGCGCCGACATTTCCGGCGCGCACGGCCTGGCATATATCGAATCCCCGCAAAACTGACGCGCGCCGTATCACCGCACCCGAATACGACAAAGGCCCCCGCCGTGTGGCGGGGGCCTTTGTCTTCTGGAGCCCCAATACGGAATCGAACCGTAGACCTTCTCCTTACCATGGAGACGCTCTGCCGACTGAGCTATTGGGGCGCGTCAACGGAATAGATATTACCCCAACTCCGCGGCAGCTCCGAACCGTCCACCGCCGCTCGCCTAAAAAGCAGGCTGCAGCAATCCCCCCAGCGCATTGCACGCGCTGACCATCTTCTGCAGGTCCCGCCGCGACATCCCCTCGTGCACGGGCAGCGCCAGCGTCTCGTCCACCGCCCGCTCGGTCTGCGGCAGAAAGACATCCCGCCGCAGCCCCGGCATCCGGTACACCGGCGCCTGTACGGGCACCTTGCACGGCACGCCCTTGGCCCGCAACGTCCGCGCGAACGCGTCCCGGTCGGGCCGCCCGTTGCCCGGCACCCGCACCACATACTGCTCGTACGTGTGCCCCACGGCCGGCGTCGGCGTCCGGACCCCGCTGAGCCTGGCGTCCAGGTACGACGCATGCGCCCGGCGCAGCTCCGCCCCCGCCGGGTCCGCCCCGGGCTCCTCCTCCGTCAGCACCAACAGCCCGTGCCGCTGTCCCACTTCACGGATCCATCCGACGTCCGCCCGCCGCCCGAACCGGTGGATCGCCACCACCGCGGCGGTCTGACTGGTCACCACGTCCGATACCGCGGCCGGGTCGAGGCAGTAGCTGTCGCCCTCCAGATCGGCGAACACCGGCACCGCGCCCAACTCCACCACGGCCCGTGCCACTTCGGCGTTGCCGTACGCCGGCACCACGACCTCGTCACCTGCACGCACACCGGCCGACTTGAGCGTCTCCACTGTCCCCATGACGCGGATACTGGTCAGATGAGGTGAACGTCGCGTTACACCCACCACCCGAAAATCAGAACAAAAAAGCTCCGGTCTCTGAACCACGAGGGTTCAGAGACCGGAGCTGAAGAATTGTTCGGCGGCGTCCTACTCTCCCACAGGGTCCCCCCTGCAGTACCATCGGCGCTGAAAGGCTTAGCTTCCGGGTTCGAAA
>NZ_QUAC01000070.1 GCF_003389455.1 Streptomyces inhibens | reverse complement strand
CCGCGGCCGGACCGCGGCGGCGCCGGTCGCCGTCAGGGCGAATCCCCAGGCCGTAACCCGGGGGCATGTCTGTCGGATCAGCCCTAACCCATGTCTGCCGGATCAGCCCTAACCCAGGAGAACCCGTCGCGCATCTTCTGCCCGATCGAGCAAGCCGACATATCGTGCAAAGTGTCGGGATGGCGACCAGGGAGGCTTTCATGTCCGAGCTCATCGTCATCGGCTACGACGACCCCGCAGCGGCGAGGAAAGCCCTCAAAGCGGTTCAGGCGCTGCAGAACGATCAGGTCGTCGAGCTGACCGGGCTCGCTGTCGTCTCGGTGGACGAAGACGGCGAGACGCATGTCGACACACCCGCCAAGAGCGAGAAAGTGGCGGTGTCGGCCACTGCGGGCGCCCTCTGGGGCCTGGTCTTCGGCATGCTCTTCCTCCTCCCCGCCATCGGCCTGGTCGGCGCGGCCCTCGGCGGGCTCCTGGGCAAGCTGCGGCAGATGGGCATCGACGACGCCTTCCGCGGGCAGGTCCAGGCTCTCCTCAAGCCGGGCTCCGCAGCCGTCGTGATCATGGCTTCGAAGGTCGTGGAGGACAAGTTCGTCGCGGCGATGCGGTCCTACGGCGGAACCGTCCTCAAGACGTCGCTCGCGCAACAGGAGGAGCGCGAGCTCGCCGAGCAGCTCGCCGGCCCCCAGTAGAAGGCCGGACCGGAACCGCTCGCTCAGTAGCCGGCCGGGCGCACCAGCCCCGTCTCGTACCCGTACACCGCAGCCTGGGTGCGGTCGCGCAGGCCCAGCTTGACCAGGATGCGGCCCACGTGGGTCTTGACGGTCTGTTCCGCGACCACCAGACGCTCGGCTATCTCCGCGTTCGACAGACCCTGGGCGATCAGGGACAGGACCTCGGTCTCGCGTTCCGTCAGAACGCCGACCCGGTCCTTGAGCGGGGGGCGAGGGGCGCGGGTGACCCGGGAGAACTCGGCGATCAGGCGCTTGGTGATGTTCGGGGCGAGCAGGGCTTCGCCGGACGCCACCACCCTCACCGCCTGGGCGAGTTCGTCGGCCGAGGCCTCCTTCAGCAGAAACCCGGAGGCGCCCGCGCGCAGCGCCTCGTACACATACTCATCGAGATCGAACGTGGTGAGGACGAGGACCTTGACGCTGGCGCCGGCCGGCCCGGTGATGCGGCGGGTTGCCTCGATGCCGCCGAGCTCGGGCATCCGGATGTCCATCAGGACGACGTCGGGGGCGAGTTCAGCGGCCTTGGCGACGGCATCGAGGCCATTCACGGCCTGGCCGATGACCTCGATGCCCGGTTCGGCGTTGAGCAGCACCGTGAAGCCCTGGCGGATCATCATCTGGTCGTCGGCAATCAGCACGCGGATGGTCATGACTGGTCCTCCAGGGGGAAAGTCGCCACTACTTCGTAACCACCTTCGGGAGCGGGCCCGTTGGCGAACTCTCCGCCCAGCATGGCGGTGCGTTCGCGCATGCCGAGCAGCCCGTGGCCGATGCCTTGTGAGGGCGTGGCCGGCCCGTCCGGCGCGGTGTTGGTGACCCGGACGGTCAGACCGGCCGAGTGGTACCCGATCGCCACCCGCACCTCCGCTCCGGGCGCATGCCGCATCGCGTTGCTGAGCGCCTCCTGCACGATACGGAACGCCGACAGCTCGACGCCCGGAGAGAGCTGGCGCGGCGTTCCCGCGGTTTCGGTGGTGACCGTGAGGCCGGCGCCGCGCACATTGCCGATCAGCTCGTCCAGCCGGTCGAGGGTGGGCTGCGGGGCATGCCGCACCTCCTGCGACAGGGCGTCCTCGGAGCGCAACACGCCCAGCACCCGGCGCAGTTCGGTGAGCGCGTCGACGGCGTTCTCGCGGATGCCCGCGAGGTTCTCCTTCAGCTCGTCGGACGGGTTCTCGACCAGATGGGGGGCGACCTGCGCCTGGATGGAGATGACCGACATGTGGTGGGCGACCACGTCGTGCAGCTCGCGGGCGATCCGGTTGCGCTCCTCCAGCAGGGTGCGCCGGGCCCGCTCCTCGGCGGTGATCTCCTCCTGTACGACCAGTTCCGTACGGGCCACCTGGCGGCCGCGCAGCGAGGTGCCGACCACCACCGCGGTGGCGAAAATCGCGACGGCGGGAGCGACATCGGAGTCGTGCGGCCGGGAAGCGAACGCGCTGCAGGCAACTCCCGCCAGAACGCTGATCGTCAGCGCCTCGACCACGGCCCGGGGGCGGACCCGCAACGCCAGCAGGAACAGCACCGCGGCCTGCAGCATGATCCCGGACCCGGTGAAGGGGAACAATGCCTCCGGGGTGATCCGGGGTTCCACGATCCAGGCGATGATGACCATCACGATCGTCGCCACCCACCAGGCCGGCACCGGCCGGAAGATCGCGACGACGAGCGCCATCGACTGGCCGCCGGCGAGCAACAGGGCGTACCAGACTCCCAGCTGATAGTCCCCCCAGCCGAGTACGCTCACGTTGGACACCGTGATCAGCGCCGTGAGCAGCAGCAGCGCCACCGTCAGCACCGGCAGCCAGTTCAGCCAGCGAGATCGCCACCCGCTGCGCGGCACCGGGTCGTACCCCGTCGTCCACAGGTCCTCACGCAGGGCGCGAAACACCGCTCGCAGGGCGACCACGAGCCGGTGCTCGTCCTCCTTCTTCACAAGATCCACCCTAGGCCCTGTCGTCAGACTCCCGTCGTCCGCCCGAAGGGCGGGACTTTGCGGACACGCCCTAGGCACGCCGCACCTCCGCGGTTCGTGCGGGGTGCTTCTCACGCACGACCTTGGTGTGGCCGCCCCTCCCCTGTTCGTACGTCCGGAACGCTGTCCAGCACACCAGCAGCGCCACTGCGAACACCGGCAGCCAGCACAGCCTGGCGAGCACCCAGCCCGGTCCGTCGGGCACGGTGTGCAGGCCGGGCAGGGGCCCGCCGGCCAGCAGACCGATCGCGGTGACCGCCATCATCGCGGTCTGGTGCCACAGGAAGACAGTCATCGCGGAGAGGTTGAGCAGCGCCACCGCCGCCCAGACGGCGGGCCGCGCGAGCACCCGGCGCAATGGGCCGAGCAGCAGCAGGGCCGCACCGCACTGGGCGAGGCCGAAGGTGACGGCGGCCAGTGTGGGCGGGTTGAGGTTGGAGATCGCGGCGCCGGGCACCCCGACCATGGACGCGGGGTAGCCGGCGAGCAGGACCAGCAGGGCGGTGGCTGCGGCGCCCCCGGCCAGCAGCACCCACCCGGTCGTACGCCCCGACAGGCCGCCTCTCGCCCAGGCCGCGCCCAGGCAGTACGGGACCAGCCAGCCCGCCGCCACATTGATCCAGCCGAGCCAGGCCGGACCGCCGAGGGCGAACCGGAGCAGGTCGATGTGCAGCACGACGGCCAGCGGCCACAGCGGGTGCAGCCTGGCCACGAGCGGGGTCGCCGCCGTGAGCCCCGCGAAGACCAGCAGGAACCAGAGCGGGGACAGGACGAGTTTGAGCAGCGTGTGGAGGGTCTCCGGGCCGACCCCGGTGGCGAGCATCGCGCCCGCCGCCACGGTCCACACCACCAGCACGGCGGCGACCGGCCGGAACAGCCGGGCCAGCCGGGCGCCGAACCACTGCCGATACGTCGTGCCCAGGGCGCGGGCCGATGCGTAACTCTTCGCACCCACCTGCCCGCCCACCAGGAAGAAGACGGCGAGGGTCTGGAACATCCAGGAGACCGGGGCCAGTTGGGGCAGATTCTGCAGCGGGCTGGCGCCGTGCACCGTTCCGCTGTCGGTGACCAGGGCGGTCACCAGCCAGTGGCCGAGCACCACGCCGAGGATGGCGAAGGCACGAAGGGCGTCGACGGCACGGTCGCGGCCCGGCGGGGTGGCGGCGTCGATCCGCCGGACGAGCTCACGCATGACGCCCCTCCTCGGCAGGGGTCTTTCCGGAGGCGATCCGGGCGATGTTCGTCAGGGAGACGGATCCGGGCTTCAGGTAGTCGCTGTGGCCGCCGGTGCCCGCCGCGAAGATCCGGGCGCCGAACTCCGGTGAGACCGGATCGACCCCGAACCCGATGTTGGCGAAGGGAAGTTGAAGCCGTATGTGCGGCACCTCGGCGACCCAGTCGTCGGCGCCCCGGCCCGCCCACACCGTGGCCCGGGTGTGCAACTGGCCGACGGTGTCGGCGCCGACGCCGGGGCTGCCGTACAGGACGATGTCGGCGACCCGCAGGCCCGAGGCGGCCCGGGCGCAGACGACCGAGCCGTAGGAGTGACAGATCAACGAGGTCCGGGCGGCGGGCTTGACAGCACTCAACTCACGCACAAAGTTGGCGAGTTGAGGAGCCGCATCGTCCGCCCGCCCCGGCGTCAGCGCCTCGGGACTCACCGTCCTGGGAGTCTCATAGCCCAGCCAGGCGACGACGGCGGACCTGCCGCCCCACTCCTGCTGGAGCGCCACGGCGCCGGCCCGGAAGCGCGCATAAGTGTCGAGGTTGGTGTCCGAGCCCGGCACCAGTACGGCGATCCGCTCGGCCCGGGACAGGTCGCCGAAGACCTCGACGGTGCGCCCGCCGTCGCGGCCGTCGAAGGACAGGAAGTGGCGGCCCGGGTCCGCCATGGTGCGCAGTGCGGCAGCCCGCCGCCGGTCGCCGTGGTCGGCGGCCATCCGCTCGGCCGCCCGGATGCCGTCACGGCTGACGGCATACCGTGCGCCGAGGTCGGCGGGGGTCGCGGCCCTCAGCGGAGCGAGGGCGGCCGGGGCAGGCGCCGGGACAGCCGAGGGGCGGGCCGCGCCCGACACCGGCAGCGCCACCGATGTGGCGACGAGGGCGGCGAGCAGGGTGCGGTGCAGGCGGCTGCTGCGCGGGCGGGACGCCATGGAGGATGGTCCTTCCGTACCGGATGTCATGTGTGCTTCCGGTACGGAAGTTAGGGATCACGCCTCGTGGTCGGCGTCCCGCCGGGGACTGCATCTTCCGCGTAGCTCTGAAGTATTACGGGTAGGGGCAAGGGCCCGGTCAGCCGGAGCTGCCCGCCTGTGCGGCCGCGGTTCCGAGGTGCTCCGTGCTCAGCGCGGAAGAGCGCGCGGCGGGCGACACGTTGTCGGTCCGTGTGTCGCGGAGCGAGAGCCTCCGCCTGGTGCTCGACCGGTGAGCACGGCAGCGGACATCAGCGTTGCTGGAGCGCCGGCTGGTGGCTACCGGTCGCACCGCCGGACTGGGGCTCGTCGGGGGGCATGAGGTGCTCAAGTCCTTGCGCGCACTGCCGGGCGGCCTCGGCCGAGCGGAGAAGCATGATGCTCTCGTAGGCGCGGACGGCATCGTCGACATCGGGTTCGGTGACGAGGGCGGTGGCGAGTTCGGTGCCGTCGAGCATGGCGAGGTTGGCACCCAGGCCGAGGGGTGGCATCAGGTGTGCGGCGTCGCCGAGCAGGGTGATGCCGGGGACGTGCTCCCAGATGTGCGGGACGGGCAGCGCGAACAGGGGTCGGCCGATGAACCCGCCGTCGTTGTACCGCAGGAGATGGAGCAGGCGCTCGTCCCAGCCGTCGAGGGTCTTCAGCAGATGCGTCCGCACGGCTTCCGTGTCATCGAGGTCGAGGCCGGCGGTGACCTGCCAGTCCTGCGGGGCGCGGAAGGCGGCATAGCCGCGGATGTGGCCGTTGCTGTTGCGCTGGGCGAACAGGGCCTTGGCGCCGGCTTTCGCCACCATGGTGCCGTTGCCGACCAGCCGCGCGAAATCGGCATGGCGCACATCGACGTCGTCGATGCCGATCTCGACGAAGGTGACACCGGTGTAGTCGGGTGTGGCGTCCGAAAGGGCCGGGCGGACCCGGGACCAGGCGCCGTCTGCGCCGATGACCAGGTCGAAGTCCTCGGTGGTGCCATCGCTGAAGTTCAGGCGGCAGGTGCCGTCGCCGAGCGGGGTGACCCCGCTGACGGCACGGTCCCACCGGACGGTGCCCGCGGTGAGGGACTCCAGGATGACGCCGCGCAACTGGCCGCGGTCTATCTCCGGCCTGTCCTCGTCGCCGTCGGCAGGCAGCTCGTGCTGTAAGAGGGCGGCGGTGGCGGGATCGAGCGTGCGCCACTCCTGGCCTTCGGGGCGGGCGAGGGCGCGGAACCGGTCGTACAGTCCCGCCGTGCGCAGGGCGGCCTGGCCGGTGTCGGCGTGCATGTCGAGGGTGCCGCCCTGCGAGCGGACGTCGGGGGACGCCTCGCGTTCGAAGACGGTGACGGGGCGACCGTGGATCTGCAGGACGCGGGCGCAGGTCAGACCGCCGAGCCCGGCGCCGACGACCGCGACGCGGGGGTCGCGAGCGGAGTTCATGGAGCTGTCCCCCAGGGAGGTGAGTGAGCGACCGGAAGGTCCGGCGCACCACGAGAAAAGCACATCGACTTCAAATGTGCAACGGATATACTTTCGTAGCGAGTACGCTTCGAGATGCGGGGGGAGAAGAGGCGAGCCCGAGGTGTAGCGGCGTCCGCCTTGGCTAGTGACGGGGCGTCGACGAGCCCTCGACGATGACCGCGACGCCGTCGAGCAGCGGCCCCAGGCCGAACGCGAACAGCTCGTCGAGGCGCAGGTCGTAGCCGTCGGTGAATGCCCCGACGACCTTGGTGAAGACGGGGTACCGGGCTGATGTGACGATCGCCTGAACCGCGTCGGCCTGCCGGTCCATCCACTGGTCCTCGGTCAGGCCGGTGGCGGCCTCGGCCTGGGCCTCCTGTTCCAGGTTGATCGCGATGCCCTGGACATAGCTGTAGAGGAGGACGTGCAGTTCGAGCATGGTCGCCGGGTTGAGGCCGTGGCCGTCCAGGGCGCTGAGCGCCCACTCGGCATGGACCATCAGATTGGGCAGCATCAAGGGGCGGGTCAGCGGGCTGAGCTGCGCCAGCCAGGGGTGCCGGCGAAACACCGTCCACAGCGTATGCGCGCCGAGTTCCAGACGGGCCCGCCAGCCGTGGGGAGGTGTGGCCGGGTAGGTCCCCTCGCCGAAGGCGGCGTCGGCCATCAACAGGACCAGGTCGTCCTTGCTGGTGACGTACCGGTAGGGAGCCATGGCGGCCACGCCCAGCCGGGCGGCGACGCCGCGCATGGTCAGCGCGGCCAGCCCTTCGATGTCGGCGATCTCTATGGCGGCACGGACGATCCGCTCACGGGTCAGATCGTGCTCGGGTGCGGTGGGGGTACGCCGCTTCGGCGGTACGGGGGTGGCGCCGGCGGCCACGACGGTGCCGATACGGGGGCGGGCCTCCACGAGCCCTTCCAGGCCCAGGGTGGTCAGCGCCTTGGTGGCGGTGGCGAGTGCGACGCCCCATTCCCTGGAGATCTGACGGGTCGACGGGACCCGGTCACCCGGGGCGAGTTCGCCGTCCCTGATGCGCCGCCGGATCTCCGTGACGATGCGCAGATACGGCGGATCGGTATCCCCAGCCATGCCCCGGCCCTCCTCATCTTTCTTTTCAGGTCACTTTTCTCAGGCCTCAAACCTGTACTAGTGCAGAACCTACCAGCATCGATGCCGCCGGCAAGGCTCCTGACCTAGTACAGGCCCCAGGCAAAGGGCAGTTGGCAGGCCTGCGCGTACGTCGTACATTCAGCGTGTACAGCGTTCGAAAGGGGCTTCACCATGCAGACCGTACTCATCTCCGGCGGCGGAATCGCCGGGTCCGCACTCGCTTGCCTGCTGCACCGTCGCGGCTTCGCGCCCACCGTCATCGAGCGCGCCCCCGGGCTGCGCCAGGGTGGCCAGGCGATCGACATCCGCGGTGTCGCACTCGATGTCGTCGCCCGGATGGGCCTGCTCGACCAGGCGCGGCAGGTCCGTACCCGGATGCGCGGGATGTCGCTGCTCGACGCCGACGGCACGGAGATCGAGCGTTCCACCGAGGCGACCTTCAGCAGCGGCCGGCTCGACAGCGACGACATCGAGCTGCTGCGCGAGGATCTGGTGCGGCTGCTGCACGAGCACACCCGCGACGACGTGGAGTACCTCTTCCGGGACAGCATCACGGCGCTCGAACAGGACGAGCACCAAGCACGCGTGGACTTCGCACACGGGGCGTCCCGCACCTTCGACCTGGTGGTGGGGGCCGACGGACTGCACTCGACCGTCCGGCGTCTGGCCTTCGGCCCGGAGGAGACGTTCTCCCACCACCTGGGCACGTACCTGTCGGTCTTCAGCGCGGACAACTTCCTGGACCTGGACAACTGGCAGGTCTGGCTCAGGGACGGCGACGCCGGCTTCGGCATCATGCCCGTACGCGACAACACCGAGCTGAGGATCGCCTTCGGCTTCCGGTCCGAACCGCTCGACGGCGACCACCGCGACCCCGAGTGGCTCCGGCAGACCGTCGCCGACCGGCTCGCCTCCCTGCGCTGGGAGGCGCCGAGGCTGGCGAAGGCGGCATGGGAGGCGCCCGACTTCTTCTGCGACGCGATGGCCCAGATCCGGATGGAGCACTGGTCGCACGGCCGGGCGGTGCTGCTCGGGGACGCCGCGTACTGCGCGTCCGCACTGTCCGGGCAGGGGACCAGCCTGGCTCTGGTCGGCGCCCATGTACTGGCCGACGCACTCGGCCGGGCGGGCGGCGACCACCGCGCCGCGTTCGCCCACTACGAGACCCGCATGCGCCCGTTCGTCGCGCTCAACCAGGCACTCGCCACCGAGAACCCCGGCGGTCCGGCCTCCGAGGAATCCGTGACGCGGGCCAAGAACGCCCTCTCGCTCGACGGCTGACCATGGCGCATATGGCGCATGACGCGCGATCAGCCTGGGCTCCCGTGGGGCAGAGCCCATCCGGGGGCTCAGAGCGTGTCGGGGAGGGCGGGACGGCGTGACCGCTCCATAGTCGGGCATATGGCGGGTGACCAGTCACAAGGGCAGGAACCGGCGCGGCAGAAGAAGTGGTGGGCCGCGCGTTCCGAGCAGGGGCCGTGGGAGCAGAAAGAGGCGATTCGCGCGCGGATCAGCGAACTGGAGGCCGTTCTCGCCGCCACGGCGAAGCGGGCGGCGGCGGATCCGATGCGGGCCGCGGAGGCCGAGGCCTTCCGAGCGCAGGCCGAGAAAGAGCTGCAAGCGGCCAAGAACACGCTCGCGCACGACAGCCACCCCGCCATGAGGCGCGCGGCACACCTGGGCTCCGCGCAGGCGCATCTCGATGCCGCGCTGAACCTCATGGTGTGGTTGTCCCCGCTCGATGAGGTGAAGGGGCTGCTCCCCGGCCTGCTGACTCTTGTCGAACAGCAATTCGCTCCCAGCGACCCCCAGCGGATCGAAGTCACGGAGATCGCTCGCGAGGTCCGCAAAGCGGGCACGCTCGACCTCAGACAGCGCGCCGTTCTTGCCGAGACGTTCAGCCTTGCCCGTCGCCTCCGCCAGAAGGAGACGCTGCGCGTCCGCAGCTTCGTACGGATCGTCACGGCGGTCAACCTGGGCCTGCTGATCACCGCGGTCGTTGTCGCGCTGGCCGGCATCAAATGGCCGCACATGGTGCCGCTGTGCTTCGCCCCGTCGAACGGCGGGTTCCAGGTCGTCTGCCCGACGGGGAGCGCGAAGTTCGCGCACCCGCCGGACACCCAGCAGATCGCGGGTGTCGCGGAAGGCCAGGACTACCTCGTCATCGAGCTCATCGGTGTCGTGTCCGCCGCCATCGCGGCCGCGGCGACGCTGCGACGGATCAGGGGAACGTCGCTGCCGTACGACGTACCGGTGGTCCTGGCGCTCCTGAAACTGCCGACCGGGGCGCTGACGGCCGTACTTGGGCTGCTGCTGATGCGCGGTGGCTTCATCCCCGGCCTCAGCGCGCTCGATTCATCGGCCCAGATCATCGCCTGGGCCATCATCTTCGGCTATGCCCAGCAGCTGTTCACCAAGTTCGTCGACAATCAGGGGCAAGCCGTGCTGAACGCCGTCGGTGGACCGAACCCCGTCACCCGCAAGCCCGCCGGCGACGGCAAGCCGTAACCAAGGCCCTGTGGTGAGAGCGCGAGCGTCGACGGTCTCCCCCTGGCCGGTCCGCGGAAGGCGACCTCCGGTGGACCGGCCAGGGGATCCGGCCGGGGCTCAGGACTCCGCGGTGAAGGCCGCGACCTGGGACAGCAGCCGGCTGTCGGCCAGATAGCCGAAGTGGGGCTCGCACGGCAGCAGGGTGTTGGTGGCGCCCTGGAGCTTGGTGCTCGTATACGGGTTGATCACGCCGTCGCAGGGTGAGTACCAGGTGCGGTACTCCACCGGTCCGGGCGTCTCGTCGCCGGATGTGAGGGTGTTGAGGAAGTCGGAGCCGGGCGTCATCTCCTTGCACGACGCGAAGGCGATGCTGCAGAGCCCGGCGGTGTACGTGCCGTGATGGGCACCCGCCAGCGAGGCGATGCGCGCGACGCTCGACGCCCCGCCCAGCTCCTTGACGTACCACAGCGACACCATGCCGCCCATGGAGTGGTTCACGATGTCGACCTTGTCCGAGCCGGTGTCGGCCTTCACCTTCTCGACGAAGGCGGCGAGGCCCCGCGCGCTCACCTTGTTCGAGGCGTTGAAGTCGTAGGAGTACGTGAAGAGTTCACTGCTCTTGTATCCGGCGTCCTGGAACGCGGCACGCGCCGGCGCCCAGACCACGCCGGTATTGAGGTAGCCGTGCACGAACACCACGGGGGTGTGCGGGGGAGCGGCTTCGGCGGTGCCGGTCGATACCGCCGCCAACGTGGCGGCCGCGGCGGCCGTGACGGCCAGCGCACTGATGATTCTTCGCATGCGGTCCTCCGGGCGGGTGTGGATTGCGGTGAGCATGCGGCCGTTCGGATGCAGTGCGCATCGGTGAAATCACCGGGGTGATCGGGGACGGGACGGACGGCGAGGTCGCCCGGGGCCAGCGGGTTTCGCCGCGTCGAGAGGTGTTTTCCGCGGTGCCGCCCTCGTGGGCGGGACAACTTCCCTCCTCGTCAGGGGATTTACTTACTAGTAACTTTCTTTTCATCCCGCACTCGACGATCGGCGTCGGAACCAGGAGGAGCGACGTGCGCGCCTACCGAGCCTTACTCCCCCGCACGGTCAAGTCCGCGCACTGGCGGCGGCTGCATCTCCGGTGCTCCCTCGCCCTCACCCGGGCCGCCGCTTACACGGAGCCGCCGATGCACGCCGAGCGACTCGCCTCGGCGGCACGCCACGCGCAGCTCGCGGGATCTTCGCGACGGGCCACGGCCCTGCTCGCGCAGGCATCCGAGCTGCGATCCGGCGCCACCCGCCACGGAGAGGCGGAGCTGACCCGCGGGATGCATGCACTGCGCGGGGGTGGAGCGCCCGATGCGCGCGAAGCGCTGTTGCTGGCCGCCACGATGCTGCACGGAGCGGGCCGGGCGGACGATGAGGTGACCGCTCTCGCATGGGCCGCCGACGCCAGTTGGACGGCCGGCGACCGTACCGGATATCTCGCGACGGCGCAGCGCCTCGGCACCCGCGCCGCGGCGCCCGGACCTGTGCGCGACTATCACCGCGGCCTCGCGGCGGCACTGGAGGGCGATGGCCCGCTGTCCGTCGCACTGCTCCGCGCTGCCTCGCGCCCCGCCGCCGGCGACGACGGTCCGGACGCGCTCCTCCACGCGTCCCGCGCCGCACTGGCGCTCGGCGAGCTGACGGATGCGCGGGACCTCTCGACCCGCGCACTGGCCCACGTCGAGCCGCACCCGGCGGCGCTCCCCGCAGTCCTCGGCCACCTCGCACTCGTCGAACTCGCCGCCGACCGCTATCCGCGCGCCGCCTCCCATGCGCGGCGCGGCCTGCCGATCGCGATCGCCCACGGTCACCACAACTCCGCGGCTCAGCTGCGGAGCACCCTCGCGATGACGGCTGCGATGCGCGGAGACACGGCCGACTGCCGCAGCCACGTGCGGGCGGCGCTGGCCACCGCGCAGGCGCACGGCCTCATGGTTCCGGCCCTGATGGCCACATGGAGTCTCGGCCTGCTCGATCTCGCGCACAACCGGCCACGGGAGGCCGTCGAACGGCTCCGCCCCCTCGTCCGGGGCGGCTCGGGGCTGCGGCACTTCGCTTGGCACCTGCGCGTGATCCCCAGCTTTGTCGAAGCCGTGGCCCTGGCCTGTCCGGATGCGCCGGCACCGGCTCGGGAGAGAGACCTTCACCAGGCGCGGGCAGCCTTGCGCACCCTGGAGGGCTGGGCCAGGACGAGCGGCGACCGGCAGATGAAGGCTCTGACCCTGCACTGCCAGGCCTTGCTCGCCGACCGCGGAACCGCTGACGCGTACTTCCACCGGGCACTCGCCAGCGCGGAGCGGACGGGCTCCGGCTTCGCGCCGGCCCGTATCAAGCTGTCGTACGGCATGTATCTGCGGCGCCACCGCAGGCCGGGTGAGGCGCGCGTGCACCTACGGGGCAGCAGGCTGCTCTTCGAATCGTGCGGTGCCGAGGTGTGGGCAGAGCGGGCCCGGGAGGAGTTACGGGCGGCCGGCCAGGCCGAGCCCGGCACCCGTCCGCGGCCGCTGACCCGCCTCACGGCGCAGCAGCTCCGGGTGGCACGCCATGTCGCCGAAGGGCGCACCAACCGCGAGGTCGCCACCCTGCTGGCCCTCAGCCACCGGACGGTCGACCATCATCTGCGCAATGTGTTCGCGGCGCTCGGCATTCGCTCCCGGGTCGAGCTGGTGCATGCGCTGGCGTCGGGGGGCGAGAGCACGGCGCTGGGCGGCGGGTGACGGGTGACGGGTGACGGGTGACGGGTGACGGGTGACGGGTGAGGGTGCCCGGCGTCGGCCGACGGGCGGCGCGTCCCGGCCATCCGCGTACGCTACGCCGTGCGCTCCACCTCCCGTACGAGATCCAGTGCCCGGCCGAGAGTCGTGAGGCGTGCCTCCAGCGTGTCACCCGCCGGATAGAAACGGACCGTGTCGACCCCGGCGGCGCGCCAGACCCGCAGCCGTGCGCGGACCATGTCCTCGGTGCCGATGAGAGTGGTGGCAAGGACCATGTCGTCGGTGACCAGGGCCGCGGCTCCGTCACGGTCGCCGGACTGCCAGCGCTCGCGTACCTCGGCGGCGGTCTCCGCCCAACCCTGGCGGCTGTAAGCGTTGTTGTAGAAGTTGGTGGTGGCGGAGCCCATCCCGCCGAGGCTGAAGGCGAGTTCCTTCTTGCGGCCGGCGACCATCGTGCGCAGCGCGTCCTCGTCGTCCGCGAAGGCCACTTCGGCGCCCTGGCAGATGTCGAGGCCGGACCGGTTGCGGCCGGCCGCGGCGAGCCCCGCGTCCAGGTGGTCGAAGTACGCCTCCTTGGCGCCCTCCGGCACAAAGCTCGTGCCCAGCCAGCCGTCCGCGATCTCGCCGGTCAGCCGCAGCATCTTCGGCGACAGGGTGGCCAGGTAGATGGGCAGGTCGTGTTCGGCGCGCATCGACAGGCGCATGGGCTTCGCCTCGCTGCCGGGCAGCGGGAGGGTGAACTCCCGTCCCGTGTACGAGATCCGCTCCCCCACCGCCGCCTGGCGCACGATCTCCACGGTCTCCCGCATCCGTGACAGCGGCCGGGCGAACGGGACTCCGTGCAGCCCCTCGATCACCTGCGGCCCCGACGGGCCGAGGCCGAGCAGAAAGCGTCCCTCGGAGATGTTCGCGAGGGTGATCGCGGCCCGGGCGATGGCGGCCGGCGTCCGGGTCGCGAGCTGGATGATCCCGGAACCGAGCAGCATCCGCTCGGTCCGCGCGGCCAAGTAGCCCAGCGGGGAAGGGGCTTCGGAGCCCCAGGCCTCGGCCACCCAGCAGATGTCCATGCCGAGCTTCTCGGCCTCGGTCACGAAGTCGACCGTTTCGCGCCAGTTGCCGCCGGACGCCTCGACCGTCGTCGACGTACGCATCACGCCGCCGTCCCTTCCGTGCCCTCGGCCAGTTTCCTGATCGCGTCGAGCGTGGCGGTGATGCTCTGCTCGAACTCCCGCATCCGCACAAAGACGATCTTCTGTTCCTTCTCCGGCATCCGGTCGATCGCGAAGGACAGCCCCGAGCGGCCGGGCCCGATCTGCATCCACTGGGTCAGCACGGTGCCGCCGTCGTCCCGCGCCTCCAGGCTGAACCGCCAGATCGCGCTGGGCCGGCCGGGGTCCGCCACGGCCCAGGCGAACACCCGTGGCGGGTCGTACTCGACGACGTACGACGTGCTCTCCCACTCCCCCAGCGCCTGGTGCGTGCTCCGCCCGAGGAACCGCGNGACGACGTACGACGTGCTCTCCCACTCCCCCAGCGCCTGGTGCGTGCTCCGCCCGAGGAACCGCGCGCCGAGCGCGGGCGATGTCGCGCCGTCCAGCCACTCCACCGACTCCAGCTCCGCGCTCAGCGTGGGCATCAGCGCGATGTCGGAAACCAGCTCCCACACCCGCTCCGGTGACGCCGCGATGTGCCTCCGTACCTCGACCGTCGGCTTGTCCGCGTAGCGGATGCCCGTCCACTCCATCGTCGGCCGCCTCTCCGTGATCGCTGGAGGACCGCACCGGAATGGGCCCTGACCACGAGAGTTTCGTAGATAGACTCACTCGTCAAGAGGCACTCACCCGTCAAGAGGTGATCACCGAAGTGTCGGCCCCACAGGTTCAGCGCTGGAAGCGCTCCTGCACATCGGGCCGCTCGGCGAGCCGCGGCGGATACCCGGGGCCGAGCCGCGGGTGGGTGTCGTCGGCCGTCATCGGCTGCTTGCAGTCGGCGCACACGACCTCGGCATGGCTCTCGTGGCCGCAGCGGTCGTGGTGGAAAACGACCGGCGCCCCTGCCTCACCGGCCAGCCAGCGGTTTCCCCAGGTGTTCATGGCCGCGAGCACACCGAAGAAGTCGCGCCCCTTCTCCGTGAGGACGTAGTCGTAGCGCACCGGCTCCTGCTGGTAGGCGCGCTTCTCCATCAGCCCCTCGTCCACCAGGCGCCGCAGCCGGTCGGCCAGGGTGTTGCGCGCAACGCCGAGCTCCTGCTGGAAGGCGTCGAACCGCTTGATCCCGTAGAACGCCTCCCGCAGGACCAGCGGCGTCCACCAGTCGCCGAGCAGGTCCATGGTGCGGGCGATGGAGCAGGGCCAGTTGGCAAAGGATGTCCGCCTCATATCGCCAGCATACGAGGGTCTCAAGATGAGACCCAGCAGTTGGAGGCGGCCGACGGGCTCACGCGGCGCCGGGGACGCCTGGGGCAGCCACCGCGTCCGGCCGCCGCTCCTGCGAGCCGGGCGGCGACCTTCCGGCCACGCCGGATCGTCGCAGATCCGGCGCGGTATCGTCGGCGAACTGCTGCTCGGCCTGCCCAAGGAGCCCAAGCCGCCGACGTATCGGCGACCGAACCAGGAGAACGCCGCATGACGACCGGGTACTTCACATCCGTCGACGATGTCTCCGCGCGCCTCGCCGAGACCGGATATCTGGCGTCGCCCGCGGTCGCCACCACCGTCTTCCTGGCCGACCGGCTGGGCAAGCCCCTGCTGATCGAAGGCCCTGCCGGAGTCGGCAAGACCGAGCTGGCCAAGGCGGTCGCGGAGGTCGCGGGTGCGCGCCTGGTCCGGTTGCAGTGCTACGAAGGCGTGGACGAGTCCCGCGCGCTCTACGAGTGGAACCACGCCAAGCAGCTGCTGCGCATCACCGCGGGCCGCGACGAGAGCTGGGACGCGACGCGGACGGACATCTTCGGCGAGGAGTTCCTGCTCCCGCGTCCGCTGCTGACGGCCATCCGCGGCAGCGATCCGAAGGTGCTGCTGATCGACGAGACCGACAAGGCGGACGTCGAGGTGGAGGGGCTGCTGCTTGAGGTGCTGAGCGACTTCCAGGTCACCGTGCCGGAGCTGGGCACCATCGCCGCGACACGACGCCCCTTCGTGGTGCTCACCTCGAATGCGAGCCGAGAGCTGTCCGAGGCGCTGCGCCGCCGCTGCCTGTTCCTCCACATCGGCTTCCCCGAGGAGGAGTTGGAGCGCCGCATCGTACGGCTGAAGGTGCCGGGGCTCGACGCGGCGCTGGCCGAGTCCGTGGTGCGGGTGGTGGGCGCGCTGCGCGCGATGGATCTGCGAAAGGTGCCGTCGGTCGCGGAGACCCTCGACTGGGCCCGTACGCTGCTTGCGCTGGGCGCCGACACCCTCGACGAGAGCGTGGTGCGCGACAGTCTCGGGGTGGTTCTCAAGCATCAGGACGACATACTCAAGGCGGCGGCCAAGCTCGACCTGGAAGCGGTGTGAACGCGCCGGCCGCGGCCGGTGTCCCCGAGCGGCTGACCGGACTCGTACAGGCACTGCGCACACACGGCATCCGGATCGGCACCGGGGAGACCGTGGACGCGGCGCACGCGCTGGAGGCGCTCGGCCTGGCCGACCGGGAGCACGTACGGGAGGGCCTGGCGGCCGCGCTGCTCCACAGCGAAGGGCAACGGACCACCTTCGACGCGGTCTTCGACCTGTACTTTCCGCGCGGCATGGGAGCACCGGACGGAGACCACCACCCGCCCGGAGCCGGACAGCGCGTCGACCTGGCCGCGCTGCGCGAACGGCTGGCGGCCGCGCTCGCCGCCAACGACCGGGCGCTGCTCGGCCAGTTGGCGGGCGAGGCGGTGCAGGGCCTGGGCGGATACGGCTCGTCGCCGGCCTCCGACGGCTGGTCGGCGCACCAGACGCTCGACCGGCTGCGCCCGGAGACCCTGTTGGCGCGCGTCCTCGCCGCCCTCCGCACCGGCGCCGAGGGGCCCGCATTCACCGACCGGCTGGCGGCGGACGAGATCCGGCGGCGTATCGAAGGCTTCCGCGAGCAGGTGCGCGGCGAAGCACGCCGCCGGGTCGCCGAGCGACGCGGTAGGGACCACATCGCACGCCGCGCCGTCGCACCGACCGCCGACCGGGTCGACTTCCTCCTCGCCGGACGCACCCAACTCGCCGAACTCCGCAGGACGGTTCAGCCACTCGCCCGCAAACTGGCCACCCGCCTGGCCGCACGGCGCCGGCGCGCGGCACGGGGCCGGATCGATCTGCGCAGGACCGTACGCGGCTCCCTTTCGACGGGCGGTGTGCCGATGCGGCCGGTCCTCCGCCGGCGCCGTCCGGCCCGGCCCGAGCTCGTGCTGCTCTGTGATGTCTCCGGTTCGGTGGCGGGTTTTGCGAACTTCACCATGCTGCTCGTCCAGGCGCTGCACGACCAGTTCAGCAAGGTGCGGGTGTTCGCGCTGGTCAACCGCGTCGACGAGGTGACCGGCCTGATGGAGCGCGGGGTGGCCGACCCGGAGGGGCTGGGCGGCCGCATTCTGACGGAGGCCGCGGTGACGGGATGGCACGAGCGCAGCGACTACGGCGCCGCCCTCGGTGAGTTCGCGGAGCGGTACCTCGACGCACTGGGCCCGCGCACCTCCGTCTTCGTCCTCGGTGACGCCCGTACGAACATGAGCGACCCGAACCTGGCGGCGCTGCGGCAGATCACCGAACGGGCCCGCCGGGTCTACTGGTTGAACCCCGAGCCGCGCTCGCAGTGGGGCACCGGCGACTCTGCCGCCGATGCCTACGCCGCACTCGTCACGATGCACGAGTGCCGCAATGCCCAGCAGCTCGGCGCCCTCATCGGACGCCTGCTGCCGATCTGACCGGCCGAATCAGAACTGCGGGCCGGTCAGCTGCGCGAATGCACCCGCGAATGCACCGACGGGCGCCGCGCGAGGAGATCATCCCCGTCGCATCCGCTCTTCTGCTCCGCGTGCCCGAGCTGGGCGAACGCCTGGCCCAGCGGATCCGGGACGAGGTGGAGTCCTCTCGCGACGAGGCGCTGGTGCCCCTCGATTCGCTGCGGGATTCCTGCGCCGGCAATGTCGAGTTGCCCCTGCTGCATCTCGCGGGCAGGGGGCACCGGTCGACCTGGTCACCGCGCGGCAGACCGGCCGGGCGCGGGCGCTTCAAGACGTCCCGCTCTCCGACACGTTGCACGCCTTCCGGATCGGATTCGAGTTCCTCTGGGCCGAGTTGGTCGCCGAAGCGCGGGACCCCCACCATGTCTCCAGCGACACTCTGGTGGCGCTGTCGTCCGCGATGTGGCGACAGGTCGGCGACTATTCGGACGCCATGGCCACGGCCTACCGCGAGGCGGCGGCCGCGCTGGAGGTTCTCGGGGAGTGTGGGGCACGTGTGGGGGTCAGCCCGCCGTACGACTCGCTGCGCGACACCCCCCAGGCGCTGCACTACGCACGGCTGGCACTGGCGGGTCTGCCGGCGGGCAGGCCGGGCCTCGCCCGCTTCGACGACAACCCGTTGGCGACGCTCGTCGCCGCTGCCCCCGCGGAGGCCGCCCGGGTGGCCCGGGCCGTCCGGGGCAAGGTGCTGGATCCGCCGCAGGAGGAGCGGGCGAGGCTGATCGAGACGCTGGAGCGCTGGTTCGCCGCGGCCGGATCCGCCGCCGAGACCGGCCGGCGTCTGTACTGCCACGCCAACACGGTCCGCTACCGCTTACGCAGGGTCGAGGAGCTGACCGGCCGCTCACTCCAGGACCCGCGCACCGTCGCGGACTTCGGCGCCGCACTCCAGGCGCTCCGGGTACTTCCCGTGCTCCCCGACCTGGCACCGTGAGACGACGGTGGCGCCGGCCCAGCGCCCCCGGAACTCCGCGGGACGGCGCTCGACGAAGGAGCGCATCGCAAAGGTCACCGCGAACGCGGTGCGGCCCGGGCTGCTCGTCACGGCGACCGTGCCTCCGTGTGCGGTGACCACCGCCTCCACGACGGCGAGGCCCAACCCGGCGCCCCCGGCAGCGCGGGAGCGGCGGTGGCCGACGCCCGGCTCCCCCTGGCGGGTGGGGGCCGCGCGACCGTGCGTCACCAGGGCGCAGGGCTCATCATGGAAGCAGCACGCAGCGCCCGACGGGAGATACGCATGGCCGGCTGGCACGTGCGGGACTTCGCTCCGGACGATCTCGAAGCGATCGTCCGGCTCGATGCCGAGGTCGCGGCCGGCGATGAACCCGGAGTCTTCCGCCTCTCGGACGTCGTCGCGGCTTTGCAGGCCCCCCACCCCGCCGTCGTCGCCGTTGCCGATGGCCGTCTCGTGGGTGCCGCGGTGGGCCGCGTGGAGGGCGACCGGGCCTGGATCCTGCGGATCAGCATGCAGCCCGCCTGGCAGGCCCAGGGAATGGGCCGCGCCATGCTGTCCGCTCTGGAGCACCGTCTGCACGAGGCCGGAGCGACCACTCTGGCCGCGGTGGTGCCCGAGGGCGAGCCCGGTTCCGCCGCGCTGCACCACGCAGGCTTCCGTCCCCACCCGGGACTCACCTACTTCGAGAAGACCACGGCGGTCACCGTCCACGACGCCTCCCTCTTGGCCTCCTTGGGCGGGGTGGTGCCGCCGGCGGGGCTGTGGACGAGGCTCGCGGGGATGGCCGAGGAGAAGCGGCTGATCGAACGCCGCCTCGTCCTGCCGCTCGCCCACCCCGAGCTCGCGGCCGAGCACGGTGTCGAACCCCCGCAGGCAGTCGTCCTCTTCGGCCCACCGGGTACCGGGAAGAGCACCTTCGCCAAAGCGGTGGCCAGTCGCCTGGGCTGGCCCTTCGTGGAGCTCTTCCCTTCCCGGCTCGCGCTGGAGGACGGGCTGGCGACCGGGTTGAGCCGGCGCTTCGACCAGCTCGCCCAGCTCGAACACGTACTGGTCTTCATCGACGAGGTCGAGGAGGTCGCGGGGGTGCGCAGCGGCGCCGATCCGGTGGCCGCCGGTGTCGTCAACGAACTCCTGAAGTCGATCGTGCGGTTCCGTGACCGCGACGGCAGGCTGCTGATCTGCGCCACCAACAATGTGGCCACTCTGGACCCGGCGTTCCTGCGCCACGGCCGGTTCGACTATGTGCTGCCGGTCGGGCCGCCGGACACCGAAGCCCGCGGAGCGCTGTGGAAGAGCTACCTGGCCAGAGCGGGGGCCGAGGCCGACACCGAGGCCCTCGCGGAGGCCAGTGAGGGGTTCACCCCCGCCGATATCGCGCAGGCGGCCCGTACGGTCGCCCAGTCCGTCTTCGAGCGCACACTGGATTCCGGGAACCGCGCACGCCCGGCCACCGGCGACTATCTGCAGACCATCCGCCGCACCCGCCCCACGGTGACCACGGAGATGGCGCTGGAATTCCTTGACCAGACCAGCCGGTTCGGGCGCACCTGACCCCGGTGGCGCCACTCGACGATGCTCAGCCGTACGACCGGTCGGCCACGGCTCATCCGCTGAAGCGCCGCGTCGCATGATCGCCGCCTGCGGGGCGCGCGGGGCGTCGCGGGTGTAAGCAGGAGATATGCGCGTCCGGCACAGTCTTCCCCGTCTCGGCAGGTCATGGCGGCCGAGCTGCGGGTTGATCGCCGTCCCGCTCGCGATCATCGTGGCGATCACGGTGATCGACATCAACACCCCGACGACCATTCATCTGGGCCCGTTCCTGGTCGCGGCCCCCGCGATCACCGCTTCGTTCGCCGGCGCCGGTGTCACCGGCGCCATCGGGGCCCTGGCCGTGGCGGCCCAGGTCGTCATCGGTCATCTGCACGGCGGTCTGATGACGGCGAACCACCTGGCACAGATCGCCGCCCTCCTCTTGATCTCCGTACTGGTGACGATCTTCCGCTATGCCCGCGACCGCCACGAGCGGCAGCTCGACCAGGTACGGTCGGTGGCCTCCGCGGCACAGCAGGTGCTGGTGCGCCCGCTGCCGGACCGGATCGGAAACCTGCGGATCGCGTCCGTGTACATCGCGGCCGAGGCCGAGGCCCAGATCGGCGGTGACCTGTACGCGGCGGTGCCCGCCCCGGGCGCGTCCCGCCTGGTGATCGGCGACGTCCGCGGCCGGGGTCTGAATGCCATCGGGGAGGCCGCGGTGCTGCTCGGGGCCTTCCAGGGCTCCGCCTACCGCAATCTTGTGCTGCCCGCCATCGTGGCGCACCTGGGAAACGCCGCCTACTGGAACAAGATGCACCTCGCCGCGGACGACAACCCGGAAGCCGAGGAGTCGTTCGTCACCGCGCTGGTGCTGGACATCCACGACGACGGCCCGTTCATCGACATGGTGAACTGCGGGCATCCTCCGCCGCTGCTGCTGCGTGACGACACGGTCCGGCCCGTGGAGGCCGGCGAGCCCGCACTCCCCCTCGGCCTCACCACTCCCTCGGAGCGCGATTACAAGGTCGAGACCTTCGCGTTCGAGCCCGGCGATCTCCTGTTGCTCTACACCGACGGTGTCATCGAGGCCCGGGGCCGCGACGGCACCTTCTACCCACTGGCCGACCGGGTCACCGCCTGCGACACGTCCGACCCTCAGTCCCTGGTCCAGCGCCTCCACGACGACCTGCTCCGGCACGCCGGCGGAAACCTGGGCGACGACGCGGCCATGATCGCCATTGCGAAACCCTCCTGAACTGCCGTGTCGGCAAGCGGCACTTCCCGGCCGACCGGGTGGGTCGTGCCGCTGTGCCGGGCGGCGAGGGTCCTCGGCCCGGTGTGCCGCTCACCCGGCCGGTGCCACCAGGCCCCTCTCGTAGGCGATGATGACGAGCTGCACCCGGTCGCGGGCGTCGAGCTTGGCGAGCAGGCGCGTCACATAGGTCTTCACGGTGGCCACCGTGATGTACAGGTCCGCCGCGATCTCGGAGTTGGACATGCCGCGCCCGACAAGGGTGAGTACCTCGTTCTCCCGCTCGGTGATGCCGTCGACCACCCGGCGGCGCGGGGTGGACGCGGGGCGGTCGGCGAACTCCGCGATCAGCCGGCGGGTGACGCTGGGTGCGATCAGGGCGTCTCCGGAGGCGACGACACGGACCGCGGCGAGGATGTCGTCCAGCGCCATGTCCTTGACGAGGAATCCGGACGCACCGGCGCGCAGTGCGCCGTAGACGTAGTCGTCATCGTCGAAGGTGGTCAGGACGACGACGGACGCTCGGCCGGGGCCCGCCGTGATCAGCCGGGTGGCCTCGATGCCGTCCATGCCGGGCATGCGGATGTCCATCACCACCACATCGGGCTGGAGTTCTTCGGCCAGCTGGACCGCCTCTGCGCCGGTCCCGGCCTCCCCGACGACATCGAGGTCGGGGGTGTCCGTGATGACCATCTGCAGGGCGGTACGAACCAGGGTGTGGTCGTCGGCGAGGACGACGCGGACCGTCATCGCACTCCTGCCGGCAGCGGGAGGCTGGCCGTCACACGGAAGCCGCCTTCGGGACGTGGTGCGGCGGTGAACTCGCCGTGCAGCAGGCCGACCCGTTCGCGCATGCCGACGAGGCCGTAGCCGCCGGCCGGGGCGTTGCCGCGACCGTGCCCGGTGCCCGCGGTGCTGCCGCGGCCCCGGCCGTCGTCGACGACCTCGATGCACAGCTCCTCGTCCCGGCAGTCGATGGACACCTGGCAGGAGCGGGTGCCGGCGTGGCGCACCACGTTGGTGACCGACTCCTGGATGATGCGGAACGCCGACAGGTCGATCTCCGGCGGGAGTTGACGGCGCTCCCCCTGCCACCGTACGTCGACACGGACACCGGCGGCCGTCGTCGCCGCGGCCAGCTGGTCGATGTCCCCCAGGCCCGGCATCGGCCGGAGCGACGCCGCCTCGGGTGCCTGCCCCGGTTCGGTCTGGCGGAGCGCACCGAGCATCCGGCGCAGCCCCGACAGGGTCTCCCGGCCGGCGGTCTCGACCTCGCGCAGTGCGGTACGTGCCCGCGCGGGCTGGGTGTCGATGACCCGGCTCGCCGCACCGGCCTGCAAGGCGATGATGCCGATGCTGTGCGCGACCATGTCGTGCAGCTCGCGCGCGATCCGGAGCCGTTCGGTGGTGACGGCCTGCGCGGCGGCCTGGGCGCCCAACTTCTCCGCGTACTCACGGGACTGGCGCATCGAGTGGCCGATGAACCAGGCGACGACGGCCGTCAGGCCCACGGCCAGCTCCGTCGAGGTGCCGATCGCGAAGTGGAGCAGCAGCCGTGTCGTCGCGTAGGTGATCAGAACGCCAAGAGCCATGGCGGCGGCGGTGATCGAGGCCCGGCGCGACCGCGTGGTCGCGATGAAGCACAGGGCCACATCGACCGCGAGAAACTGCAGGAAATTGATCTCCATCGAATTCAGCGCCATCGCCCCGGCGACGGAGCCGGCCAGCAGCATGGCCATGGCCGACAGCGCCCGACGGCGCAGCAGCAGGCTGCCGGTCATGGCCATGACGGTGCCCATGACCAGCCACATTGCGTTCATGGGCGGCCAGTACAGACCGTGCGGTGGGAGGAGGCTCTCCTCACCGGGCAGTCGGATCAGCACGACGCATGCGTACGCCGTGGCCGCGCACCACGCCAGGGCGGTCCAGACGCCCGGTGGCACACGTTTGAGCAGGGGGAGAGTCGGCGTGGCGTGCATGCGCCGATGGTAGCCAGGTGATCTCCGCCGGACATCGGACCGTGGTTGTACACCCAGGGTCGACATCTGCCCCGCGGATTGTCGACGGTGGTCCGACGACCTACGAGGGTGTGCCGCGGCACCGTTGGCCGGGTGATCGAAGTCAACGAACTCACCAAGACGTACGGCCGGATCACCGCTGTCAACGGCCTGACGTTCACCGTGCACCCCGGGCATGTCACCGGTTTCCTCGGCCCCAACGGGGCGGGCAAGAGCACCACACTGCGGATGATCCTCGGGCTGAACGCGCCGACCAGCCGCCCGCGGCACCCGCCTGGGCGTGACCGTACGCACGCCCGCACCGCCTCCCTGGAAGAGGCGTTCATGGCGCACCCGGCAACGGTCACCGGTTCGTGGCTGGTGTTCGCCCTCTGGCCACTGATCGCGGTCCTCCTCGCCTTGGTCGTCGTGCACCGCCGCGACCTATGAGCGCCCACTCACGCCCAACCGGAACGCAAGCCAGAACTCAAGCAAGAACTCAAGCCACAGCCATAACCAGCCCCGGATGCAAGGAAACTGACACACGCTCATGCCCACCACCCTCATCATCACCAACGACTTCCCGCCCCGGCAGGGCGGTATCGAGACCTTCGTGCACGCCATGGCCACCCGCATGCCGCCCGACGATGTCGTCGTCCACACCTCGCACGAGCCGGGCGACACCGCCTTCGACGCGACGCTCCCGTTCCCCGTCATCCGGGACACCGGCCGCATGCTGCTCCCCACCGCCCGGACCACCAGGAGAGCCATCGACATCGCCAAGGCCCACGGCTGCGACCGGGTCTGGTTCGGGGCCGCGGCACCGCTCGCCCTGATGGCGCCGGCCCTGCGCCGCAGCGGCATCCGACGCATCGTCGCCACCACCCACGGCCACGAGATCTGGTGGGCCAGAACGCCGGGCGCCCGCCGCCTCATGCGGCGCATCGGCGACGGCGTCGATGTCGTCACCTACCTCGGCCACTACACACGCCACCGGATCGAACCCGCCCTCGGCCCCCGCGCACGGATGAGCCGCCTGGTCCCCGGCGTCGACACCGACGTATACCGGCCCGACACCAACGCCTCCCGCACCCTGCGCACCGAACTCGGCCTGCACGGCAAGAAGGTGATCCTCTGCGTCGCCCGGCTGGTGCCACGCAAGGGCCAGGACATGCTGATCCGGGCCCTGCCACTGGTCCAACGCACCGTCCCCGAGGCGGCCTTGCTGATAGTCGGCCAAGGCCCGCACGAGGCCCGGCTCCGCAAACTGGCGCAGCGCCACGCCCCTGGCTCGATCCGCTTCACGGGCGGCACCTCACACGCCGAAACACCGCCGTACTACGCCGCCGCGGACGTCTTCGCCATGCCGTGCCGCACCCGTAAGGGCGGTCTGGAGGCCGAGGGCCTCGGCATCGTCTTCCTCGAAGCTGCCGCGAGCGGTCTGCCCGTCCTCGTCGGCGATTCCGGCGGCGCCCCCGACACCGTCCTCGAAGGCCGTACCGGCCGGGTGGTGGACGGAACGGACCCGGCGGCGATCGCCGCGGCCCTGACGCGCCTGCTGCTCGACCCCGAGCGCGCCGCCATGGGCGCCGCGGGCCGCCAGTGGGTCCAGCAGGAATGGTCCTGGGACACCTCGGCGCGCCATCTGACACAGCTCCTGTCACCCGAGCACATCGCGACGTCTCTGCCCCAGGACGGGTGAGCCGCGCACGAGGGCACCGCCTGCCGCACTGACGGCCGTCGCGTTCAGCCGCTCACCGAAGGCGGCGGGAGGGCGGCGCGGCGCTCATGTGGTGCGCGGCGGCTCGACGTGGGCGAGCCAAGAGGTGAGGAGTGCCTCCAGGTGTGCCGCCTCGTCCGGGGACATGGCGTCGAGAAGGCGGCGTTCGTTGTGCATGTGCTCGGTGAATGCCTGGTCGAACAGGTCTTGTCCTGCCTGGGTGAGGGCGACCACCCGCCCTCGGCCGTCGCTGGCCGAACGGCGGCGGGTGACCAGGCCATCACGTTCGAGGCGGTCGATCCGCTTGGTCATCGCGCCGGTGGTGACCATGGTGCGCGCCGCGAGTTCGCCGGGGGCCCGTTCGAACGGTTCGCCCGCACGTCGCAGGGCGGCGAGGACGTCGAACTCGCCCTCGCTCAAGCCGTATCGCCGGTAGACGAGGCAGAGCTGCTCGGTGAGGAGCCCGGCGAGGCGATGGAGTCGCCCGATCACGCCCTGGGGGCTCACATCGAGATCTGGCCGTTCGCGGGCCCACTCGGCTTGGATCCGGGCGACGTGATCAAGGGGCGGCTGCTGCATGACTTCACTATAGCTTCCATGGAAGGCATAATATCTTCCATGGAAGATACTTTGCGGTGGACGCTGATCACGGCGGTCGCGCCTGTGGCCTGGGGGACGAACTACTACGTGACCCACGAATTTCTGCCCGCCGGGCATCCGCTGTACGGGGCGGTGATCAGGGCTCTGCCGGCCGGAGTTCTGCTCCTCGCGCTGTGCCGGGAACGGCCTCACGGGTCGTGGTGGTGGAAGTCCCTGGTCCTCGGCGTCCTCAACATGGGCGCGTTCTTCGCCCTGGTCTATCTCGCGGCGCAACTGCTCCCGACGAGCCTGGCCTCGACCATCATGGCGAACTCGCCGCTGGTCATGATGCTGATCGCCTGGGCGCTGGTCGCCGAACGCCCACAACTGCCGCATCTGATCGGCGCCGGCCTCGGCGTCGGTGGTGTCTGCCTCATGCTGCTCGCCGGGGCGACCTCGATCGACCCGCTCGGCGTACTTGCCTCGGTCGCCGCCATGGTCATGTCGTCCTGGGGGTACATCCTCGCCAAGCGATGGAGTCGCGAGGTCAATGTGCTCGCCTCGACGTCCTGGCAACTTATTGCGGGCGGTCTTGTGCTGCTCCCTCTCGCCGTCGTCATGGAGGGAGCGCCACCGGCCCTCGGCATACCGGCCGTTCTCGGATTCGGCTATGTCACCGTGGTGGCGACGGCGCTCGCCTTTGTCGTCTGGTTCGCGGGCCTGCGGCACCTGCCCGCCGCGACGGTCGGCCTGGTCGGGCTGCTGAACCCGGTGACCGGCGTACTTCTCGGCACGATGATCGCCGGGGAATCGCTGACCTTCCGCCAACTGTGCGGACTGGCCCTCGTCTTGACCGGAATCCTCCTCGGCCAACCGGTCGCCAGGAGAGTGAGATGTGCGCCGGCTACGCGGTAGAGGTCTGCCGGGCAGAGGTGGAGACAGGGCGGCCGCTGACTGAGTGGGAGCGCGGCCCGGTGTCAGCTGCGGCCTATGGCCTTCCGGAGGCCGTAAGCCGCTGCGCCCAGCACCAGCACGGCGGCCCCGGCGAGCACCGAGGATGCGGGCAGGGCGAAGGCCAGAAGCAGGCAGCCGGCCAGGCCGACGACCGGGAGGGCGCGCGGCGGCCGGCCTTCGGCGGTGGTCAGCGTGAACGCGGCGGCGTTGGCGATGGCGTAGTAGGCCAGCACGCCGAAGGAGGAGAAGCCGATCGCGCCGCGGAGATCCCCGGTGGCGGCGGCGAGGGCGACGACGACTCCGACGGCGAGTTCGGCCCGGTACGGGACGCCGAAGCGGGGGTGGACGGCGGCCAGGGCGTGGGGCAGGTGCCTGTCGCGGGCCATGGCCAGGGTGGTGCGCGAGACGCCGAGGATCAGCGCGAGCAGGGAACCGAGGGCGGCGACGGCCGCGCCGACGCGCACCACGGGGGTCAGGGCGGGGAAGCCGGCCGCACGTACCGCGTCGGTGAGGGGCGCCGTGGCGTCGGCGAGCCGGCCGGGACCGAGGACGGTCAGGACGGCGAGCGCCACGGCCACGTACACGGCCAGCGCGATGCCCAGGGCGAGGGGGATGGCGCGGGGGATGGTGCGGGCGGGGTCGCGGACCTCCTCGCCGAGGGTGGCGATGCGGGCGTAGCCGGCGAAGGCGAAGAACAGCAGACCGGCCGCCTGCAGCACCCCACGGACGGTGCCATCGGTGCCGATGCCCAGACGGGTGGCCTGGGCCGTGCCGCTCGTCAGGCAGACGGTGACGACCGCGGCGAGGACGGCCAGGACGACGGCGACGATCGCCCTCGTGAGCCAGGCGGATTTCTGCACGCCCACGTAGTTGACCGCGGTCAGGGCCACGACGGCAGCGACCGCGACCGCATGCGCCTGGCCCGGCCACACATAGAGGCCGACGGTCAGGGCCATCGCCGCGCAGGAGGCGGTCTTGCCGACCACGAAAGCCCAGCCGGCGAGGTAGCCCCAGAACTCTCCGAGCCGTTCGCGCCCGTAGACGTACGTCCCGCCCGAGGCGGGGTAGCGGGCGGCGAGGCGCGCCGAGGAGGTCGCATTGCAGTACGCCACCAGCGCGGCGACCGCCAGGCCGAGGAGCAGAGCGGTCCCGGCCGCCTCGGCGGCAGGCGCGAAGGCGGCAAAGATGCCCGCCCCGATCATCGACCCCAGCCCGATCACCACGGCATCGGTGGTGCCCAGCCGCCGCTTCAGCACGCCCTCGCCCGCGGGGGCCGACGCTGCTGCACCCATCTCGCACACCCTCCAGCCGATGCACCGGTAGCCATCGAGGCGCACCGTATAGGAAGCAGGTGTCGGGACAGGGAGGAAGCAGGTGTCGGCACACGGGGCCGGCGTCTACTCCTCGGTTGCGCCGACAGAGGTGGCATATGCGGGCCATTCGGTTTGAATCGGGGCAACTTGACACGCGCGTCGGCTCGTCTTATGCAGAGGGTGGAGACGGCTTGCGCTCCATACCGGCAGGTGAGAGCACCCTGTGAGGTGCGGGTCCGAGGGAACCGCCCAAGCACTCCGTGCCGGCCATCGCTCCGGGAGCGAGCCTCGACGTGAGGAGAGGACCATGGCACGTGCAGTGGGGATTGACCTCGGTACGACGAACTCGGTGGTCAGCGTGCTGGAGGGCGGTGAGCCCACGGTCATCACCAATAGTGAGGGGGCTCGGACCACCCCGTCGGTGGTCGGGTTCGCCAAGAACGGTGATGTGCTGGTCGGTGAGGTCGCCAAGCGGCAGGCCGTGACCAACATCGAACGTACGGCGCGCTCGGTCAAACGCCACATGGGCGAGGCGGAGTGGCGCTTCCCGGACAGCGGTGACATCGACGGCAAGCGGTACACCGCGCAGGAGATCTCCGCGCGGGTGCTGCAGAAGCTCAAGCGCGAGGCCGAGGCCTACCTGGGCGAGGACGTCACGGACGCCGTCATCACCGTTCCGGCGTACTTCAACGACTCCCAGCGCACCGCGACCAAGGAAGCCGGCGAGATCGCGGGCCTGAACGTCCTGCGGATCATCAACGAGCCGACCGCCGCGGCGCTCGCCTACGGCCTGGACAAGGAGAACGACCAGACCATCCTGGTCTTCGACCTCGGCGGCGGCACCTTCGACGTCTCGCTGCTGGAGATCGGCGAGGGCCTGGTCGAGGTGAAGGCCACCAACGGCGATACCCACCTGGGCGGCGACGACTGGGACCAGCGGATCGTCGACCACCTGACCCAGCAGTTCAAAAACGGGTACGGCGTCGATCTGGCCAAGGACAAGATGGCTACCCAGCGGCTGCGTGAGGCCGCGGAGAAGGCGAAGATCGAGCTGTCGGCCGCGACCGAGACCACGATCAATCTGCCGTACATCACGGCCTCCGCCGAGGGCCCGCTGCACCTGGACGAGAAGCTCACCCGCTCGCAGTTCCAGCAGCTGACGTCGGACCTGCTGGACCGGTGCAAGGCGCCGTTCCACAACGCGGTCAAGGACGCGAAGATCAAGCTCTCCGACATCAACCATGTGATCCTGGTCGGTGGCTCGACCCGGATGCCCGCGGTGACCGATCTGGTCAAGGAGCTGACCGGCAAGGACCCGCACAAGGGCGTCAACCCGGACGAGGTCGTCGCCATCGGCGCGACGTTGCAGGCCGGTGTCCTCAAGGGCGAGGTCAAGGACGTACTGCTCCTGGACGTCACGCCGCTGTCCCTCGGTATCGAGACCAAGGGCGGCATCATGACCAAGCTCATCGAGCGCAATACGACCATCCCGACCAAGCGCTCCGAGATCTTCACGACGGCCGAGGACAACCAGCCGTCCGTGCAGATCCAGGTCTACCAGGGCGAGCGCGAGATCGCGGCGTACAACAAGAAGCTCGGGATGTTCGAGCTGACCGGTCTGCCGCCGGCTCCGCGCGGTCTTCCGCAGATCGAGGTCTCCTTCGACATCGACGCCAACGGCATCATGCACGTCACCGCGAAGGATCTCGGCACGGGCAGGGAACAGCGGATGACCGTCACCGGCGGCTCCGCACTGCCCAAGGACGACATCGACCGCATGATGCGCGAGGCCGAGCGGCACGCCGAGGAGGACCGCCGCAAGCGTGAGGCCGCCGAGGCCCGCAACCAGGGCGAACAGCTCGTCTACCAGACCGAGAAATTCCTCAAGGACAACGAGAACAAGGTCCCGGCCGACCTGAAGACCGAGGTGGAGACCGCCGTCGGCGAGCTCAAGGAGAAGCTCAAGGTCGAGTCCGCCGATGGAGACAACACTGCCGAGATCCGCGCCGCCACCGAGAAGCTCGCGACCGTCTCCCAGAAGCTGGGCCAGGCGATGTACGCCCAGGCGCAGTCCCAGGCCACGCCTACGGACACCGAAGGCAGCGGCGAGGGCAGTTCGGGCGCGGCCACCGGTGGTCAGGACGACGTCGTCGACGCGGAGATCGTCGATGACGACAAGCGGGAGGGAGGCGCATGATGAACCGCCCGACAGACGACCCTGGCCGCCGTCCGCCGCTGGTACTCGTCGGGCACGAGCCGGGTGACCCCCCGTCCCCGCTTCCGCCCCATGGCGCCCGGGGAGAGGAAGGGACCGATCAGGACAGGGGTACGCCGCCCGGCCACGACCCGGCGGCCGCTCAGCCGGCAGCCCCGGAGGCGGGGCTCCGCGCCGAACTCCGGGAACGCACGGCCGACCTGCAACGGCTGAAGGCCGAGTACGACAACTACCGCAAGCGGGTGCACCGCGACCGCCTGGCGCTCGGCGAGATCGCCGTGTCCAACGTGCTCGGCCGGTTGCTGCCCGTGCTCGACGCCCTCGCCGAGGCCACCGAGCAGGGGGAGGTGACCGGCGGCTTCGGCCGCGTCGCCCAGGCTCTGGACAGCGAACTGGCGGGGCTGGGCCTGCAGTCCTTCGGCACGGCCGGCGACCCCTTCGACCCGGTGGTGCACGAAGCCGTCCTGTACACCCCCACCGACGAGGTCGATCGCACCACGTGCGCCGCGATCCTGCGTCCGGGCTACCGGGTCGGCAACCATCTTCTGCGCCCCGCCGAGGTGGCGGTCGCCGGACCGCCCGACGACGGTCCCATGGAGGCCGCGGACGCCGAGTGCACGACGACGGTGACGGCGTTGACAACGGTGACGACGAAGAAGACATCGGCGACATCGGCGACGTCACGGTGGGCCGGGCCGCGCGACTCCTGACGGGTGGCGCCCGCGCCGTAACGCTGTATGCGGTCGGCACCGCCTACCGTGCCGTGCGCGACTACCCCCACAAGGCGTGCGCGGCCGCCGCGCCGGCGAAGGCCGCGCCCAGGCCCACCACGACGCTCGCCACCACGTTGGCCACCGCGTAGAGGCGGGCACCTTCCTCGGCCAGCCGCAGCGTCTCGTACGAGAACGTGGAGTAGGTCGTCAGCGCGCCGCACAGGCCGGTGCCGATGAGCAGCTGGAACTGCGAGGAGGCGGCACCGGCGGTGGCGGCTCCGGTGAGCAGGCCGAGCACGAGGCAGCCCACCACGTTGACGGTGAGGGTGCCCCAGGGGAAGACCGAGTCGTGCTTGCGCTGCACGGTGCGGTCGGTGAGATAGCGCAGCGGCGCACCGACCATCGCCCCGGCAATCACCAGCACCCAGTTCACCGTTCCTCCGTGGCGTCGTTGTTCTCCGGTTCGCGGCCGACGTAGGAGATGACCTCGCAGTCGTCGAGGATCACCAGCCCCTCGGTGACGAGCTCGTCGATCTGCGGGAGGAAGGCGCGGACGCGCTCCTCGGTGTCGACGATGACGATGGCGACCGGCAGGTCCTCGCTCAGCGACAGCAGCCGGCTGGTGTGGATCAGGGAGGAGGCGCCGAAGCCTTCGATGCCACGGAAGACCGAGGCACCGGCGAGGCCGGCTTTGTGTGCCCGGTGCACGATCTCCGCGAAGAGGGGTTTGTGGTGCCAGATGTCACTCTCGCCGACGAAGATGGTGACGCGCAGGGCGGATCCGGTCAGCCTCATCGCTGCCTCCACTCGATGACGCGGCGGGTGAGGTGCGCCGCTGCCCAGACCGACGCCAGTGCGGCGAGCAGGGTCAGGGCCAGGTAGGCCAGGGCGGTACGGGCGTTGCCGCCGTCCGCCAGGCGCTGGATGTCCACGGCATAGGTCGAGAAGGTGGTGAAGCCGCCCAGCACGCCGGTGCCGAAGAAGGGGCGTACGAGGCGGTGCGCGGCCCGTACGTCGGTGATCACCACCATGAAGATGCCGATGATCGCGCAGCCGATCACATTGACCACCAGGGTGGTCCAGGGGAATGCTCCGGCCGCGGTCGGCCAGAGAAGGGACGCGCCGTAACGGGCGCCGGCGCCGATGCCGCCCCCCACGGCGACCGCCGCGATGACCGCCGCCTGCCCCTGGGGCCGTGCTGCGCGCCGGGCCGGGGTGTGCAGGTCCACATCGGGGTCGATGGGCTCGTTCCGCATGGATGTGCGGGCCTCTTCCACGTACCTCTCCTACTCGCCGGGCACCGTTTCCGGGTGCGCGTCATCGCAAGTAGGGACCGTTGGCGGCGTCATCGCCGCGGTTCGGGGACGGCGGGCCCCACCGCCGTACGGTGCCCAGACAGGCACCGCCGCAGGCAAGCCTACCGGGTCTCCCCCGCACACGCCGGAGGGGTGGTGGTCCGGCCGCCCCCGCTGAGGCTGCGGTCGCCACCGCCCCCCGCCCGGAGCACTCTGGAGACATAACCGTGTCGCCGTGAACCGAGCTGTGAGGTGCCCCATGAGCACACTCGAAGAACACATTGACATCGACGTTCCCGCCGATACCGCCTGGGACTGCCTTCACCGTGTGGAAGCCTATCCGCGGTTCCTGGACGGTGTACGCGAGGCGCGTACGGAGGGTGACAACCGGGCACACCTGGACGTCGACGCGCTCGGCCACACCCGCGAGGTCGAGATCGAGATCATCGACCGTGGCGGGGAGAAGGTCATGATGTGGCAGACCACGAGCGCTCCCGACCTCGCGGGCACCTTCGCGCTGCTGCCCATCGACGGGGAGCACACCCGGATCCAGGCCCGGTTCGAGTACGACCCGGGCACCATCAAGGAGGTGTTCGGCGGACCGCGAGGGTTTGCCCAGGCGGCCGCGATCGAACGGGGCGTACGCAGCGACCTGCAACAGTTCAAGGCGTTGGCGGAACGGGAACGGTGAGCTGACACCGGCGCTCCCTCGGGAAGCACCGGCAGCCCAAAAATCCCCTGCGGCGCGGCGCCGGCTCCAGTAGCGTCCGCGCCATGACGCCTCCTCGCATTCGCCCTCCCTACACCGCCGACGAGCGGACCCAGCTTGTCGGTTGGCTCGACATGCAGCGCGCGATCGTCCATTGGAAGTGCGAAGGGCTGTCCGACGCGGACGCCCACCGACCCGTTCTTCCGGCCTCGCCCCAGATGACGATGGCAGGTGTCGTCTCCCATATGCGCTGGGTCGAGCACTGCTGGTTCGAGGTCATGCTGATGGGCCGGCCCGCCGAGGGACCGATGTTCGACGACGGCCCGGAGGATGCCGACATGAGGGTCGACGGCATCCCGCTCGCCCAGCTCCTCGACGAGTACGACCGGCAGTGCGCGGTGTCGGACGAGATCATCGCCGCCCATTCACTCGATGATGTGGGGCGGCACCCGGACTTCGGGGCCGCCGCCGCGAACCTGCGGTGGATCCTGTTCCACATGATTGAGGAGACCGCCCGCCACGCCGGTCATATGGATGCCATCCGGGAACTGGTGGACGGCGAAAAGGGCTACTACTGACGGCCGCCACCGACGATAGCTATCGGCGGCCGCTTCGAAGGGCGGCTGCCGAAGACGCCGTCCAGTCCACGATCTGTACCGCCGCGCCGGCGGCCTCCTGTCCCTGACAGCGAGCGTGGTGCCGGCGGGCGATGCCGTCCAGGTCGAGGTGCGAGCCGAAGGCGGGGTGGGCCGCCAGCCGACGGGCGTACGACCACAACCGCGGGTGGTCGGCGATGCGGTGAACCGCAGCGGCGTCCAGATGCCAGCGGTGGACGGTGTCGAGCTGCACCAGTGTCACCCACAACTGGACGTCGGCGGCGGTGAGTTCGCCACCCAGCAGGTGGTCCCGGTCGGCCAGCCGCTGCTCCAGTGAGTCCAGTGCGCCGAGCAGGGTGCCCAGCGCGGTCTCGTGGTCCGCGCTGTCGATGCCGAGCCGACCGGCGTGCTGCGCGGCCTCGTTGATGTTCCGCTCACAGAGCCGGGCGACCGCCTCGATCTCGTTCCGGGCATGGTGCGGATACAGGTCAAGGCCGTCGCCGCCGAACTGCCGGGCCAGGTCGCGCAGGATGTCGGGGGCGTGCGTACTGACGATCCGTCCCGTCCATCCGTCGCTGAGCACCGGCGCCGCGGCCGGGCCGGGGTGCTGGTGCGAACTGGCTTCGTACAGCGGGCGCAGCGCCGTGTATCCGGCACCCGGGCCGTCGGGCACGGCGGGCAGCAGTGTCACCGGAAGGACGTCATCGAGGTCCAGCAGGCTGTGGGTGATGGCGATGCTCAGACAGTCCGGACAGGACAGTGAGAGGTGCAGGCGGTAGCGGTGCGGCACGGCGTAGTGGCCGCTGCGCACATCGCAGCCGATCCTGCCCCGGAGGGACGGCACGCCGGTCTGCGACGTGGTGGTGTGGGACGTGGTGGTCTGAGACGTGGCGGACATGCGACTCCCTGGGATCCGGGTCCGGTTCGCGGACGTACAGGCGGACGTAGAAGCGGACGTACTGGCGCACGTACAGGCCGACGGACGTACAGGCCGATGCACGGGCACGGGTGTACGGGCGTATGCGTACAGGCGTAGGACGGGCGTGGGCGCAGGCGGATGCGCGGCAGGCGGCGGGCATGGGGCGCCGTCGGCGCAGGCCCGGGTGCGACGAAGAGTTCGGCGCGGGGCGGAGTACGTCGCGGCGGCGGGCCGCTATCGCCTCAGCAGAGAGGACTTGCCGCGCTGCAGACGCGCAGCAGATCGATGTGCCGGCGTGAGGTCAGAAGGGGAAGCGGCTGGAACGCGCGGCTCGCGCGGTCGGTGTCCAGCCCTGCACGCCCCATGATTTCCCACCCGTTCACTAGGGTTCCCGCCCTTGAGTGTCGAGCCGCCGTCGAGCCACGTCAAGGGTGCTGCTGCGCCTGGACGCGCGACTGGTGCCCACCTCGGGACCGGGTGGTACGCCCGGAGGGGCCACGCCGTCCCGTTGCGGGATAATGCCGGCATGCGGATTTCAGCCAGAGCGGACTATGCGGTGCGTGCCGCGCTGCAACTCGCTGGTGCCCGGGAGGCGGGGCCGCTCAAGGCGGAGGCCATTGCCGACGCTCAGGACATTCCGCACAAGTTCCTCGAAGGCATCCTGAACGATATGCGGCGCGGCGGGCTCGTACTCAGTCAGCGCGGTGGCAACGGCGGCTACCGGCTGGCCAAGGCTCCGGAGGACATCAGCATCGCGGATGTCATCCGCGTCGTGGACGGGCCGCTCGTGTCGGTACGCGGTGTCCGCCCGCCGGAGCTGTCCTACACCGGGCCGGCCGAGTCGCTGTTGCCGCTGTGGGTCGCGCTACGGGCCAATGTCCGGCAGATCCTCGACGGCGTATCCCTGGCCGATGTCGCCTCGGCCGACCTGCCCACCCGGGTGTCCGCGCTGGCCGAGGATCCGGCCTCGTGGACGAATCCCTGACCGGCGCCTGACCGGCCCCTCATCAGCCCCTGACCGAACAGTCCGGATTTCAAGACCCAACTGTCCACCCCTCGAACGCCCCTTGCTCCGAAAGGGAGTCCGGAAGCATGATTCATTCCCTACTAATCCAGTGGGAAAACTAGGGAATGCGTGAGGTGGGGCGGCCGTGCACACGCCGATCCACACGCCCGACAGGATGGTGAACGGCGCCATGCCGAAGAAGTCCGCAGCACGCACCGCCTCCCCACAGATCAACCACCCGGCCGAGGAAGGGATCTGGCCACGCGTCACCCGTGAGATCGCGGATGATCTCGCCGTCGACGCAATCATCCGCGACCGGGCGGGCAAGCCTCCCTTCGACGAGATCTCACGACTGCGCGAAGCCGGTCTGCCGGCGCTGCTGGCACCGCCCGGCCCGGCCCACCGAGGGACCGACTGGCGCACCGCCTGTGCGGTCATCCGGGAGATCGCGGCGGCCGACAGCTCGATCGGCGAACTGCTCGGCCGGCACTATGTGTTGTCGTGGAGCGCCCGTTTCTTCGGCACCCCGGAGAAGGCCGACGTACTGGAACTCCGGGCGGCGGAGGAGCAGTGGATCTGGGGCGGCAGCACCGACCTTCCGGGGTCGGAGGAGGCGGAGCTGGAGACGGGTCCCGACCTGACGCTCACACCGGCCGACAGCGGCTACGTCCTCAACGGGCGCAGGGCGTTCGCCGCGGGTGTCGCTGTGGCCGACCGGCTGGTGCTCGCCGCGGGATGTACCGAAACAGGCGAGTCGCTGATCGTGGTCGTGGACCCGGCCCACCCCGGTGTGACGGCCGACCCGGCACATGACCGCCTCGGACAGCGCCTCGCCGGAGCCGGCACCGTCGGGTTCGACAGCGTCCCGGTGCCCGCCGATCAGGTGCTGGGCGCCGTGCCGCGCGACGAGCACGATGTCGCCCCGTTCGCCACGCTCGCCCCTCTGGCGCTGCGGCTCGCTCTCGTCCATGTCGGCCTGGGGATCGCCGAAGGAGCGCTGGCCGAGGCGCGGGACTTCAGCCGTGCCACGCCGCGCATCTGGCCGATCGCGGACCCGGACAACGGCGCCTACGCGGGACGGCCAAGTGGCGATCCGTACCTCCTCCTCGCCTACGGGGAGTTGGTGGCCGCCGCCCACACCGCCGCGGCGGTCGTCGAGCCGGCGACGGAGGCCCTGGCAGGAGGACTCCTCATGGGGCGGGAACTCGGCATCGACGAGCGCGCCGACATCGCGGTCCTCGTCGCCGCGGCCGAGGCCGTCACCAGCAGGTCCGCGATGCACATCACCACGCGCATCCTGGAACTCACGGACGGCGCCGACTCCCCCGCCGACGGCCCGGGGTTCGACAGGTTCTGGCGCAACGCGCGCGTCCTGACAGCACAGAGCTCCCCCACCCACAGGCTCCGCGACATCGGCGACCACTATCTGAACGGGACGCATCCGCCCTTAACTCTGCGCATTTGAGAGCGGCTTGTCCGACTCGGGGAGGTGCTTGTCCGGCTCGGAGGGCCACAACGGACGGCCGAGATGACCCGACCCTCCGCCGGATCCGGTCAGCAGCCCGCGCTCCTTTCGCCGGCGCTCGCCTGCCACTTGTGTCCGATCCCTCGAAACAGCGCCGGATACACCCCCAGGTACCGGAAGGGCTTGATGCCCGCCATGTAGACGGCGCCGAGCCGCCCGTTCGGCTTCACCAGGACGGCCATCTGACCACGGCAACCGCCGGCCCCGTCCGGGACCCAGCCGATGTGCATCACCGCCTGCACGGTCCGGTTGGCCAGCTCGGCCACCCACTCGTCGTGCGTCAGGTAGACGGAGGTGAGCGGAAGCGCGCGGAGGTCGGGTCCGCGGGGACCCTCGCGGAGATCCGCCGGCAACCGGTCCCGCAGCGTCCGCGCGCGGGTGCCGAGGCCGGCGTCGGGCTTGTCCCAGCCGAGCAGTTCCCCGAGCTTCCAACGGACCGCGAAGAGCATGCGCGGCACAGGGGAGGAGACGGGTGCCCCGTCGCCGTTCGCGAACTGGTGCACCAGTTGTGCGAGGTCGTCCGGGCCGCCTGGTGTCGGCAGCGCCCACACGTCCTCGACCTGGAAGTCGCCGGCGATCTCGTGGATCCGCCAGGGGCGGGAAGTGTGCGCGGTTCTGGGGAGTCGCATGAGCAGGCCCCTCTCCCTTTATCTATACGATGCCGTATAGATAAAGGCTAGCACCCATCTATACGGCACCGTATAGATGAGGGAAGACGTGAGGGGAGACACATCATGGGCGTGACCCGCACGCCTCGCGGCAAATGGATCGAGGAGGGGCTGCGGGCGCTCTCCGCCGGCGGCCCGGAGGCCGTTCGGATCGAGACACTGGCGCAGGCACTCGGTGTCAGCAAGGGCGGCTTCTACGGGTACTTCGGCAACCGGGACGCGCTGCTCACCGAGATGCTCGACGCGTGGGAGCGCGAGGTCACCGAGGGAGTGATCGAGCAGGTCGAGAGCGGCGGAGGAGATGCCAGGGCCAAGCTGGAGCGGCTGTTCACGATCGCCTCGTCCGGCGACGGGCCGATGACGGGCACCACGGCCGACCTCGCGATCCGCGACTGGGCCCGGCGCGACGAGGCCGTTGCGCAGCGACTCCGACGCGTCGACAACCGGCGGATGGAGTACCTGCGCTCGCTGTTCGGCTCCTTCTGCCCCGACAAGGACGACGTCGAGGTCCGCTGCATGCTCGCCTTCTCACTGCGGATCGGCAACCACTTCATCGCCGCCGACCACGGCAGTCACAGCCGCGCGGAGGTGATGCAGCTGACCAGAAAATGGCTTCTGAGGTAACGGTGGCGTGCTGTCGCTACCCGCGAGAGTCCAGGTCGCGGGCCAGGTGCGCACGGCGCAGGCCGTGGTTGCGCAGGTGGCGGAGGTCTTCGCGGGTGTCGTACATGAGTTGTGTGTGGAAGTAGTTGATGTACTCCAGCACCGCGAACAGCGCGAAGACGAGGCCCGGCCAGCTGCTGCTCCCGGGGTCGACGCATACCGTCCGGAGGGTGAAGAGCACGCCGGCGATCAGCAGCGGAACGTTGAGTACGCGGAGCGTCGCGAAAGTCCTGGCGCCGGGGAGGGAGTTGCCGGGTGTCGCGACCCGGCGGAGCTTGGCGAGCCAGTAGGCGGCTCCTTGCAGGAGGAGGAGCGCGAACAACGCGAATCCCACGGCGTTCGCCGGCGTTATCGGGAAGCCGACCTTGCCGAACCAGAGTGCGGCCTGGAGCGGGATGTTGAGCAGTTCCAGGAAGGCCAGCGACCGCAGCCGCCGCTGGATCCAGGCGCGAGAGCGATGATTCATTCGAAGATCATCTCAGTGGCCGAGCGGTGAGTCGGCAGGGACCAGCTGCCGGCAGCGGGCTCACACCAGGTCGTCCGGAGCCCCGTCGATCTTCTGCTCGGCCCAGACGGTCTTGCCCTCGGCGGTGTAGCGAGCACCCCAGCGCTCGGCGAACTGCGCGACGAGAAGGAGGCCGCGGCCCCCTTCGTCCGTGGCGCGTGGATGCCGTACGCGGGGTGCGGTACTGCTTCCGTCGGAGACTTCGCAGGTCAGTGTGCGGTCGCGGATCATACGCAGCCGGATGGGGGCGCTGGCGTAGCGAATGGCGTTGGTGACGAGTTCGCTGACGATCAGCTCCGTGGTGAACGCTTCCTCCTCCAGGCCCCAGGAGGTGAGCTGGTGGGCGACGAGGGAACGCGCGGTGGAGACGACCGCCGGGTCGGAGGGGAGGTCCCATGCGGCAACCCGGTCCTCGCCCAGCGCGTGGGTGCGGGCGACCAACACGGCGGCGTCTTCAGGGGGTTGCTCAGGGAGGAGGGAGTCGGTGAGCAGTCGGCAGGTCTCGCTCAGGGAGTCCGGCGGCCGGGCGAGCAGGCCTTCGAGCCGGGTCAGGCCGGCCGCCCGGTCCTCGTACGCCTGGAGCAGCCCTGGGGTGTGGAGGGTGAGCAACGCCCCCTCGGGCAGCTCCAGTTCGGCCTTTCCGAACGACGGGCCGGGCCGGCCCAGCGGCTCGGCGGCCGGGGGCTCCAGGGTCGTCACCGAGCCGTTCGGATATCGGACGACGAGACGGGAGTGGCCGGCTCCGGCCATGGTGCAACGCCGGGAGACCGGGTCGTAGACCAGGTACAGGCACTCGGAGCCGATCCCGTCCACATGACCGGAGCCGACCCCGTCCCCATGACCGGGGCCGGGGCGGGCCTCCACGTCAGCGTCCTTGTCGGCGCCGGTGTCGGCCCGGCCGCCGGCCCCCGCCCGGCTGTCGTCACCTGCCAGGCGGAACACCAAGTCATCGACCCTGGCCAGCAGTTCGTCCGGCTCCAGATCCAGGTCCGACAGCGTATGGACGGCCGCCCGCAGCCGGCCCATGGCAGCCGCGGCATGCACGCCATGGCCGGCGGCCCGGCCTGCCACCAGCGCCACCCGGGCTCCGGACAGCGGGATGACATCGACCCAGTCTCCGCCGGATCCGGCATGGACGTACTGGTGGGCGGCCTCCACGCCGATCTGATCAGGGAGTTCGTGCGGCAGCAGACTGCGCTGGAGACTCAGCAGCGCGTCGCGTTCGCGTACGTACTGACGGGCGTTGTCCAGGCAGACGGACGTACGGCGGCCGAGTTCCGTGGCCAGCGTCAGATCGTCCTCCCGGAAGGGGCCCAACTCCCCCCATCGGTAGAACGCGGCGAGCCCGAGGGGGAGGTCGCGGACGACCAACGGGATCAGCATGAGCGAGTGGACCTTCTCTTCGAGCATCCGCCGCCCGCGTACGGGGTCGGCACGGATCCACTCACTGTCCGGGCCCAGCCGGCTGACCAGCAGCGGCCGCAGGTCGCGCAGGGCCCTGGTGAACGGCCCGGCGAACGGAAAGGTGCTGACCTCGCCGACCTCGTACACGCCCGGCGGCACCTCCTTCCGGCGGGAGCGCGAAGCCGCCCGGCGCAGCACTACGTCGCCGGCGACCGGCCCGGGGGTGATCTCCCCGCCCAGGAGCGTCGGCTCCAGCACCTCGATGGCGGCGGTGTCGGCCAGTCGTGGCACCGCCAGATCGGCCAGTTCCTGAGCGGTGCGCACCACGTCCAGTGTGGTGCCGATACGCGCCCCGGCCTCGGCGAGCAGGGCCAGTCGCTCCTGCGCGCGGTGCCGGTCGGTGACGTCGACCACCGCATCGGCCACCCCGAGGATGCGGCCATGGGCGTCTTCGAGGCGGAACGCGGACACCGAGTAGATGTGCTCCTGGCCGGGGTCTCCCGGAGGCCGGCCGCGCTTCTCGAAGCTGATCACCGGCTGCCCCGACTCCAGGACCTGTTTCATCACCCGCTCCGTGGGCTCGGCGCCGAAGTCGGGCCACACCTCGGTGGGGCGACGGCCCACCGCCGTCTCGGTCGGCGTGCCCTGCATGCCCTCCGCGGCAGCGTTGAACTTCAGCAGCCTGAGCTCCGGGTCGAAGACGAACAGCCCCACCGGCGATCGGGTGAACAGCGCCTCCAGAAATGCCCGGTCGATTTCCCGCGCGGACGACGTCCCTGCGGGAGCCAGCATGACCGCCCAGCGCGGCCCGGCGCCGTCTCCGTCCTCGGGGTGGACGCTCAGCCGGCAGCTGACCGTACGGCCGTCACGGTGGCGCAGCAGGATGGCTGCGCCCTCTTCGCCCTCGTCGCCCTTGTCGCCCGGTGCGGGCCCTTCGGCTTCGTCCGCCTCGTCGGCCGTGGCCATCAGTACGGCGGCGGGCCGTCCCACGACATCGCTCGCCACGTATCCGAGCAGGCGTTCGGCCGCGGCGCTCCATTCGGTCAGCACGCCTCGCGCGTCGACCACCACCCGGGCCCACGTCTGCACCGCGGGCTCTACGGGCCGGTCGCCGCCGTACGCCATGTCGGATGCGCCCATCGCCTCCAGCCTCACCGTGCGTCGGTGCTTTCCGCTGCCTCCCAGTGTTGCCGCCCGCAGGTCACTCTGCGAGGTCGGCCGCCCCATGTGCCACCGCGGGCCGCGCGGCCGCGGTGGCCTCCGGGATGCGGTTGCCGGGGGAATCTTGTTGCCTGCGCCCGGTGGACACCGGCCGGGTCTCCTGGCTCGAATGGCAGGTCCGGCGGGAGGCCGTTCGGGTACGCACGGAGGAGACGGCGAATCGTTGGTTGAGCCTTTCGAGGTAGGGCCGGCCGGTTCGCGGATGTCCCGGGACGGGTGTTGTCGCAGGCCTGTGGGGTGTCGGAGCCGCCGTGTCAGGGCGGCCGGGAGGTGATCGTGCCCGCTGTGTCAGGACGGCCTGAGCGTGATCGTGCCCGCCGGTTCGGGCTCGGCGCATGAGCGGAAGCCGTGGCCGATCCGGTCGAGGAGCGCGCGCAGCCAGCGGGTGTCCTCGGTCGAGGCGTGCCGCAGCCGCATCCGCCGGGCCTGCAAGGGGGTGATCCGTACGTCGTGGAGCCTGCCGGTGTCCGGTTCCACCGAGACGAGGTAGAGCAGCCGCAGGTCGTCCCGGTACTGCTCGTAGCCGGTGATGCCCTCGTAGTCATCGATGAAGTCGCCGCACCCGTGGATCACCAGTTTTCCCCGGTGCACCTCCAGGGAGCGGGGGTGGTGCGAGGAGTGCCCGTGTACGACGTCCACGCCGCCGTCCAGGAGCATCCGCACGAAGACGGCCTCGCTGTGGGTCACGCCGTAGCCCCAGTTGGGACCCCAGTGGACCGAAGCCACCGCGATATCGCCCGGCCGCTTGACCTGCCGTACCCGGCCGATGATCTCGGCCGCGGCGGCCTCAGACGGCCTGGCCACCACGTTGACCCCGCTGCGGGCCGCGGTCGCAGCCCAGGTGTGCGGGATCCCGCTGGACGGCATGCCGAAGGAGAAGACCAGGAGCCGGCGGCCGGCGTCGAGAGGGACGGTCGCCGGGCGTCTCGCGGCGTCGGCGTCCGCTCCTGCCCCGGCGGTCCGCAGCCCCGCGCCCGCCAGGGTGTCGAGCGTTTCTTCCAGTCCGCCGCGGCCGAAGTCCAGCACGTGATTGTTGGCCAGTACGCAGACGTCGGGGTGGGCGACGGCCAGACAGGAGAGGTTCGCGGGATGCATCCGGTAGTGCACCGCCTTGTCGGGTGCGAATGCGTCGTTGCAGGTGATGCTGGTCTCCAGGTTGATCACCCGGGCGGCGGGGGCAGCCTCATCGAGCACCGGCAGCGCCTCCCCCCATGGCCAGGAGAAGTCGACCGGACGGGGAATGGGGCCGTTCGCCGCCTCCGCCAGCTCGACATAGTCGCGGGCGTCCCGGACGAAACCCTCGCGCAGCGCCGGGTCGCCGGGACACGGCAGGATCTGGTCGACGCCGCGGCCGAGCATGACGTCACCGCAGAGGAACAGCGTGACCAAGTCACCGCCCATTCCCCCAGGTTAGGGCCAATCGGCCGAGGTTTCGCGGCGACCGCGTACGCGCTGTCCGCCGCCGCCCGGCGTGCGCGCCCGCTCAGCCGTCCAGCATGCGGGCCCCGGCGGATCTGGCCGCCTCGTCAGCCCTCCCCCCTTCGCCCACCAGCCCCGTCGCCTCGATGTCACCGCGGCTCACCAGGCGGCGCAGTTGATGGCGGGACCGGCGCATGATGACGCCCGGCGCGCCGCCTCGTAGCGCCTGCACGGCGCGCAGCCACGGCTGGGCGTAGACGGCGGGCTCCCGTCGCTCGATGCCGCGGACCAGGCGGTCGGCAACCTGTTGGGGCGGATAGATCTTTCCCGCGGGCCACGGCAGACCGGCACGAAGTTCCCTCAGCACAGGGACGTGGATCATGTCGGTGTCGGCCCAGCTGAGGTAGGCGATGCCGACATCGACGCCGGTGTGCGCCACTTCGGCGCGCAGCGCATGCGCGAACGCCTCGACGCCCGCCTTGGAAGCGCAGTACGTGGACATCATGGGCACTGCGGTGATCGCCGCGAGGGAGGCGATCTGCAGGTAGTAGCCGCGCGTGGCGAGGAGCCCGGGGAGGAAGGCGCGCACCGTGAGGCAGCTGCCGATCAGGTTGACCTCCACCACCCGGCGCCAGACGGCCGGATCGCTGTGCAGGAACGGGCCGCCGGCAACGACACCCGCGTTGGCGACCAGCACGGACGGCGGCCCCAGGCATTGCCGCACGCTGTCGGCGGCGTCCGTCAGCGCGCCCTCGTCGGTGATGTCCGCGGACCAGTAACGGGCGCGGCCGGGAAGGGACGCCGCGACCTGCTGAAGCTCGGGTTCTTCGAGCCCGATCAGCGCGACCGTTGCTCCGCGGCGTACGAGCGCTTGTGCCATGCACGCCCCCAGCCCGCGGGCAGCGCCGGTCACGACGGCGGTCCGGCCCGAGAGGGGCTGATTGGTCATGTCCACACTCCGCGATCTGCGCAGGGCCCGAGGCGCGTGGTCTTCCAACGTAACGCCGGGCCGACCGGCACGCCTTTCGCCGCCGAGCGCCGTGCGGGTCCCTGCCCGCGCCCGGGTCAGCGGTCCGTACGGTCCCGGACGGGGTACGGCACGAAAGTGCTGCTGTTCTCATCGATGGCGAGCGGCCGCCCCAGGGGCGGTACGGCGCGCTGGGGGCAGTCGAGGCGCTCGCAGATCCGGCAGCCCATGCCGATGGGGGTGGCGGCGGAGGCGTTGGCCAGGTCGAGACCGTCGGAGTAGACGAGCCGGGAGGCGTGCCGGATCTCGCAGCCGAGGCCGATGGCGAAGGTCTTGCCCGGCTCTCCCCAGCCGCCGCGGTGGCGGGTGAGGGCGCGGGCGGTCCACAAGTAGCGCTGTCCGTCCGGCATCGCGGCGATCTGGACATGGATGCGGCCGGGTGCCGTGAACGCCTCGTACACGTTCCACAGCGGGCAGGTGCCGCCCGCGCGGGAGAAGTGGAAGCCGGTGGCCGACTGGCGTTTGGACATATTGCCCGCGCGGTCGACGCGTACGAAGGAGAACGGCACGCCCCGCAGGCGTGGGCGCTGGAGGGTGCTGAGGCGGTGGCAGACCGTCTCGTAGCCGAGGCCGAAGCGGTCGGTGAGGCGTTCGAGGTCGTAGCGCACTTCCTCGGCGGCGGCGTGGAAGGCGCGGTACGGGAGGATCAGCGCGGCGGCCACATAGTTGGCGATGCCGATCCGGGCCAGCGACCAGGTGGTCGAGCCCTTCTCGTAGTCCTCAGCGGCGAGTGCGGACAGCTCCTCGGCGTACTCCAGCAGGGCGAGTTGCGTGGCCATACGGAAGGCCTGCTGGCCCGGGCGCAGACGGTTGGACAGGTGCAGCACCCGGGCCGTCGCGTCGTAGTGGTGCAAGCGGTCGGAGTCGGCCGCGAGACGGACGCCATGGCGTTCGGCGAGCCGGGCGGAGAGGGCGCGCAGTACCTCGCCGGGACGGATGTCCATCTCGTCCGCGAGGTTCTCGGCGGCGAGATCGAGGTCGTGCAGATAGTTCTGGCGGCGGTAGAAGAACTCCCGGATCTCCTCGTGCGGCGAGCGCGGCGCGGCCGGGTGGTCGTGGTCGCGGCCGTCCGTCGCCTCGGCCAGCCGCTCGGCCAGCGTCTGGTTGCGCCGTCCCAGATCGAGCAGGACGCCGGCCACGGCCGGTAGCCGGGAGGCCAGTTCGGAGAGGTCGGAGGGGGACACCCGGGCGGCAGCGACCTCGTCGGCGAGCGTTTCGCGCAGGTCGGCGACGAGTCTGCTGGTGTCGCGTGCCGAGAAGAAGCCGGGGTCCACCCCGAACGCCTCGGTGAGGCGCAGCAGTACCGGCACGGTCAGCGGCCGGGAGTCGTGTTCCATCTGGTTGAGGTAGCTGGGCGAAATCGCCAGTATGCGCGCCAGTTCGGCCTGGCTGAGCCGTCGCTCCTCGCGCAGCCGTCGCAGCCGCGCCCCCGCGTATGTCTTGCTCACCGGGATGTCCCTTCGATGCGGCTGAAGCCTATCCGACCAGGGGGAAGCCGGACTTGAGATGTTGGCAAGGTTGGCAAAACAGCGTCGGAAGATGCGCTGAAGTTGGCAAGCAGCCATGGTTGATGGCACTCGGTGCCACTGCCAGAGTCTGAGTGCGGCCCGCCGGACCCCGGCGGCCGGAGCGGAACTCCGGGCCCGATTTCAGGCCCTGACGTCGGGAATCTCGGCGTTCCGGTCCGGCCACCCGGGCGCATTGCTCACCTCTCCACACACCGGGAGGGGTCCGGCGGGCGGCGGCACAGAAGGTACGGCACTCAGTGCCTAGCCCTTCGCACACTTCACACGCACCAGGCGATACAGGCGACCCCGGGAGACGGTCATGGCGCAGACGGACACGACGACGGCCGAAGAGCTGGCACAGCGGTGGGCAACGGACCCGCGCTGGAAGGGAGTTGAGCGCACGTACGGCGCCGAGGACGTGGTGCGGCTGTCCGGCAGCGTCCGCGAGGAGCACACCCTGGCCCGGCGCGGCGCCGAGCGGCTGTGGCGGCAACTCCACACCCAGGACTATGTCCATGCGCTCGGCGCGCTGACGGGTGGTCAGGCGGTGCAGCAGGTCAAGGCCGGTCTGCAGGCCATCTACCTCTCCGGCTGGCAGGTCGCGGCGGACGCCAACCAGGCCGGTCACACCTACCCGGACCAGAGTCTCTACCCCGCCAACTCCGTTCCGCAGGTGGTGCGCCGGATCAACAATGCGCTGCTGCGCGCCGACCAGATCGCCACCGTGGAGGGCGGCGGAACCGGTGCGGATGAGCGCATCGACTGGCTGGCGCCGATCGTCGCCGACGCCGAGGCCGGTTTCGGCGGTCCGCTCAACGCCTTCGAGCTGACCAAGGCGATGATCGCGGCCGGCGCCGCGGGCATTCACTACGAGGACCAGCTGGCGTCCGAGAAGAAGTGCGGCCACCTCGGCGGCAAGGTCCTGGTGCCCACCGCACAGCACATCCGCACCCTCAACGCCGCCCGGCTCGCGGCCGATATCGCCGATGTGCCGACCGTGATCGTGGCCCGTACCGACGCACTGGCCGCGAACCTCCTCACCAGTGACGTGGACGAGCGCGACGCCCGCTTCTGCACCGGCGAGCGGACCGCCGAGGGCTTCTACCGGGTCGAGAACGGTATGGCCCCGGTGATCGCCCGCGGCCTGGCCTACGCCCCGTACGCGGATCTGCTGTGGGTGGAGACGGGCACTCCGGACCTGGCGCAGGCCCGGGAGTTCGCGGAGGCCATCCATGCGCGGTACCCGGACCAGATGCTGGCCTACAACTGCTCGCCGTCCTTCAACTGGAAGGCCGCGCTGGACGATGACCAGATCGCCAAGTTCCAGCGGGAGCTGGGCGCGATGGGCTACCGCTTCCAGTTCATCACCCTGGCCGGGTTCCACTCCCTCAACCACGCGATGTTCGAGCTGGCCCGTGGCTACGCCGAGTCCGGCATGACCGCGTATGTCGACCTCCAGGAGAAGGAGTTCGCCGCCCAGCAGTACGGCTTCACCGCCGTCAAGCACCAGCGCGAGGTCGGCACCGGCTACTTCGACCGGGTCTCCACGGCGCTCAACCCGGCCTCCTCGACCACCGCGCTCGCCGGCTCCACCGAGGAAGAGCAGTTCCACTAGAGCCGCTCTGGCCCGGCCCGGTCCCGCCGGGCCACCCGTTCGACGAGGGCGTCGCCCGGGCCGCTCTCCGGGTGCGGGCCGGACGCCCGTCTCCGTCCGGCCCGCACCGCCCCACTCCGCTGAGGAGCCCCCGCATGCCTCCCACCGAACTGACCAGCGCCGTCCAGGTTCTCGGCACACCGGGCGACCGTCACGACGAGATCCTCACCCCCGCGGCTCTGGACTTCATCGGCCGCCTCGATGCCGCCTTCGCCGACCGGCGCCTGGACCTGATCACCGAGCGACGCCGCCGCGCCGCGCTGCTCGCCTCCGGTATCCCGCTCGACTTCTCGCGCGCCACCTCCGCCGTACGCACCGACCCCGACTGGCGGGTCGCTCCGCCGGCGCCGGGCCTGGCCGACCGCCGGGTGGAGATCGCCGGCCCGCCCGACCGCCGCACGGCCCTCGACGCCCTCACCTCCGGCGCGCAGGTGTGGATCGCCGACTTCGCCGACGCCACCTCGCCCACCTGGGACAACATCATCGGCGGCCAGCTGAACCTGCTCGACATCAGCGACCGACGGCTCGGCCTCACCGCTCCCCGGGGCGAGCGGCGGCCCGACGCTCCCGTCCCGGCCCTCATGGTCCGCCCCCGGGGCTGGCACCTCACCGAGCAGCACCTGCGCATCGACGGCCGCCCCGTCCCCGCCTCCCTGGTGGACTTCGGCCTCTTCTTCTTCCACTGCGCCGCACGGCGGATCGACGCCGGCCACGGCCCCTACTTCTCGCTCCCCCAGCTCGAAAACCGCTACGACGCCCGGCTCTGGAACGACGTCTTCGTCCTCGCCCAGGACCTGCTGGGCGTCCCGCGCGGCACCATCCGTGCCACCGTCGTCATCGAGACGGTCACCGCGGCCTTCGAGATGGAGGAGATCCTCTACGAACTACGGGAACACAGCGCCGGTTTGCACACCGGACGCGGGAACTACCTCGCCAGCCTGATCAAGAACTTCGCCCACCGACCGGACTTCGTCCTCCCCGACCGCGCGAAGGTCACCATGACGGCCCCTTTCCTGCGTGCCTGCACCGAACTGCTGGTGCGCACCTGCCACCGGCGGGGCGCCCATGCGATCGGCGCCATGGCCACCCATGCCCCCGGCCGCGATGCGCCGAGCGACGAGGCGGCCCTGGCCGGGCTGCGGCTCGACAAGGAACGCGAGGCCCAGGACGGTTTCGACGGCTCCCAGGTCGCCCATCCCGCCCTGGTCCCCGCCTGCCGCGCGGCCTTCGACGCCGTGCTCGCCGGCCGGCCGCACCAGATCGAGCACACACGGGACGACGTCGACGTATCCGCCGCGCATCTGCTCTGTATCCGCCGCACCAGTGGTCCGCCCACCCCCGAGGGCATCCGCTCCTATCTCGCCCTCGCCCTGCGCTACTTCGACGCCTGGCTGCGCGGCCGGGGAACGGTGACCCACTGCGGGGCCGTGGCGGACGCCGCCACCGCCGAGCTCGCCCGCGTCCAGATATGGCAGTGGCTGCGGCACGGCGCGGTCACCCGCGACACCGTGCTCGGGCTGCTCGACACGGAGTGCGCGGCCTTCGCCCGGGAGGACCCCGCGGCATGCGTGGCGCAGGCCCGCGATCTCTTCGACCGTACGGCGCTGTCGCGGGACCTGCCGCCGTTCTTCACCACGGACGCCTACGCCCGTCACCTCGTGCACCGCCGTACCCCCGTACGCCGTCCGGCGGTGCGGTCATGAGCGCGCCGATCCGCCGGGTCGGCATCGTCGGCGGCGGCCAGATGGGGGCCGGGATCGCCGAGGTCTGCGCCCGTGCGGGGCTGGACACCGTGGTCTGCGAGGCGGACGCGACCGCCGCCCGCGCGGCCCGCGAACGCCTCACCCACTCCTTGGAACGCGCTGTTCGGCGGGGGAAGCTGGACCGTCCGGCCGCCGAGGACGCACTGGCCCGGCTGGTCTTCACCGGAAGCCTGGACGACCTGGCCGACCGGCAGCTCGTCATGGAGGCCGTGGTCGAGAACGAAGAGGTCAAGGCGGAGGTCTTTGGCGCCCTCGACAAGATCGTCGAGGACCCGGAAGCCATTCTCGCCACCAACACCTCCGCCCTCCCGATCATGCGTCTCGGCATGGCCACCCGCCGGGCCGACCGCGTCGTGGGCCTGCACTTCTTCCACCCGGTTCCCGTCCTGCCGCTGGTGGAGGTCGTGGCCTCGCTCCACACCGCGCCCGGCACCGTGGCGGCCGTCGAGAAGTTCGCCGTCGATGCCCTGGGCAAGCGGGTGATCCGCTCCCAGGACCGGGCCGGCTTCATCGTCAACGCGCTGCTGATCCCCTATCTCCTGTCCGCGATCCGTATGGCCGAGTCCGGCTTCGCCACCGCGGCCGATGTGGACACGGGCATGGAAGCGGGCTGCGCCCACCCCATGGGTCCGCTCCGGCTGGCCGACCTGATCGGCCTCGATACGGTGGCCGCCATCGCGGATTCCCTGTACGAAGAGTTCAAGGAACCGCACTACGCTCCTCCGCCACTGCTGCAGCGCATGGTGGAGGCGGGATTGCTCGGCCGCAAAACGGGCCGGGGATTCCACGCCTACGACCGAGGTTGAGGGGCCCGGTTCACTGCCGCGGCTGAGGGGCCGCGGCCGCTGCCGGCGGGGTGCGGAGCAGACGACTGAGGCTGCTCCGCACCCC
>NZ_QUAC01000006.1 GCF_003389455.1 Streptomyces inhibens | reverse complement strand
CCGGGGCGGGGGCCCGGCCGACTCCGCGGGCCGCGTGGCCGTGTGCCCCGGCGTCCGGCCCGTCCGGCGTCTCGGGCCCGGTCGTCGCAGGAACGTCCTCGTGCACTCCCAGCCGCGCCAGTGACGCCGCCGCGGCGGCCGCCAGCCGTGGATGGGCGACGGCGGCGGTGAGGCTGGGGACGGCCCGCCGGTCGCCCAGCGCGCCCAGGCCCTCGACACAGGCGAGCGCCACCCGCCAGTAGGGGTTGTGCGGGGTCAGCAGCCGCTCCAGGGTCGCGATCAGTGCCGGTACGGACTGCGGTGCGCGCAGTTCGGCGAGCAGCCGGACCGGGTGCAGGGCGTAGGCGGTGCGCAGCGGGTTGGTGGCGAGCGCGGCCGCGGCGCGGGCGGTGCGCGGGTCGCCGAGCCGGCCCAGGGCGTGCGCGGCGGTGGCGCAGCGCACCGGGTCGCGGTAGTTCAGCAGCAGTACGAGGGGCTCGAAGGCCCGCTTGTCGCCGGCGCAGCCCAGGATGAAGGCGGCGATCTCCCGGGCCCACAGGGGGCGTTCGACGGCGACCAGCATCCGGGCGAGTTCCTCGCGCCCGGCCGGGGTGTTCTTGCGGGCCAGCCCCAGCAACCGCTCGTAAGCGACCAGATCCTGTGGGGAGCGGAGTTCGGCCCGCACCCGGTCCGTCAACTCGTGGAATTCGTCTTCCATTTGCCGCTTCCCTCCCGCCGGGCCGCCCCGGTTCCTGCGACGTGGTCTGCACCACAGCCTAATGACCCGCGCTACCCCTGGCGCTCTGGTTACCCACCGGTTAACCTGCTGGAACGAGCAGCACCACTGCTCGGGCGGCCTGGTGACGCAGCCGCCACAGAGTGAAGTCGGTTCGGCACCACACAGCACGACACCTGTACGGAGAACACGGCACGGCCCCGGGACAGGGCCCGCCGCAACTCCCCACCGCCGGCGCTGCCAGCAGCGCTGCGGCTCCTCGCGGCTCACCGCCGCGGGTTCTGCCGCCGCGTCTTCGCTGCTCCTCGCGTCCGCGCGGTTACCCCTCAGTCGTCACTTCTCCCCTGCCCTCAGGGGAACACCCTCAGGAGTCTCGCGATGGGCCCTCAGTCCACCCCTGATCTCTCAACCGAAGTCTCCCCTCTGTCCCTTTCGACCGTGGCCGTCGTCGGCCTGGGCACCATGGGCACCGGCATCGCCGAGGTCCTGACCCGCGCCGGCCGCGAGGTCATCGGTATCGACACCGACGAAGCCGCGGCCCGCCATGCCGTCGCCGCCCTCGAAGGCGCCACCGCCCGCGCCGTGCGGCGCGAGCGGATCACCGAGCAGGAGCGGCAGGACATCCTGGCCCGCTTCCGCACCTTCACCGATCTGCAGGCCGCCGCGGACGCCGATCTCGTCATCGAGGTGGTGCCGGAGGACTACGAGCTCAAGCGGCAGGTCTTCGCCGAGCTGGACGCCGTGGTGCGCCCGGACACCATCCTTGCCACCGGCACCAACGCACTGTCCGTGACGCGCCTCGCCGCCGACTCACAGCGCCCCGAGCGGGTGCTCGGCGTGCACTTCTTCAACCCCGCGCCGGCCATGAAGCTGGTCGAGGTGGTCTCCTCGGTGCTCACCGCGCCGACCGCGGTCGCGGCCGTCACCGAGCTGGCCCGCGACCTGGGCAAGGACCCGATCGCCGTCGGTGACCGGCCCGGTTTCGTCGCCGACGGCCTGCTGTTCGGCTATCTGAACCANGACCGGCCCGGTTTCGTCGCCGACGGCCTGCTGTTCGGCTATCTGAACCAGGCCGCCGCGATGTACGAGTCCAAGTACGCGACCCGTGAGGACATCGACGCCGCGATGCGGCTCGGCTGCGGCCTGCCCATGGGCCCGCTCGCGCTGCTCGACCTGATCGGCGTGGACACCGCCCGTACGGTCCTGGAGGCGATGTACGCCGAGTCGAACGACCGGCTGCACGCCCCCGCGCCGATCCTGGGCCAGCTGGCCGAGGCGGGGCTGACCGGCCGCAAGGCGGGCCGCGGCTTCTACACGTACGACGCCCCTGGCAGCGCCACGGTGGTGCCGGACGCAAAGAGCCCGGCGGCCGCCGACGGGACCGCCGCCGGCCGTACCGTCACCGGCGTCGGCGTGGCCGGTTCCGGGACGATGGCGAGCGGGATCGCCGAGGTCTTCGCCAAGGCGGGCTACAAGGTCGTGCTGGCCGCCCGGAGCCTGGAGAAGGCGGAGCTGGCCAAGGCCAGGATCGCCAAGTCGCTGGGGCGCTCCGTGGACAAGGGCCGGCTGACGGCCGAGGCCCGGGATGCCGCGCTGGCGGCGATCACCCCGGCCGGGTCGCTGGACGCGTTCGCGGACGTGGACCTGGCGGTCGAGGCGGTGGCCGAGGACCTGGCGGTCAAGCAGGAGCTCTTCAAGACGCTGGACAAGGTCTGCAAGCCGGGCGCCGTCCTGGCCACCACGACCTCCTCGCTGCCGGTCGTGGCCTGCGCCCGCGCCACCTCGCGCCCGCAGGACGTCATCGGCATGCACTTCTTCAACCCGGCACCCGCCATGAAGCTGGTGGAGATCGTCCGTACGGTCCTGACGGCCGACGATGCGCACGCCACGGTGCGGGCGGTGTGCGCCAAGGTCCGCAAGCACCCGGTGGACTGCGGCGACCGGGCCGGTTTCATCGTGAATGCGCTGCTGTTCCCTTACCTGAACAACGCGATCAAGATGGTCGACGAGCACTACGCGACCCTGGACGACATCGACGCCGCCATGAAGCTCGGCGGCGGCTACCCGATGGGCCCGTTCGAACTCCTCGATGTCGTCGGCCTGGATGTCTCGCTGGCCATCGAGAAGGTGCTGCACGCCGAGTTCCGCGACCCCGGGCTGGCCCCGTCGCCGCTGCTGGAGCACCTCGTCGCGGCGGGCTGCCTCGGCCGCAAGACGGGCCGCGGCTTCCGTGAGTACGCCCGGCGCTGACGCGTGGTGGCGCCCCCGCCCGACCGGGGGAGGCTGGGGTGGACTGCTGGAACCCGACGGCGGTCCACCCCCGCTGACAAGGGCGGAGGCGGCACCTCATGCCGCAGGCCGGGTAAATATGCAGTACCGTCCCCACATGTCCCAGCCCGCTCGCCCGCAGCCGTCCGACGCCCCCGACACCAGCACTCCCGGCACCCGCCGGGCGGCCGCGCAACGACTCAAAATGCGCCGCGAATTGTCTTCTGCGGCCATGGAGTTGTTCGCGACCAAGGGCTACGAGGCGACGACGGTCGACGAGATCGCGGCCGCGGCGGGCGTCGCCCGGCGCACCTTCTTTCGCCACTTCCGCTCCAAGGAAGAGGCGATCTTCCCCGACCACGACGACACCCTGGTCCGCGCCGAGGCCGTCCTGGACGCCGCCCCGCCGCACGAGAACCCTCTCGACACGGTGTGCCGCGGCATCAAGGAGGTCATGCGGATGTATGCGGCCTCCCCCGCCGTATCGGTGGCCCGCTACCGGCTGACCCGCGAGGTACCCACCCTGCGCGAGGCCGAGATCGCCTCGGTGGCCCGCTACGAGCGGCTGTTCACCCGCTATCTCCTGGGCCACTTCGACGAGGGCGCCCACCGCGAGGGCGACGACGACCCGCTGCTCGCCGAGGTCGCCGCGTCCGCCGTCGTCACCGCGCACAACCACGTGCTGCGGCGCTGGCTGCGGGCCGGCGCGGAGGGCGATGTCGAGGCCCAGCTCGACCACGCGTTCGAGATCGTCCGGGAGACCTTCGGTGCCGGCATCGGCGCGGGCCGCACGGACACCGGGGAGCGCCCCCCGGCGGCCGTCTCGCGGGAGGGCGAGGTGCTGGTCGCGGTGGCCCGCACGGACGCGCCGCTGGACGAGGTCATGCGCACCATCCGCAAGGCGATCAAAGACCGGAAGTGAACCGCTGACCGACTGACCGACCCGGCTCGCTCGTACCGCCCACGCCGACGTGGCGGACGTGAGCGAGCCGGACCGGCTCCGGCCGCACCCCGGCGCCGACCGGGCCGCGACACGGATGGCCTAATCCGATCCCCGCGTACGCTGCGTACACGGGGATTTTCCCTGTGTCACCTCCAGGCCTCCCATCGGGGCATCTGTTGCTCATGCGTGCCCCCTGGATGACATCTGAGAGAAATTGTTGGCACTCAGTGTCTTGCTGCATGGCACGCGGTGTCATACGTTGAAGGTGTCCGGGCGGCCGGCGTGCAGAGAACCAACGCGCGCCGGCTGTCCCACCAGCCATACGTGGCTGTCCGCCCGGACGCCTGCGTCACAGGCAACCTCCCAGCTACGGCTGGGCTCCGCGCTCACCCAGCGCTGCCAGGCTCCGCGGCCGACGGCTCTGCGACAACAGCAGAGGCGGCGGAAACGGAGCCACCCCGGCCGAACCGACGGCACCACCTCCGCACCACCCCCGACGTTCCCTCAAGCCGTTTCCCTCAACGCGCTTCGCCGGAGGCACACCGTGAACGAAATCCTGGACGCAATCCTTGCGCCTGACAGCACCCGCGACGACTTCGCCGCGCTGCCCATACCCGAGTCCTACCGCGCGGTGACCGTGCACAAGGACGAGGCCGAGATGTTCGCCGGCCTCACCACCAAGGAGAAGGACCCCCGCAAGTCGCTGCACATCGAGGACGTGCCGGTGCCCGAGCTCGGGCCCGGTGAGGCGCTGGTGGCCGTGATGGCCTCCTCCGTGAACTACAACTCCGTGTGGACCTCGATCTTCGAGCCGATGTCCACGTTCGGATTCCTGGAGCGCTACGGCAAGCTCTCCCCGCTCACCAAGCGCCACGACCTGCCGTACCACGTCATCGGCTCCGACCTGGCCGGCGTGGTGCTGCGCACCGGGCCCGGCGTCAACGCCTGGGGCCCCGGCGACGAGGTCGTCGCGCACTGTCTGTCCGTCGAGCTGGAGTCCTCCGACGGCCACAACGACACCATGCTCGACCCCGAGCAGCGCATCTGGGGCTTCGAGACCAACTTCGGCGGTCTGGCCGAGATCGCGCTGGTCAAGTCCAACCAGCTGATGCCCAAGCCCAAGCATCTGAGCTGGGAGGAGGCGGCGGCGCCCGGCCTGGTCAACTCGACCGCGTACCGCCAGCTGGTGTCCCGCAACGGCGCCGGGATGAAGCAGGGCGACAACGTCCTGATCTGGGGCGCGAGCGGCGGCCTCGGCTCGTACGCCACCCAGTTCGCGCTGGCCGGAGGCGCCAACCCGATCTGTGTGGTCTCCTCCGACCAGAAGGCGGAGATCTGCCGGAAGATGGGCGCCGAGGCGATCATCGACCGCAACGCCGAGGACTACCGGTTCTGGAAGGACGAGCACCACCAGGACCCCAAGGAGTGGAAGCGCTTCGGCAAGCGCATCCGCGAGCTCACCGGCGGCGAGGACGTGGACATCGTCTTCGAGCACCCGGGCCGGGAGACGTTCGGCGCGTCCGTGTACGTGACCCGCAAGGGCGGCACCATCGTCACCTGCGCCTCGACCTCGGGCTACAACCACGAGTACGACAACCGCTACCTGTGGATGTCACTGAAGCGGATCGTCGGCTCGCACTTCGCCAACTACCGCGAGGCGTGGGAGGCCAACCGCCTGATCGCCAAGGGGAAGATCCACCCGACCCTGTCGCGGACCTACACCCTGGAAGAGACCGGGCAGGCGGCGTACGACGTGCACCGCAATCTGCACCAGGGCAAGGTCGGCGTGCTGGCGCTGGCGCCCGAGGAGGGCATGGGCGTGCGCGACGAGGAGATGCGCGCCAAGCACCTCGACGCCATCAACCTGTTCCGTAACGCATAGGCGGAGCGGGCCCACAGGCACAGTCGGAACGTCTGAGGCACTGCAGACGTTTGAAACACGAAGATGCGAGCCTGATATGACAGAGCGTCAGAAGGATCGTCCGTGGCTGATGCGGACATACGCCGGGCACTCCACCGCCGAGGCGTCCAACGAGCTGTACCGGCGCAACCTCGCCAAGGGGCAGACCGGCCTGTCGGTCGCGTTCGACCTCCCGACGCAGACCGGTTACGACCCCGACCACGTCCTCGCCCGCGGCGAGGTCGGCCGGGTCGGGGTCCCGGTGTCCCATCTCGGTGATATGCGGCGGCTGTTCCAGGACATCCCGCTGGACCAGATGAACACCTCGATGACCATCAACGCGACCGCCATGTGGCTGCTCGCGATGTACCAGGTGGTCGCCGAGGAGCAGGGCGCCGACATCACCCAGCTGTCGGGCACGACACAGAACGACATCGTGAAGGAGTATCTGTCGCGCGGGACGCATGTCTTCCCGCCGGGACCGAGCCTGCGGCTGACCACCGACATGATCACGTACACGGTGGCCAACATCCCCAAGTGGAACCCGATCAACATCTGCAGCTACCACCTGCAGGAGGCCGGGGCCACACCGGTCCAGGAGATCGCGTACGCCATGTCCACCGCGATCGCGGTGCTGGACGCGGTGCGCGACTCCGGGCAGGTGCCGCCGGAGAAGTTCGGCGATGTCGTCGCCCGTATCTCGTTCTTCGTGAACGCCGGCGTCCGGTTCATCGAGGAGATGTGCAAGATGCGCGCCTTCGGCCGCATCTGGGACAAGATCACGCAGGAGCGCTACGGCATCGAGAACCCCAAGCAGCGGCGCTTCCGGTACGGCGTGCAGGTCAACTCCCTCGGTCTGACCGAGGCGCAGCCGGAGAACAACGTCCAGCGGATCGTGCTGGAGATGCTGGCCGTCACGCTCTCCAAGGACGCCCGCGCCCGCGCCGTCCAACTCCCCGCCTGGAACGAGGCGTTGGGGCTGCCGCGGCCCTGGGACCAGCAGTGGTCGCTGCGTATCCAGCAGGTCCTGGCGCACGAGAGCGATCTGCTGGAGTACGAGGACATCTTCGCCGGTTCGCATGTCATCGAGGCCAAGGTGGAAGCCCTGGTCACCGACTGCCTGGCCGAGATCGAGCGGATCCAGGAGATGGGCGGCGCGATGGCCGCGGTGGAGTCCGGCTATCTCAAGTCGCAGCTGGTCTCCGCGCACGCCGAGCGGCGGGCCCGGATCGAGGCCGGCGAGGAGAAGATCGTCGGCGTCAACTGCTTCGAGGGCACCGAGCCCAACCCGCTCACCGCGGACCTCGACACGGCCATCATGACCGTCGACCCGGCCAACGAGGCACGTGTCGTCCAGGCACTGCACGAATGGCGGGACAACCGCGACGAGGGGCGCGCCCAGGAGTCGCTGTCGGTGCTGAAGAAGACCGCGGCGGGCGACGGCAACCTCTTCGCGGCCACCCTGGAGTGCGCGCGCGCCGGTGTGACGACCGGTGAGTGGGCCTGGGCACTGCGGGATGTCTTCGGCGAGTTCCGGGCGCCCACGGGCGTCTCCAGTGCTCCGCTGGCGGTCGCCGCCGAGGAGGGCAGCCCGCTCGCCGCGGTCCGCGAGAAGGTCGCCAAGACCGCGGCCGAGCTCGGCAGCGGCAAGCTGCGGCTGCTGGTCGGCAAGCCCGGCCTGGACGGGCACAGCAACGGCGCCGAGCAGATCGCCGTACGGGCCAGGGATGCCGGCTTCGAGGTGATCTACCAGGGCATCCGGCTGACCCCGGAGCAGATCGTCTCGGCGGCGGTCGCCGAGGACGTGCACTGCGTGGGTCTGTCGATCCTGTCCGGCTCGCACGCCGAGCTGGTGCCGGACGTCCTGGCCCGGCTGCGCCGCACCGGCGTCGACGACATGCCCGTCATCGTCGGCGGAATCATTCCGTCCGCCGATGCGACCGCGCTCCGGGAGGCCGGAGTGGCGGCCGTGTTCACCCCCAAGGACTTCGGTATTACGGAGATCATCGGCCGTATCGTCGACGAGATCCGGAAAGCGAACCAGCTCGACCCTCTGGAGGTCCCTGCATGACCCAGGCCCACCCCACGGTGAATCGCCTGCGCCCGCGGCGCTCCTGCCTGGCCGTCCCCGGCAGCAACCCGCGTTTTCTGGAGAAGGCCCAGGGCCTCCCGGCCGACCAGGTCTTCCTGGACCTGGAGGACGCCTGCGCGCCGCTCGCCAAGGAAGGCGCCCGGCATCACATCGTCGACGCGCTGAACGGCGGCGACTGGACCGGCAAGACCCGGGTCGTGCGGGTCAACGACTGGACGACCCACTGGACGTACCGGGACGTCATCACGGTCGTCGAGGGCGCGGGCCCCAACCTCGACTGCATCATGCTGCCGAAGGTCCAGGACGCCCAGCAGGTCGTGGCGCTGGACCTGCTGCTGACGCAGATCGAGAAGACCATGGGCTTCGAGGTCGGCAGGATCGGCATCGAGGCGCAGATCGAGAACGCCAAGGGCCTGGTGAACGTCGATGAGATCGCCGGCGCCTCGCCGCGCCTGGAGACCATCATCTTCGGCCCGGCCGACTTCATGGCGTCCATCAACATGAAGTCCCTGGTGGTCGGCGAGCAGCCGCCCGGCTATGGCGCGGATGCCTATCACTACATTCTGATGCGCATTCTGATGGCGGCCCGCACCTACGATCTGCAGGCCATCGACGGCCCGTACCTTCAGATCAAGAATGTTGACGGCTATCGCGAGGTCGCCGGCCGCGCCGCCGCCCTCGGCTTCGACGGCAAGTGGGTGCTGCACCCGGGTCAGGTCGAGGCCGCCAACGAGGTGTTCTCCCCCTCCCAGGAGGACTACGACCACGCCGAGCTGATCCTGGACGCCTACGAGTGGTGCACCTCGGAGGCCGGCGGCAAGAAGGGTTCGGCGATGCTCGGCGACGAAATGATCGACGAGGCGAGCCGGAAGATGGCGCTGGTCATCGCCGGCAAGGGCCGGGCCGCCGGCATGACCCGTACATCCAAGTTCGAGGCCCCGGAGGCTTAAGCGCGATGCAGTTCGGCCGTACCTACGAAGAGTTCACCGTCGGCGATGTCTACAAGCACTGGCCGGGGAAAACCGTCACGGAATACGACGACCACCTCTTCTGTCTGCTCACGATGAATCATCACCCGCTGCACATGGACAGCAACTACGCGGAGCAGACCACCGACTTCGGAAAGAATGTCGTCGTCGGTAACTACATCTACTCGCTGCTGCTGGGCATGTCGGTGCCCGATGTCTCCGGAAAGGCCATCGCCAATCTGGAAATCGAGTCGCTGAAGCATGTGGCGCCGACCTTCCACGGCGACACGCTCTACGGCGAGACGACGGTGCTGGACAAGACGCCGTCCCGCTCGAAGACGGACCGCGGCATCGTGCACGTCGAGACCAAGGGCTACAAGCAGGACGGCACCCTGGTCTGCGTCTTCCGGCGCAAGGTCATGGTCCCCACGGCCACCTACATCAAGGAGCGCGGCGGCGAGCAGCCCGGCCGCCCGGAGCTGCAGGCCCCTCCGGCCAAGAAGGAGAAGTAGTCATGACCCGTCTCGCGCAGACCGAGGGCCTGACCGACATTCAGCGGGAAATCCTCTCCACCGTCCGTGACTTCGTGGACAAGGAGATCCTGCCGGTCGCCACGGAGCTGGAACACCGCGACGAATACCCGGCGCAGATCGTCGAGGGCCTCAAGGAACTCGGCGTGTTCGGCCTGATGATTCCCGAGGAGTACGGCGGCCTGGGTGAGTCTCTTCTCACGTACGCGCTGACCGTCGAGGAGATCGCCCGCGGCTGGATGAGCGTCTCGGGCATCATCAACACCCACTTCATCGTGGCGTACATGCTCAAGCAGCACGGCACGCAGGAACAGAAGGACTATTTCCTGCCGAAGATGGCGGCCGGTGAAATCCGGGGCGCCTTCTCGATGTCGGAGCCGGCGCTGGGATCCGACGTTTCGGCCATCTCCTCCAAGGGCGTGCGGGACGGCGACGATTACGTCCTCAACGGCCAGAAGATGTGGCTCACCAACGGTGGCACCTCCACGCTCGTCGCAGTGCTGTGCCGTACGGACGAGGGCCACCCGGAGGGCACCGCTCCGCACAAGTCGATGACGACCTTCCTGGTGGAGAAGGAGGCCGGCTTCGGTGAGGTGCGGCCCGGCCTGACCATCCCGGGCAAGATCGACAAGATGGGCTACAAGGGCGTCGACACCACCGAACTGATCATGGACGGGCTTCGGATCCCGGCCGATCGGGTGCTCGGCGGCGAGACCGGACGTGGCTTCTATCACATGATGGACGGCGTCGAGGTCGGCCGGGTGAATGTGGCCGCGCGCGGCTGCGGCGTCGCCCAGCGCGCCTTCGAGCTGGGCGTTTCGTATGCACAGCAGCGACACACCTTCGGCAAGCCGATCGCCCAGCACCAGGCCATCCAGTTCAAATTGGCGGAAATGGCAACAAAGGTCGAAGCGGCCCATGCAATGATGGTTAATGCCGCTCGCAAAAAGGACTCGGGCCAGCGAAACGACCTCGAGGCGGGCATGGCGAAGTACCTGGCCTCCGAGTACTGCAAGGAGGTAGTGGAAGACGCGTTCCGCATCCACGGTGGCTACGGCTTCTCCAAGGAGTACGAGATCGAGCGCCTCTACCGCGAGGCCCCGATGCTCCTGATCGGTGAAGGTACCGCCGAGATCCAGAAAATGATCATTGGGCGACGGCTACTCGAGGAGTACCGGATCCAGGGGTGAAAGTCCCGTTTGGACCACTTTGGTCTAGACGAAGATCACACCCCGTCATCGTTCTTCGGCCACGGATTGGCTCTGGCTCTTGGCCAGTTGCCGCTCGCAACCGATAGCATCCCCGGAAAGCCGCCGTCCCCCGTATCCATACGCGGCATCCTCCGCTACGAAGGTCATCCATGCCCCACAGCCAATCCTCTGCACAACGCGGTCGCGTCCGCCTCGCGCGCGGAGCGTCGCCGTGGCTCCTGCCGACCGTTGCCACGGCAGCGGTCAGCCTCGCCCGCTCCCGCCGGTCGGGTCGCTGGGCCGCCGTTGCCGTGCCCACCACCGCTCTGGCGGCGGGCATGCTGTGGTTTTTCCGCGACCCCGAGCGGGAGATCGCTCAGGGTCGTGTCATCTCTCCGGCCGACGGCGTGGTGCAGAGCATCATGCCGTGGAAGGACGGACGTACCCGCGTCGCGATCTTCATGAGCCCGCTGAACGTACACGTCAACCGCGCGCCGCTGGCCGGCACCGTGACGTCCGTGGAGCACATCCCCGGCGGATTCGTTCCGGCGTTCAACAAGGAGAGCGAGAACAACGAGCGGGTTGTCTGGCACTTCGACACCGAGCTCGGCGACATCGAGATGGTGCAGATCGCCGGCGCGGTGGCCCGCCGCATCGTCCCCTACGTGCCCGAGGGCACCAAGGTCGAGCAGGGCGAGCGGATCGGGCTGATCCGCTTCGGGTCGCGCGTCGACATCTACCTCCCGGAGGGCGTCGAGGTGGCGGTCGAGGTCGGCCAGGCGACCACAGCGGGGGTGACTCGCCTTGACCGTGATTGATCCCGAGACACAGGCGGGCTGGGCACCCGAGACCGACGAGGACGAGGACGACATGCCGCTGTCCACGCGGCTGTCAATAGCGGACACCCTCACTCTCGGCAACGCCATCTGCGGCTTCATGGCCGTGTACTTCACCACCACCGGGGTCCTCATCCCGCATCTGACGGGCACCGAGGACGGCGGGATGGCCCGGCACAGTGCGGCGATGGCCGTGATCCTGATGCTGCTCGCATCGGTCTTCGACCTGTTCGACGGCCTGGTGGCGCGCAAGCTGCGAGCCTCGGCGATGGGGGCCGAGCTCGACAACCTCTCCGACCTGATCAGCTTCGGTCTGGCGCCCGCGTACTTCGTCGTGACCTGGGGCATGGTCGCCCAGGACGCGCACCAGCGGGTGTCGGTGGTCGCCGCGGTCGTGGTGCTCCTGGCGGTCGTGCTCCGGCTCGCCCGCTTCTCCTGCGTCACGATCCGTGACGGCATCTTCCAGGGCATGCCGAGCCCCTTCGGCGCCCTGACCGTCGTCGCCATCGTGCTGCTGGAGCTGCCGTTCCTGCCGACGCTGCTGGCGATCATCGGAGTGGCCTGGCTGATGGTGAGCCGGGTCGAGTACCCCAAGCCGCGGGGCCGGCTCGCGGTGGCGATGCTCAGCTGGATCGTGCTCAGCATGGGCATGCTCGCGGCCTGGGCCCTGGACGCCCCCGGCGGCCAGCTGCTGCTGCAGACCGGCTGCTCCCTCCAGGTGGTCCTTGGCGCGATGATCCCGCTGTTCGCGACGGCCCGGAGGGTCAACACCTTCCGCGACAACCGCCGCGAGTCGCGTGCCGAGTCGCGCGCCGCACAGCTCCCCTAGCGGGACCGAGAACCACGCCGAGAGCCCCGAGCGAAGAATTCGCCCGGGGCTCTCGGCATTGTGGTGGGTGCGGCCCGCGGCGGGCCGCACCGCGGCCTCAGACCAGGAAGTCGCGCGCCAGACTCTCCGCCGCCCGCTCCAGCAGCGGGCCCGCCTCGGCCATACAGCGGGCCGGGTCGGGCTCCAGATCCGTCAGGGCGTACGCACGCTGGATCCCGGCCGCACCGAGGGCCTCCTGCGTCAGCTGGAGCCGGCCGCAGACCGCGACCACGTCCAGGCCGGCCGCCCTGGCCGCGGCGGCGACGCCGGCCGGGGCCTTGCCGTGCAGGGTCTGCTCGTCGAGCGAACCCTCGCCGGTGATGACGAACGTGGCCTTGGCCAGCGCCGGGGCGAAGCCCAGGACGTCGAGCATCACGTCGATGCCCGGCCGGAACGCCGCGTCCAGGCCGACCAGCGCGCCATAGCCGACGCCGCCCGCCGCGCCCGCACCGGGCGCCAGGGCGTGCTCGGCGGCCTTGGGGCCCACCGCGCGCTCCAGCACCTCGGCATAGTGCGCCAGGGCGGCGTCCAGCGTGGCGACATCGTCTTCGTCGGCGCCCTTCTGCGGCCCGTAGACCGCCGGGGCGCCCTTCGGGCCCGTGAGCGGGTTGTCGACGTCGCTGGCGAGCACGATCGCGGTCTTGGCCAGCCGGGCGTCCAGGCCGGACAGATCGGCCGTGGCCAGCTCGCGCAGCGGGCCGCCGCCGGGGGCGATCGGCGTACCCTCCGCGTCCAGGAACCGGGCGCCGAGCGCCGCGAGCATGCCCGCGCCGCCGTCGGTCGTGGCGCTGCCGCCGACGCCGAAGACGATCGAGGTCGCACCCGCGTCCAGGGCCGCGAGCAGCAGCTCTCCGGTGCCGTACGTGGTGGCCGTCAGGGGCGCGAAGACGCCTCCGGGGAGGTGCTGGAGCCCGGAGGCCTCCGCCATCTCCACCACCGCGGTGCCTCCCCCAGCTACCGCTGGGGGTGCCCCCACGCGCAGTGCGAAGGTGGCCGTCACCGGTTCGCCGGTGGGGCCGGTGACCCGCGCCTCGTGCCGGGTGAAGCCGGCTGCGAGGGCGGCCGCGACCGTGCCGTCGCCGCCGTCCGCGACCGGGACGGCCGCCACGTCCAGATCGGGAACCACGCGCCGCAGACCGGCCGTGACATGCGCGGCCACCTCGACGGCCGTGAGCGAACCCTTGAATTTGTCCGCGGCGATCAGCACATGTGCTGTGTTTGTCCTTGCTGCGTCCGCCACCGTGTTTCCCCTTGCTTTCGAACTGGCAGTCGCGCCGCTGCGACCTTATCCGGCCGGCGGCCCCGCGAACAGGGCACTTGGGTCCGAAGGGGGCCACACGCACCCTCGCGCGCCCTCGAAGATCCACCGGGCAGGCTCTAGGCTCGCGCCGTGACGACCATGGACTACGCCACGTACATCGCCGGCCTGCCCCGGGTGCTCGCGGGCGCGGGCGCCATCTTCCGTGACGCGGAGGGCCGCATCCTGCTCGTGGAGCCGAACTACCGCGACACCTGGATCCTGCCCGGCGGCACCGTCGAGTCGGACGCCGGTGAATCGCCCCGCCAGGCCGCCCGTCGCGAGACCGCCGAGGAGATCGGCCTGGACATCGAGCTGGGGCCGCTGCTCGCCGTCGACTGGGTACGCGGGGAGAGCCGGCCGCCGCTGGTGTCGTATCTCTACGACGGTGGGGTGCTGGACGCGGACCGGCTCGCCGCGATCCGGCTGCAGGAGGAGGAGCTGCTGTCCTGGCGCCTGGTGCACTGGGAAGAGGCCCAGACGCTGGTGAACCGGGAGATGGCACTGCGCATCGGCGCCGCCCTCAAGGCCCTCGCGGACGGCCGCGGCCCGGCGGAGCTGGAGGACGGCCTGCCGCCGGCCGGAAGCTGACGGTCCGTCGGTGTGCGGCGGGACCCGTCACCGACGCAGGTGGATGCGTGCCGGGTTGGCGTACGTTCTGGGTGCCCAGGGACCGCCGGGTGGTGGGGGCCTGATGCGGCTGCCGCCGATGCCGGCGCGCCGTGTCGGCCGAACGGGCGGAGGATGACGCGGCGCCCATTGCCGGGTCTCCTCTGCGGGAACGGCAATGGCATGAGCCACTCACACGAGTCCGCGGTACGGCACGGATCTCCCCGAGGTCGCCGCATGGACCTGGGCCGGCTGACGCTCTCCTCGCACTCCCCGCATAGAGCGGCAGGTGATCACACGTGAGAGCTTTTGTTCTCCGGAAGGTCGGTGAGGTCGGCGTCATCGAGAAGCCGGTCCCCGAACCCGGCCCCAATGACGCGGTCGTGCGCACCACCGCGGCCATGGTGTGCACAACCGATGTGCACACCATGAGGGGCGCGATTCCGGTCGCTCCGGATGTGACATTGGGGCATGAGGCGGTCGGTGTCGTCCATGCGCTCGGCTCGGCCGTCGAGGGACTGGCAAAAGGCCAGCGCGTCGCGGTGTCCGGGGTCACGCCCTGCTTCCAGTGCGATTCCTGTCAGCGCGGGTTCTCCTCGCAATGCCTCGGGCGGATGCTGGGAGGCGCCAGATTCACCAACCGGCGGGACGGGAACATGGCCCAGTACTTTCTCGTCAACAACGCCCAGGCCAACCTCGCACCGATTCCCGAAGGGCTCTCCGACCACAAGGCGTTGTACGCCACCGACATGCTCTCCACCGGGTTCGTCGCCGCCGAACACGCGGAACTCGCACTGGGCGAAACCGTCGCGATCTTCGCCCAGGGCGCGGTGGGGCTGTCGGCGACGATCGGCTGCCGGCTGCGCGGCGCGGGCCTGATCATCGCCGTCGAGTCGGTTCCCGCCCGTCAGGATCTGGCCCGCCCCTTCGGCGCCGATCTGGTCGTCGACCACACACGGTGCGATCCGGTCGCGCGGATCCTGGAGCTGACGGACGGCCAGGGGGTCGACGCAGCCATCGAGGCGCTCGGCACCCCTCAGACCTGGGAGGCAACCTTTCGGGTCACGAAGCCGGGAGGGCGCATTTCCAACGTCGGGTACCACGGGGAGGTGCCCGAGCCGTTGAAGATCCCCCTGGAGCCATTCGGATACGGCATGTCCGACAAGCAGGTCTACGGCGGGTTCAACCGCGGAGGCCGCGGGTGGCTTCGGCGGATCTTCCGGTTGATGGAGACCGGGAAGGTCGATCCCACGCCCATGACCACGCACGAATTCGGCTTCGACGAGATCGAACGGGCATTCCGGATGATGGCCTCGAAAGAGGGGGGAATCATCAAGCCGCTGATTCACTTCGACGCGGACAGCGCGTAGGCGTGGGGAGCTGCTGCCTTGGTGGACGGTCTGACGCCTTCGGGGGCTGACGGCATGCCGGCGTGAGGCCGGCCGCGGGCCCCGCGAAAACCGTTCCCGCTCCGCAGGGGCCGCGTCCTAGGCTGTCCGCCATGGAAGCCATAGACGCCATCGACGCCATTGCCGCCAAGGTCGCCCAAGTACCGGGAGTGGTCGGGGTGATGCTCGGGGGCAGCCGGGCGCGGGGCACGCACCGGGCGGACTCGGACTGGGATCTGGGCGTCTACTACCGGGGCGAGCCGGACCTGCCGGCGCTGGAGGCGCTCGCCGCGGAGGTGACCGGCGGCCCGGTCGAGGTGTACGGGCCGGGGGCCTGGGGCGCGTGGGTCAACGGCGGGGCGTGGCTCGTACTGCCCGACGGCAGCCATGTGGACTGGATCCTGCGGGACGCCGACCGGGTGCGGCGGGTGTGGGACGACTGCCGCGCGGGCCGCTTCGAGATCGGCGTCCAGGCCGGTCATCCGCACGGCTTCTGGTCGCCCGCCTATCCGGGCGAGGTGGCGCTGGGCCGGGTGCTCGCCGACACCGACGGGGAGCTGGCCCGCCTCAAGGACGAGGCCCGGGCCTATCCGGAGGCGCTGCGGAAGGCGCTGGCCGGCGCCGCGGTCTGGGACGCGGGGTTCTCGGTGGCGATGGCGGGCAAGTCATACACCGCCCGGGACGTACTGCATGCGGCCCTGTGCCTGTCCCGGGCCGTCGGCAACCTCGTCCAGGCCCTGCACGCGCACCACGGCACCTGGTGCCTCAACGAGAAGGGCGCCCTCGCGGCGGCCGCCGCCATGCCCCACACACCGCCCGGCTTCGAGGCGCGCGCCCTCTCCCTGCTCGGCGAACTCGGGCGTACGGAAGAGGAGTTGCGGCACTCGCTGACGGAGGCGGAGCGCCTGGTGGCGGAGGTACGGGGCGTGGTCGACGCGGAGAGCCCGGCCTAGAGCGGGTCCACTCTGAGGCCCGTCGCCAGAGCCGCCGGCATGGTGCGGCGGTGTCAGCGGCTGATGCCCACCGCATGGCCGTAGGTCTGCGGGTCGTCGACGAAATCGAGCATGGCGCGGGCCACATCGGCGCGGGCGAGGCTGGCGCCGGCCGGGCCGGCCTCGACGGCGTGGCGGTAGCGGCCCTCGCCGGGCTTGTCGAGCAGGCGGGGCGGGCGGACAGCCGTCCAGTCGAGGTCGCTGTCACGCAGTACGGCCTCCATCCGCTCCAGGTCGGTGTAGAGCTCCTTGAGGACCGCCCACAGGAGAGGGCCGAACACCCGGCGGGTGAGGAACGACTGGCCGGCGCCGGTGCGGTTGAGCGGGGCCGCGCTGACCACGACGAGGCGCCGTACGCCGGTCGCGGTCATCGCCTCGACCACCGCGCGGGCCGAGGTGGAGGCGGGCCGCAGCGGGTCGTGCCGGCCGGCCTGGCCGATGCCGGAGAGCACCGCGTCGGCGCCGTCGATCACCGTCTTGACGGAGGCGGCGTCGAGCGCGTCCGCGCGGGCCACGGTCAGACGCTCGTGCCGCACGGTCAGCTTCTGCGGGCTGCGCAGCGCGGCGGTCACCTCGTGCCCGTCGGCCAGGGCCTGCGTGACGAGCTGTCGGCCGACGCCGCCCGACGCACCGAGGACGGTGAGTTTCATGGCCTCTCCCAAGGGTGGGTAAGGGGGGTGAGCAAAGGGTGAGTGAACACTTACCCGCCAGTGTGGGTAAGTGTTCACTCACCTGTCAAGGTAAGCTCCCGCCATGACCCCAGACGCCGCCGCTCCCCTGACCGGAGGCGCCCTGACGCGCTCCCGCATCCTCGACGCCGCCGCCGCGCTGATGACGACCGTGGGCCTGACGCGTACGACGACCAAGCAGATCGCCCGGGAGGCGGGGTGCTCGGAAGCGGCGCTCTACAAGCACTTCCGCAACAAGGAAGAGATCTTCGTCCGGGTGCTGCACGAGCGTGCACCCCGGTTCTCGGACGCGATGGAGCAGCTGCCGCGCAGGGCGGGCGACGATCGCGGTCCGGCCGTGCACCTCAAGGACGTGGCGCTGGCCGCCGTCCGCTTCTACCGCCGCTCCTTCCCGATCGCCGCGTCACTCTTCGCCAGCCCGGAGCTGCTGGCGACGCACCGCCGCAAGCTGGACGAGCTGGGCACCGCCGGACCGCAGAACGCCACCCAGCATCTGGCCGCGTATCTGACGGCCGAGCAGAAGCTGGGCCGGGTCTCGACCGGCATCGACCCGCACGCGGCGGCCACCCTGCTGATCGGGGCCTGCTTCCACCGTGCCTTCCTCGATCTGTTCTTCGGCACCGAGGCGCCGGCCGGTGCGCTGCGGCCCGAGGGCGAGGAGGAGTTCGCGGCGGAGACCGCACGGGCGCTGCTGGACGGCCTGACGCCGCGGGGCGGGCCCACCACGGCCACGCCGTAGCCGCCGGCTCTCCTCAACTACCGGCCCTCCCCAACTGCCGGCCCTCCTCAGCCGTCGGCACGCCTCGGTCGCCGGCTCCCGTCAGCCGCAGGCCTCCGCCGGGAACAGGGCGTGATCCGTCCGCTCGAAGGCGAGCAGCCGGCGCTTGCGGTCGAGGCCGCCGCCGTAGCCGGTGAGGCTGCCGTCGGCGCCGACGACGCGGTGGCAGGGCACGATGATGCCGACCGGGTTGCGCCCGTTGGCCAACCCGACCGCGCGGGCCGCGGACGGGGCGCCGAGCTGTTCGGCGAGCTGCCCGTACGAGAGCGTCTCGCCGTAGGGGATCGTGCACAGCGCCGCCCAGACGCGGCGCTGGAAGGGCGTGCCGCGCAGCGCGAGCGGCAGGTCGAAGGTGGTCAACTCGCCGCGGAAATAGGCCCGGAGCTGGGCGATGGTCGCGGCGAACGGCGGCTCGTCGGGGTTCGCCGGGTCGCCGAAGGTCTCCTGGGGCGGGCGGTGGCGCTGGTCGGTCATGTAGAGCCCGGTGAGGGCATCGCCGGCGGCGACGAGGGTGAGCGGGCCCACCGGGGTGTCGTCCAGGACGGTGTGGGTGAGGGGCGCGCCGGGCGCGGGTGCGTGCACGGTCATGGCTGCGGACTCAGTTCGTCGGGAGATGGTTGATGGGGTGGTCGTCGGTCGCCCAGAGGTACTGGACGGCGTAGGCGCGCCAGGGGCGCCAGATCGCGGAGTGCCGGATCAGGGCCGCCGGGGTGTGCGGCAGGCCGAGCCCGGCGGCCGCGCGGCGCAGACCGAGGTCGGTCGGGGTGAAGGCGTCCGGGTCGCCGAGTGCGCGCATGGCGATGCATTCGACGGTCCAGGGGCCGACCCCCGGCAGTGCCGAGAGCTGCGCGCGGGCCTCGTCCCGGTCGCTGCCGACGCCCAGTTGCAGCGCGCCGGAGCCGAGGGCGGCGATGACGCCGGTGAGCGTGGCCCGGCGGGTACGGGGCATCGCCAGCGACTCCGGGTCCAGTTCGGCGAGCGCGGCGGCGGACGGGAAGAGGTGGCTGAGGCCGCCGCCCGGGTCGTCGACCCGCTCGCCGTGCGCATGGACCAGCCGTCCGGCGTGGGTGCGGGCGGCCGCGGTGGAGACCTGCTGGCCGAGGACGGCGCGGACCGCGAATTCATCGGCGTCGACGGTACGGGGGACACGACGGCCGGGTGCCTTGTCGACGAGCGGTGCCAGCCGCGGGTCCTCGCGGAGCAGCCCGTCGACGGCTTCCGGGTCCGCGTCGAGGTCGAGCATCCGGCGGCAGCGGGCGATGGCGCCGGCCAGATCGCGCAGATCGGTGAGGGCGAGCCGGCAGTCGATGTGGTCGGGGCGGGGCGCCAGGGCGACGATGCCGTGCCCGTACGGGAGGCTCAGGGTGCGGCGGTAGGCGCCGTCACGCCACTCCTCGACACCGGGGACCGCGGTGGCGGCGAGGTGCCCGAAGAGGTTGTCGGGGTTCAGCGGCTGCCGGAAGGGCAGCCGCAGCGCGAGCGCGCCGGGCACCACAGCGCGCGGGCCGGGCCTGGCGCGCTGCCGCAGTTCGGTCGGGGAGAGCGCGAAGACCTCCCGTACCGTCTCGTTGAACGTACGGATGCTGGCGAACCCGGCGGCGAAGGCGACATCGGCCATCGGCAGTGCGGTGGTCTCCACGAGCAGCCGGGCGGTCTGCGCGCGCTGGGCGCGGGCCAGGGCGAGCGGCCCCGCGCCCAGCTCGGCCAGCAGCTGGCGCTCGATCTGCCGGGTGCTGTAGCCGAGGCGCGCCGCGAGGCCGGGGACGCCCTCGCGGTCGACGATGCCGTCCGCGACCAGCCGCATGGCACGGGCGACCAGATCGGCCCGCTCGTCCCACTGCGGGGAGCCGGGGCTGGCATCCGGGCGGCACCGCTTGCAGGCCCGGAATCCGGCCTGCTGGGCGGCGGCCGCGCTCGGGTAGAAGCGCATGTTCTCGGGCTTGGGCGGCACCACGGGGCAGCTGGGCCGGCAGTAGATACGGGTCGTGAGCACCGCCGTGTAGAACCAGCCGTCGAAGCGGGCGTCCTTGGACTGCACGGCGCGCAGACAGCGCTCGGTGTCGGTGTGCATGGCCTCAAGGATTCCTCAGCCGGCGGGTCCCGGCTGGCGAGAATCCGACATCAACGTCGGGCCACCAGGGACGGCGCGGGTCACACCTGCTCACTTCCCGGCGAACCGGTCGAGCGCACCGAGCACCTCCGCACGCGTCGCGGCGCTCCCCTTGTGCCCCGCGCCAGGAATGACGATCAGCCGGGCGTCGGGCCAGGCGCGGGCCAGCTCCCAGGCGGTGTGCAGCGGCCCTCCCATGTCCTGCCGGCCGTGGATGAGCACCCCGGGGATGCCCGCCAGCCGGCCGGCGTCGCGCAGCAGGGCGCCCTCCTCCAGCCATGCGCCGTGCGAGAAGTAGCGCGAGCAGATCCGCACCAGGCCCAGCCGGGCCTTCGAGGGCCGGTCACCGTACGGGTTGGAGCTCCCGTACGGCTCCAGGGAGAGCACCGCGTCCTCCCAGGCGCACCAGTCGGCGGTGGCCCTCTCGCGTACCGCCGGGTCGGGGTCCTCCATCAGGCGGGCATACGCCCCGACGATGTCGCCGTCCCGGCCCACCCCGGGGGCGCCGGCGAGAAAGCGGTCCCACTCCTCGGGAAAGAACCGGCCGACGCCGCGGTAGAGCCAGTCGATCTCCGAACGCCGGGTCGTGGTGACGCTGGGGATGACGATCTCCGTCACCCGCCCGGGGTGGCGTTCCGCGTACGCCAGGATCAGCGTCGAACCCCACGATCCGCCGAACAGCAGCCAGCGCTCGATGCCCAGGTGCGTGCGCAACTGCTCCATGTCCGCGAGCAGATGGTCCGTGGTGTTGTGCCGCATATCGGTGGCCGGATCGCTGGCGTGCGGGGCGCTGCGGCCGCAGCCGCGCTGGTCGAAGAGGACCACCCGATAGCGCTCGGGGTCGAAGTACCGGCGCGCCCCGGCGGTGCATCCGGATCCCGGCCCACCGTGCACGACCAGCGCGGGCTTCCCTTCCGGGTTGCCGCAGACCTCCCAGTGGACGAGGTTGCCGTCGCCGACATCGAGCATGCCGGTGTCGTAGGGCTCGATCGGCGGATAGGGCTCGATTACGGGGCGCTCAGGGACCGTTGACGCATTCATCTCGACCACAGCGTCATAGTGCCGGCCGGCCATGACGGGGCGTCAGTCGTCCGGGGACCGCACTCACTCGGATGCCGCGCGGCCGTTCCGCCGTACTCAGGGAGGCCGGGATGACGCCGTTGTCCGTGACCGGTCGGCGGTATGACGCCATCGGGCCCCGGCGCCGTACGTGCGGCCGACCGGCCAGTCCCGGACGTTACGCCGGATTGCGCGTGTTTGTCCGCATATTTGCGCCACGAAGGCCACATACATACGAGGTCAAGGACAGAGCCATGGGAAACCGCACGATCACTCCCGGCCGGGAGCTTCCCCGCTTCGAGGAAGCCGAGGGGCTGAGCCCTCAGGACAGTCAGTTCGTCCGTGAGTTGGTGGCCGTGCTGGAAAGGCACGGAAACCTCGACCGCTTCGGCCTGTGTCTGCTGCACGACCACTTCCCCGTCTCCTCCGACGAGGTCCTGGTCGAAACCCATGATCTCGCGGCACGCACGCTGCGCATCCACGTCGAAAAGGCCGCAACGACGGACCACACCCAGCCTTCCCAGTGGCGCTTCGTCAAGACCGGCGGCAGCGGTGACGGCGAAGAGGCCGAGAGCCTGGTGTGCCAGGTGATTCTGCAGTGCACCCATATCAGCGGATGCCCGACAAGCACCGGTGCGGCGCCGTGAGAGTGCGCTGCGGCCCGCGTCGCGGAGGCCGGGGTGCGCGGGCGGAGCAGGCGCCCGCGGTGCCGTGACAGGTGGCGCGCGGGTGAGACGGGCGCGGCAGACAGGGGGGTCCGGCAGCCGCGGCCTGCGGGGCCTGGGGCTGCGCTGTGCCGCTGTGCTGCTCGTCGGGTTGGTGTGCTGGGGCGGGTGGCCCGCCCGGTCGGACGCGGTCGGCGCCTCGTCGGCCGATGACTGCCACGCCGCGCAGCTGACCGCGGCCCGCACGGACGTCGAGCTGCGCCTGAGGAACCATGACCGCACCGTCCCCGAGGCCATCGGCGTAATGACGGTCCGGGTACCGACCAGCTGGCCGTACGCCGATGACCTGCTGCTGAGCGAGAACTCCGAGCTCTACCGGCGTGCGATGCGCTGCCTGCTTCGGGAACGGCAGTCCATGAAGCGCCCCGAGGAGTGGCGCACGCACAACCCACGGGTCATGGCGGTGGCGTCCTGGGTCGAGGTCCGCTACGAGACGCTGTTCCAGTTCAACTCCGGCGGGCACTTCGATGTCGGCCCGTGGGTAATGGACGTCCACCACGGGAACTGGGCCCTGAAGCTCGTCCCGCCGCAGGCGCTCAGAGGCGCCCACTGGAACAGGGTGGAGATCGATCTGGGAGGACTGGGCGCCTCCAAGGTCAGCCCCAGGCCCTCGACGGCCAAAAACGGGCACCTGGTGTGGACCGGGCTCCGAAGGCCCGCCGCGCGAGAGCCCATGGTCACGGTGCAGGTGCTTCCCCCCTGGCAACGGGCCTGGGCGGCCACAGCCAAGGGCACCGAACCGTTGCTGGTCGTCAACGCCGCCGGGGTGACCACCTGGTGGATGGCGACCTCGATCGCCATCGTACTGGCCGCCCTGTGTGCCCGCCGTCAGCCCGCCGGCCGCCAGCTCACCGAGCTGGAAAGGAGCAGCAGCACCGCCCTGTGGTGGTGGGGCCTGCTCAAAGCCACCCTGCGTGCCCGCCGTCAGCCCGCCGACTCCCAGCTCACCGAGCTGGAAAAGAGCAGCAGCACCGCCCTGTGGCGGTGGGGCCTGCTCAAAGCCGCCCTCGGCCTGATGGTCCTGCTGCTGTACAAAGGGATGCAGAAGACTGCCGAGGCGGTCACGCACCCCACACCCGGCTGGCTGGACTACAACCTCCGCTGGCAGGTGCTGATCGGCATCCTGGCAGGCTGGCTCCTGGTCGTCTGCGCCCGCCCGAGGAAGTCCGTACTGCTGGCCGCCTCACTCGTGGCCGCGGCCGCGGGGCTGGTAGCCGCGATGCCGTCCCTGTTCGGGCTTCCCCCGCAACTGGCCACGCGCATCGGCGTGACCGACGCCGGCTTCTCCGTGCTGGTGGCGCTGGCCGCGGCCACGGAGTGGCTGTGGCTGGCCGGCTTCGCGCTGTGGGCCTGGATGCTCGCCCAAGAAGGCGGACTCAGACCGACGGCGGCCCCCTGGCGGCTGCGCCGGTTCGGTCCCGCACTCGCCGCCGTCACCATCCTGCTCCTGGGATGGTCGGTATGGGCAAGCGAGTACACGTGGCAGCGCGTCAGCTGGCTGAGCGACCGCACCACGCCCGCCTACCACGTCGATCACGTGGCCTCCCTGAGCCTGAACCTGGCGTCCGTCGCCTACCAGATCCCGCTCTGGTACTACGCCCATGCATGGGTACTGACCGGCCTTGCGATCGTCGCTCTGCTACGGGCCAGAGACCTGACACCCACCGTGTCGTATGCGAGCCTGACTCGGCTGGACCGCCTCCTGCTCGCCGTGTTCTTCGCCGTCGTGGTCGCCTGGCGCCAGAACTCCTACGCCGGCAGCCAGGCCTTCGCCGTCCTCTGGCTCGCCCTCGACATCGCCGCGCTCTACGGGCTGCTGGCCGTCGGCCGGCGCCGGGCGGTACTGACCCAGCACTTCGAGGGAGGCGAAGGCTCCCCGCAACTGTGCGAATCGATCACCGAAGCCGAGCGCAGCGACTTGATCGCACGCGCGCGCCGCTACCGTGAACTGACCGCCGCCCTGCGCAGCATGGAGCACGGAGGCGGCGAAGGCCCACTCAGCCGGCACGCGGTGGAAAGGGAACTGAGCCGGCTGCACCGCTGGCGGCCGGTGACCGGAGAGGGCGGCGCTCCACGGCCCTGGCTGCCGGTCCAGGTCACCGTCGTCGACGTCGCCCTCAGTTGGGGACCACACGCCGAATGGTGGGACAACGCGCGCCGCGCCGCCGCTCTGGCGGCCGCATTCGGCCTGCCGGGCAGCATTCTGATGGTCTGGATGGACTACTCACAACGATTCGCATGGATGCGCCGAGGGCTGTACATCTTCGGAGTACCCGACGTGGTGTGGTCGTTCATCAGGTGGGAGCTCGTCTGGGCAGGCGCCGGACTGGTATTGGGGGCACTGTGGCGCCTGTTGCCCGGCCGCCGTGGCCCGGCCCGCGCTCTGGGCCTGGTGGTCGCCTACGCCCTGCTGATCGGCCTGGGCCTCCTCGGCAACCTCATCACCGATCAGGAAACCGGCAATGTCGCCGTCGGCGGCTCCCTGATGCTGCTGATCCTGACCCTGACCAGCCTCGCCATGGACGTCCACACGTTCCGCTCCGAACGGCGCTTTTGGCCCAACCGCGTCGGACAGCTGCTGTCGATCTACCAGATCCGCAGCTTCTCCACGCAAGTCGCCTACGTCCTGGTGCAGGTGATCGCGGTCCTGACCATCTTCAAGTTCTTCCACAGCCCCGACGCCCGGTTCAAATGACGGCCGCAAAGGCAGGGAAGGCAGGGAACCAGCCCGGCCGCGCTGCGGTCAGCTCGCTTGGGCGAACGCCGCGTACGCCCGCTCGTCGAAGAGGACGAACCGCACCTCGTCCACGGCCGTGTCCGCAGAGCGCACCGTCTCGATGGCGATACGGGCGGCATCCTCCATGGGCCAGCGGTAGACGCCGGTGGAGATGGCCGGGAAGGCGACCGTTCGCGCGCCCAGTTCGTCGGCGATGCGCAGGGATTCGCGGTAGCAGGAGGCCAGCAGGGCGCTGCGGTCCTCGCTCTCGGAGTACACGGGCCCGACGGTGTGAATGACCCAGCGCGCGGGCAGCCGGCCCGCGGTGGTGGCGACGGCCTGGCCGGTGGGCAGGCCGCGGCCGTACTGCGCGGCACGCAGGGAGCGGCACTCTGCCAGGATTTCCGGGCCGCCGCGGCGGTGGATCGCCCCGTCCACTCCCCCGCCGCCGAGGAGCGAGGAGTTGGCGGCGTTGACCACGGCGTCCACGGTCTGTTCGGTGATGTCGCCCTGGACGAGGGTGAGGGTGGGGCGGGAGGTGCTCATGTTCCCTGAGCGTAAGCAGGGTCCGGTGGTGCGGCCAGTTGATTTAGCGGTGGTGCGTGTGGTTGACGGCGGTGCGTGTGGTCAGCGGCGGTGCGCGCGGAGTCGGCGCCAGACCGCCTTGGCGGCGTAATGGCCGGACATGCCGTGGACGCCGGGGCCGGGCGGGGTGGCCTGGGAGCAGAGGAAGACGGCGGGGTGGGCGGTTTCGTAGGGGATGCGGGCGAGCTTGGGGCGGATGAGCAGGCGCAGGCCGGCCGCGGAGCCGGTGGCGGTGTCGCCGCCGACGTAGTTGGCGTTACGGGCGGCGATTTGCGGCGGACCGGCGACCGCGCGGGCCAGGACCAGATCGCGGAAGCCGGGGGCGAACCGCTCGATCTGCCGCTCGACGACGTCGGTGGCGTCACCCTCCCAGCCGTTGGGGACATGGCCGTACGCCCAGAAGGTGTGCTTGCCCTCGGGGGCGCGGGTGGGGTCGATCAGGCTGGGCTGAGCGGTGATCAGGAAGGGGACGGACGGGTCCCGGCCGTGGGTGGCGGCGTTCAGCGCGGCGGCGATCTCGCCGCTGGTGGGGCCGATGTGGACGGTGCCGGCGCGGTGCGCGGCCTCGGCCGTCCAGGGCACCGGGCCGGACAGCGCGTAATCGATCTTGAAGACGCCGGGGCCGTACTTCACATCGCGGTAGGCGTGGCCCAGGCCCGCGATCCGGGCCAGCGCGGTCGGTGACGTATCGAAGACATACGCACGGGCCGGCGGCAGGTCGTCCAGCCGCTTGACCTCGAAATCGGTGTGCACCACTCCGCCATGGGCGCGCAGCAGGCCGGCGAGCGCGTCGGAGATGGCCTGGGAGCCACCGCGCGCCACCGGCCAGCCCTTGGCGTGCGCGGCGAGCGCGAACATCAGGGCGATGCCGGAGGTGCCGATGCCGCCGAGCGGGGCGATGGCATGCGCCGCGAGCCCGGCCATCAGGCCGCGGGCCTTCTCGTCCTGGAAGCGGCGGCTGAGGAGGGTGACCGGCTGCATCGCGACCAGGCCGAAGCGGGCGTAGGTCAGCGGGTCGTGGGGCGGGCCGAGCCACTGGGTGCGCAGGAAATCGCGGGCCATCGCCTCCCACCTGCCGATGAACGGCGCGACCAGCCTGCGGTACGCGCCGGCGTCGCGCGGTCCGAAGGACATCGCGGTCTCGCCGACGGAGTGGGCGAGCACGGCGGCCGTGCCGTCCGGGAACGGATGCGCCATGGGGAGGTCGGGGTGCAGCCATTCGAGGCCGTACCGCTCCAGCGGCATTCTGGCGAAGGCGGGCGAGCCCACGCCGGTGGGGTGCACCGCCGAGCAGGGGTCGTGGCGGAAACCGGGGAGGGTCAGCTCCTCGGTGCGGGCGCCGCCGCCGATGGTGTCGCGGGCCTCGAAGACCTCCACGGACATGCCACGGCGGGCCAGTTCGACGGCCGCCGTCAAGCCGTTGGGCCCCGCCCCGATCACCACGGCATCGAGCATCGTCGGCACCTGCGCCACTCCCCTCACGTCCGACCCTCGTCGTCGAGGGTCAGTTGGCGGCCGCCAGCAGTCCGAGGATACGCCGCGCCGTTTCGGCGTCCCGCGCCGCCGTGAAGGGCAGCGCATTGCCGCCTTCGATACGGAACGGCTGCCCGGCGACCGTGCCGCTCGCACCGCCCGCCTCATGGACCAGCAGCAGACCCGCGGCGTGGTCCCAGGCGTTCTCCCAGCTGAAGGCCGTGGCGTCGATCTCGCCGCGGGCGATGTGCAGATACTCCAGGCCCGCCGAGCCACAGGGGCGCGGGGCGATACCGCCGGTCTCCAGGGCGGCCAGCACCCGCTTCTGGTCGTCGTCGGTGAAGTCGTAGTGGGAGGTGGCGACGTCGAGGACGGCGTCCGGGTCCGGGGTGCCGGTGTGCAGCGGTACGCCGTTCAGCTCGGCGCCGGCGCCGCGGCGGGCGATGGCCATCAGGCCGAGCGCGGGGGCGTACGTCCAGGAGGCCAGCACCTCGCCGCGGTGGGCGAGCGCGACGAGCGTGGCGAAGCCGGGGTCGCCGTGCACGAACTGGCGGGTGCCGTCGACCGGGTCGACGATCCAGACGGGTGCGTCGCCGTGCAGCGCGTCGAGCACGGTGGGGTCGGCGTGCACCGCCTCTTCGCCGACCACCCGGGAGCCGGGCAGCAGGGCCGTGAGCGCGGCGGTGAGGTGCTCCTCGGCGAGCCGGTCGGCGACCGTGACGAGGTCGTGCGGCCCGTTCTTCTCGACGATGTCCTCGGCGGCGAGCTGCCGGAAGCGCGGCATGATCTCGTCGGCCGCGGCGCGGCGCACGGCGGCCTCGACGGCGGCCAGGTCCAGCGACGAGAGGTCGAGTCCCGGGGCGTCGACGGCCTCGGCACCGGGGGCGGCGGCCGCGGCGGCGTCCTCCGGGGCAATCGGGGTGGTCGAGATAATCGCGGTATCTCCCGAATCTTGGGTACGAAGTGCTTCGAGCATGTATCCATCGAACCATGAGCCACTGACACGACACCTGGACTCCAGGTGAACTCCGGATGCCGCGGTGGGCACGGCGGGGGTGGCGCGGCCCGCGGTCCCGCCGTGCCGGACCGGTCAGCGCCCGACCGCGTACCCCTGCATCCCCCGCGGATTCGCCGCCGCGGACAGCACCCCGGTCTCCGGATCCCGGACCACGGCGCACAGCCGGCCCTCGGACCAGGCGTCACCCACCGTGACGTGATGCCCACGCCGGCGCAGCCCGTCGATCACCCCGTCGCCGATCCGGGACTCCACGGTCACGCTCCCCGGCCGCATCCCGCGCGGGAAGAAGGATCCGGGGAAGGAGTCGTTGTGCCAGTTCGGCGCGTCGACGGCGCCCTGAAGGTCGAGCCCGCCACGGACCGGCGGGCGCAGCGCCACGGCGAGGAAGAAGTGGACCTGCCACTGGTCCTGCTGATCGCCGCCCGGTGTGCCGAAGGCCATCACCGGGACCCCGTCGCGCAGCGCGAGGGACGGGGTGAGAGTGGTGCGGGGGCGGCGCCCCGGGGTGAGGGAGTTGGGCAGGCCCTCCTCCAGCCAGGCCATCTGGAGCCGGGTGCCGAGCGGGAAGCCGAGGGACGGGACGACGGGGTTGGACTGCAGCCAGCCGCCGGAGGGGGTGGCGGAGACCAGGTTGCCCCAGCGGTCGACGACGTCGATATGGCAGGTGTCGCCCCGGGTGGCACCGTTGTGGTCGGTCTCCGGCGCGGCCACCGCGGGCAACCGCGCGACGGTGGGCTCGCCCGCACCACTGCCGGCGATGCCCATGGCGTCGAAGCCCTCCTCGCCGGCCGCGACCGCCGTCGCATGCTTGCTCAGCCGCGGGGTGCGGCCGTCCGGGCTGCCGGGCCGCAGCTCGTAGGAGGCCTGCTCACCGATGAGGGTCCGGCGGGCGGCGTTGTACCCGTCGCCGAGGAGGGTGTCGAGCGGGACCTCGTCGGCGTCGCCGTACCAGGCCTCGCGGTCGGCCATCGCCAGCTTGCAGCCCTCGATGAGCAGATGGACGTACTCGGGGCTGCCGTATGCGGGCAACTCCTCGGGCAGCAGGGCGAGTTGCTGGAGGAAGGCGGGGCCCTGGGACCAGCCGCCCGCCTTGGCGACGGTCCAACCGTGCCAGTCGTAGGTGACCGGTTCCTCGTACGTGGCGGAGAAGGCGGCCAGATCGTCGCCGGTGAGGGTGCCCGGGTGGCGTTCGCCGGAGGTGTCCATGGCCGGGCGGGCCGCGAATTCGGCGAGCGCCTCGCCGATGAAGCCCTCGCGCCAGATCCGGCGGGCCGCCTCGATCTGCGCCTCGCGGCCGGCTGACGCGGCCTCCGCCTCGGCGATCAGCCGGCGCCAGGTGGCCGCCAGCGGCCGGTTCCTGAGCAGACCGCCAGGGGCGACGGACCTGCCGCCCGGGAGGTAGATCTCGGCGGAGGACGTCCACTCCGTCTCGAAGAGTTCACGCACCGTCTCGACGGTCTCGCCGATCCGCTCGACGGCGGGGTGGCCGTGCTCGGCGTAGCCGATGGCGTACCGCAGCACCTCGGCGAGTGACCTGCTGCCGTGGTCGCGCAGCAGCCGCATCCAGGCGTCGAAGGCGCCGGGGACGGCGGCGGCGAGCGGCCCGGTGCCGGGGACCAGGTCGAGGCCGAGCGAGGTGTAGTGCGCCACGCTCGCGCCGGCCGGTGCCGGGCCCTGGCCGCACAGCACCCGCACGGGCCCGTCCGCGGGCGCCAGGATGATCGGCACCTCGCCCGCCGGCCCGTTCAGATGCGGCTCGACGACATGCAGCACGAACCCGGCTGCGACGGCCGCGTCATAGGCGTTGCCGCCGTCCTCCAGGACCGCCATCGCGGACTGGGACGCCAGCCAGTGCGTGGTGGAGGCCATGCCGAAGGTGCCCTGAAGGGTCGGACGGGTGGTGAACACGAGTGTGGGCTCCTCGATCGTCGTTGGCTTTCCGGACATCGCCGGGCCGGAGTTGGCACGTATTTCGTATACAGGAGGCCGGTAATTCGTATACAGGAGACCGGCAGAAGGGTGTCCCGGATCTCGGACGTACCCTCTCACCATGCCCATGCAGCAAACCCCCCTCCCCCGCTCCGCCACCGGCGTCCGCTGGGACGGGCTGGCGCTGGCCGTCGACGGACCGGACCGCCCGTCGTTGCGGGTCGACGTCGCGGACGGGCGGCGGCTGGTGCTCTTCCAGGGGGAGCAGGTCGTACTGCTGGCGCGGCAGCGCGCGACGCTCCGCGGGGTGCACTACGTCCGCACGGGCCGGTACGACTCGCCGCTGCCCCCGCTCCGCGCCGATGCCGCCCGGGCGCGCCGGGAAACGCACCCGGACGACACCGACGCCTGGTTCGCCGGCTGGGCCCAGCACTTCGCGAGCGAGCTGCACACCAGCCTCAACGGGCCCCTGCACGGCGGCGATTGGCAGCTGACGCCCGGTCTGCCCCGGCGATGGGACGTCGCGGCGAACTGGGCACGGCTGCCGCAGCACGACCCGCCCATCGGCCACATCACCTGGTTCGGCTACGGCGATCCCGTGGAGGACGCCCGCGACATCCTGCCCCTGCGCCCGCTGTCCGCACCCGACGCGGCGCGGGTGAAGGCCTACCGCCGCCAGTACCGCGAGGGCGTCCTTCCGCCGGTTCTCCTCTGGTGGGTCGGCGGCCTCGACACCTTCCTGGTGCTGGACGGCCATGACCGCCTGGCGGCCGCGCTCGCCGAGAACGGCCGACCCGCCGTCCTGGCCCTCGCCCGTGAACTACCGGACCAGTGGGCCACGCGCTACGCCCAGCCGCTGATCAGCGAATACGAGCACCGCGCCGCCCAGTTGGCAGACGAGCACGCCGCGGGCGACCCGCTCGCCGCACTCCGCTCCCGGGCGGCGAGCGGCCGACTCGGACAGCAGCTGCACGAGTTGGTGACCGCCCGGGCAGCGACCTGGTCCTGGCCCCTGCCCGGCGGCGCGACCGCCTGGGACGAACTCGCCCGCCGGCACGCGCCCGGCTGGCGGCCCGACACCGAAAACTGACGGGACGGCCGGCCTGCGTTCTGCGTACGCTCGCCCCATGACCGGCACCGACGTGTCCCCCGACCAGCCTCCCCGCCGCCCCCTCGTCGCGATCCTCACCGGAGCGGGAATCTCCACCGACTCCGGGATCCCCGACTACCGCGGACCGAACGGGCTGTGGCGGCGGGACCCGGAGGCGGAGAAGCTCGTCACCTACGACGCGTACATGGGCGATCCGGAGATCCGGCGGCGCTCGTGGCGGATGCGGCAGGAGAGCCCCGCCTTCCGGGCGCGGCCCAATGCCGCGCACGAGGCGGTGGTCCGGCTGGAGCGGTCCGGGACGCCGGTGCGGGTGATCACACAGAACGTGGACGGGCTGCATCAGCTCGCGGGGATGCCCGAGCGCAAGGTGCTGGAGCTGCACGGCACCGTGCGGGCGGTGACCTGTACCCGCTGCCATGCCCGGTCGTCGATGCAGGAGGCGCTGGCGCGGGTGGCCGCGGGCGAGCCCGATCCCGCGTGTCTGGTGTGCGGCGGGATCCTGAAGTCGGCGACGGTGATGTTCGGGGAGCGGCTGGATCCGCAGGTGCTCGGTACGGCGCTGGGCGTGGCGAAGGCCGCCGAGATCTTCCTGGCCGTGGGCACGACGTTGCAGGTGCAGCCGGCCGCCTCGCTCGCGGGGGTGGCCGCCGAGCACGGCGCACGGCTGATCATCGTCAATGCCGAGCCGACGCCGTACGACACGCTTGCCGCCGAGGTGATCCGCGAGCCGATCGGCAGTGCGCTGCCCCGGCTGTTGGAGAAGCTGACGGCGGGTGGGTGAGGCGCGGACTCGGGGAGACCTCGGGGAGAGGAGAACACCGTGCACCACGGTGAGTACAAGGTCCCGGGCGGCAAGCTCGTGGTCGTCGATCTGGAGGTGACGGACGGAACGCTGCGCGGGGTCCGGGTCGCCGGGGACTTCTTCCTGGAGCCGGACGAGGCGCTGGATGCGATCAACGGGGCGTTGGAGGGTGCGCCGGCGGACACCGATGCGCGGGGGCTGGCGGCGCGGATCGATGCGGCGCTGCCGGCCGGCGCGGTGCTGTTCGGGTTCAGCAGCGAGGCGGTGGGGGTCGCGGTCCGGCGGGCCGTGGTGGACGCCGCGGAGTGGACCGACTTCGACTGGCAGATCATTCATGAGGGGCCGCAGCCGCCCGCGCTGCACATGGCGTTGGACGAGGTGCTGACGCAGGAGGTCGCGGCGGGTCGGCGGCCACCGACCCTGCGGGTGTGGGAGTGGGACCGGCCGGCGGTGATCATCGGCAGCTTTCAGTCGCTGCGTAACGAGGTCGACGAGCGGGGTGCCGAGCGCCATGGTGTGACGGTGGTACGGCGGATCAGCGGTGGCGGGGCGATGTTCGTCGAGCCGGGCAACACCATCACCTATTCGCTGTGTGTGCCGCAGTCCCTGGTGCAGGGGCTCACCTTCGCCGAGAGCTATGCGTATCTGGACGACTGGGTGCTGGCGGCGCTGGGCGATATGGGGATCAAGGCCTGGTACAAGCCGCTCAATGACATCGCGACGGATGCCGGGAAGGTTGCGGGGGCGGCGCAGAAGCGCGTTGTCTCAATTCCGGAAGGGGCAACGCGCAGCGTTTCGGCTCGGGGCGGTGGTGGGCGACGGGCGGGCGGGGCCGTGCTGCATCACGTGACGATGTCGTACGACATCGATGCGGCAAAGATGGTCGAGGTGCTGCGGATCGGCCGGGAGAAGGTGTCGGACAAGGGCATCGCCAGCGCCGAGAAGCGGGTGGATCCGCTGCGGCGGCAGACCGGGCTGCCCCGCGCCGAGGTCATCGAGCGGATGATCGCGTCGTTCCGGGCGCGCTACGGCGGGGCGGACGGCGTGGTCTCGGACGCGGAGCTGGCGCGGGCGCAGGAGCTGGCGGCGGGCAAGTTCAGTTCGGCGGAGTGGCTCGGCCGGGTGCCGTAGCCATCAGCGCCGCGTAGAGCGTCAGTGCGGTGCCGAGGCCCACCGCCCAGCCGTAGTCGGCGAGTGGCTTGAGGAACGGGATCAGACCGTCGGCGGGGAAGGGGCCCTTTCCGGGCTGCGAATACGAGCCGCCCACCGCCAGCAGTCCGCCGACGACGAAGGAGAGGACGGCTCGCCAGTTCCAGCCGGCCGTGTACCAGTAGCGGCCGCCGGGACGGTAGAGATCGGCGAGGTCGAGGACGGTGCGGCGGATGATCCAGTAGTCGGCGATGAGGATGCCGGCGACCGTGCCGAGCAGTCCGCCGACCACACCGAGCCAGGTGAAGATGTAGAGCTCGGGTGTGGCGGTGAGCTTCCACGGCAGGATGATCACGCCGACCACGCCCGTGATCAGCGCGCCCGTACGGAAGTTGATGAACTTCGGTGCCAGATGGGCCAGGTCGTAGGCGGGCGAGACCACGTTGGCGGCGATATTGACCGAGATCGTCGCGATCAGCACGGTGACCAGGGCGAAGAGCAGACCGAAGACATTGTCGGACTTGCCGGCCAGTGCGACCGGGTCCCAGATCGGCGCCCCGTACACGGCCTGCGAGCCGGAGGTGACGAGCACGGAGAGCAGCGCGAACGCCGTCATCGTGGTCGGCAGCCCCAGGGTCTGCCCCCAGACCTGCGCCCGCTGGCCGGCCCCGAACCGGGTGAAGTCGGGGATGTTCAGGGACAACGTCGCCCAGAAGCCGATCATCCCCATCAGGGACGGGAAGAAGACGGGCCAGAAGTCGGGGCCCCAGCCCAGCGTGCTCGGCTGGTCCAGCAGCGGACCGAACCCGCCCGCCTTGACGGCCATCCAGACGAGCAGCGCCACCGCGCCGACCAGGACGAAGGGCGCGGCCCAGTTCTCGAAGCGGCGCAGGGTCTGCATTCCGCGGTGGATGATGGCCAGTTCGGCGGCCCAGAAGGCGAGGAAGCAGAGCCAGAGGGTCCAGGGGTAGCCGCCGATGGACGCGGCCCCGGCCCAGTCGCCGCCGAAGATCTTGCCGAGCAGGATGTAGATGCCCTGGCCGCCGATCCAGGTCTGGATGCCGAACCAGCAGCAGGCCACGGCGGCGCGCACCAGCGCGGGCAGGTTCGCGCCGCGCAGCCCGAAGGAGGCCCGGGCCAGGACGGGGAAGGGGATGCCGTACTTGGGGCCGGCGTGCCCGGTGAGCAGCATCGGGACGAGGACCACGAGGTTCGCCAGGGCGATGGTGAGGACCGCCTGTTTCCAGTCCATGCCGAGGGCGACCAGGCCCGAAGCCAGCGTCCAGGAGGGGATGTTGTGGGCCATGCCGATCCACAGGGCGGTGAAGTTGTAGGTGGTCCAGCGGCGTTCGGCCAGGGGTACGGGGCGCAGATCGGCGTTGACGTACCGGCCGTGCGGTGCGATCGCGCCCGGTGCCGGTTCGATGCGGCCGTCCGGGGCGGTGCGCTGCCCTGGTGGTGTTATGGGGAGTTCCGGCGGCACGGAGGGGGAGGTCGCGGGCATGCGGGGACCTTTCGTCCGGGGGCGGGCCGCCGGCCGCCGGTTGCCGCACAGCTGCGTGGGCGACAACCGGCCCCGTACCAGGGCCCGTTCAGTCGGCGAACGCGGGAATGATCTCTGCTCCGTAGGCGTCGATGGTGGATTCCTTGGCGTCGTGCATGGCGTAGAGCGCGAACTGGTCCACGCCCAGCGCCTTGAGCTGGTGCAGCCGGTCGAGGTGCGCGGCGGCCGGGCCCAGCAGACAGAAGCGGTCGACGATGGAGTCCGGTACGAAGGCGGTGTCCGGGTTGTCGGCCCGGCCGTGGTGGGAGTAGTCGTAGCCCTTGCGGGCCTTGATGTAGTCGGTGAGCTCGTCCGGCACCATGCCGGAGTGCTCGCCGTAGCGGGTGACGAGATCGGCGACGTGGTTGCCGACCATGCCGCCGAACCAGCGGCACTGCTCGCGGGCGTGGCCGAGGTCGTCGCCCACATAGGCGGGGGCGGCGACGCAGATCGTGACCTCGGCCGGGTCGCGTCCGGCGTCCACCGCCGCCTGCCGTACCGCCTTGATCATCCACTCGGTGAGGAAGGGGTCGGCGAGCTGGAGGATGAAGCCGTCGGCCAGCCGGCCCGCCATGGCGAGGGCCTTGGGCCCGTAGGCGGCCATCCAGACCGGCAGTTCGCCGCCCTTGATCCAGGGGATCCGGACCCGGTGGCCGCCGCCGAGGTCCGCCTCGCGGCCCTCGGCCAGGTCGCGGATGGTGCCGATCGCCTCGCCGAGCCGGGCCAGGGTGTTGGGCGGCCGCCCGGCCACCCGCATCGCGGAGTCGCCGCGGCCGATGCCGCAGACGGTGCGGTTGCCGTACATCTCGTTGAGGGTGGCGAAGGTGGAGGCGGTGACTTCGGGGGTGCGGGTGGAGGGGTTGGTGACCATCGGGCCGACGATCAGCCGGTCGGTGTGTTCCAGGATGCGGCTGTAGATGACGAACGGTTCCTGCCACAGGACGGCCGAGTCGAAGGTCCAGCCGTAGCGGAAGCCGTTGCGTTCGGCGCGGCGCATCAGGGACACGACGGCGGAAGCGGGCGGGTCGGCCTGCAGGACAACTCCGAAGTCCACAGCGGCGCTCCTTAAATGAGGTACTGACATGTGCCACGCGGGATGTACTGGCCATGGCCCGCACGTCCGGTGAACTTCCGCCGGTCGATGACGAGTTCGCCGCGCGAGAGCACCGTTTCGACCTGCCCGGTGAGCCGTTTGCCCTCGTACGCCGAGTAGTCGACGTTCATGTGGTGGGTCTCGGCGGAGACCGTCTGCTCGGCCGTGGGGTCGTAGACGACGAGGTCGGCGTCGGCACCGGGGGCGATGGTGCCCTTCTTCGGGTAGAGGCCGAACATCCGGGCCGGGGAGGCGCAGGCGATCTCGATCCAGCGCCGGCGGCTGATCCGGCCCTCCACAACGCCCTGGTGGAGGAGGTCCATCCGGTTCTCGATGCCGGGCATCCCGTTGGGGATCTTGGAGAAGTCGCCGCGGCCGAGCTCCTTCTGCCCCTGGAAGCAGAAGGGGCAGTGGTCGGTGGAGACGACCTGGAGGTCGTTGGTGCGCAGTCCGCGCCAGAGCGCCGCCTGGTGCTCGCGGGGCCGCAGCGGTGTGGAGCAGACGTACTTGGCGCCCTCGAAGTCCGGCTCGGCGAGGTTGTCGGTGGACAGGAACAGATACTGCGGACAGGTCTCGCCGAAGACATTGAGCCCCTTGTCGCGGGCCTGGGCGATCTCGGCGACGGCTTCCTCGGCGGAGACATGGACGACGTAGAGCGGTGCGCCGGCGACCCGGGCCAGCTGGATGGTGCGATGGGTGGCCTCGGCCTCCAGGAGGACATGGCGGACCTCGCCGTGGTAGCGCGGATCGGTCCGGCCCTCGGCCAGCGCCTGTTCGACGAGGACGTCGATGGCGATGCCGTTCTCGGCGTGCATCATCACCAGCCCGCCGTTGTCGGCGGAGCGTTGCATCGCGCGCAGGATCTGTCCGTCGTCGCTGTAGAAGACCCCGGGGTAGGCGGTGAACAGCTTGAAGGAGGTGACACCCTCCGCGACCAGGAGGTCCATCTCCTTGAGGGTGTGCTCGTTGACATCCGAGAGGATCATGTGGAACGCGTAGTCGATGGCGCACTGGGCGTCGGACTTGGCGTGCCAGGTGTCCAGGCCCGCCCGCAGCGACTTGCCGCGGGACTGGACCGCGAAGTCGACGAGGGTGGTGGTGCCGCCCCAGGCCGCGGCGCGGGTGCCGGTCTCGAAGTTGTCGGAGGAGAACGTCCCGCCGAAGGGGAAGTCCAGGTGGGTGTGGGCGTCGACACCGCCCGGGATGACGTATTTGCCGGTGGCGTCGATGGTGTGGTCGGCGGACCCGCCCCAGCTGTCCGCCGAGGGGCTGCCGTGCGCGGCGAGGGCGGCGACCCGGCCGTCCTCGACCAGGACATCGGCGTGCATCTCATCGGCGGCGGTGATGACCAGTCCGCCCCGGACGACCGTACGGCTCACGATCTCAACTCCCTGCCTGACGCCACGTCACCACTGGTCTACACCCGTAGATTCCGGTCGAGAAGGAGACACCGTAGAAGCATGTCACCCACCGTGGCAATACCGTGACCGTTAATCAGCGGGGGCATTCGTGTTGCGACGACGATCATCCGGCCGGTTCAACGCGCGGGCCGGCCGGCACCGGCGGGGCCCGCCCCGGAGGGGTGCGGGGGTGGCGCGATGGGCAGATATCCGCCGACGCCGGCGGGCAATCCTCGCAAGCGGCAGAACGTCATGACGGACGACGCAGAAAGGCGACAGGTCATGGAACACAGCACACCGTGGGAGTTCTCCGACGACCGGGGACGCCTGGCGGTGGCCGGGGACCGGCCGGTACGGATCGTCGCGTACATACAGGCGGGGGCGACGCTGTGGGATCACGGCATACGTCCCGTGGGGCTCTTCGGGTCCCAGCACGACGGCGCCGCCCCCGACCCCGCCAAGAGCGGCGAGCTGCCGCTCACGGAGATCCCGTACCTCGGTTCGGGTGGCTCGCTGCACCCGGACACCGTGCTGGAGGCGGAACCGGACCTCGTGGTGGCCGTGACCTATGACGGCGAGCAGGTCTACGGGCTGGAGCAGAAGACCGCCCTGGAGCTGGAGGCGCATGTCCCGGTCGCCACCGTCGCGGTGGGCCCCGGCCGGAGCCTGGCCGAGGTGCGCGAACGGTTCGCGGCGCTCGCCGGATCGCTGGGCCGGGGCGAACCCCTGAGCTCGGCACGGGAGTTGGACGCGGCGGAGGACGCCCTGCGGCAGGCGACCGGCGGGGCGGTGCGGCCGCGGGTGGTGGCGCTGTCACCCGGCGGACCGGAGCGGGTGCATCTGGCCCGGCCCGGCGCCTGGCCGGATCTGCGGGCACTGGCCGAGCACGGCGTCGGACTGGTGGAGCCGGCGGCCGGATCCGGTGCGAACTGGTCGACGGTCGGCTGGGCGGAGGCCGCGGCGATGGCTCCGGACATCGTGCTCATGGACGTACGGGCCAATGCCGCCCGGCCCGAGGAGCTCCGGGCCGACGAGCACTGGCGGGCACTGGAGGCCCGCGCCCGGCTGCTGCCGTGGAACCCGGAGGCCCCGTGCAGCCGGCGCGCCCACACCCGGTTCTTCACGCTGGTCGCCGACACGGTGCGCGCGTCGGCGGCGGAGAGCCCCTGACGAAGACCCGAAGCACATCCGACGTTCGCTCCCGCTCCCACCCCCCACGTTCGGGAGTCCACCCTGAAGCGCCCCTCAACGCTCCTCGTACGAGGGGGAGTTGCCCTCACTGCCGGGGAACGGACGGGGCACCGCGGAGCCGCCCCGCCCGTGGTGAGTCCGCCGGCTACGTCCCGCCCAGGAGCCGCTGCGCCGAGTGCAGCGCATCGGCCAGCAGATCGGCGCCCTGTTCCGCCTCGGCGACGGTCAGCGTCATCGGGGGCGCGATGCGGAGCGAGGCGCCGCCCAGGCCGCCCTTGCCCAGCAGCAGGCCGCGCTCCCGGGCCGCCTCCACGACCAGCGACGCGGCCTCCGGCGAGGGCTCGTCGGTGCCGGGGCGGACCAGTTCGATGCCGATCATCAGGCCGCGGCCGCGCACTTCCCGTACGACTTCGAGGCCGGCCGTGACCGCCCGCAGCCGCTCGATGAGCAGCCCGCCGACCCGCCGGGAGTTGCCCTGGAGGTCGTGTTCGAGGAGATAGTTGAGGTTGGCCAGGCCGGCGGCCATGGTGACCGGGCTGCCGCCGAAGGTGGAGATGGAGTTCGCGGAGAGCGAGTTCATCACCTCGGCGCGGGCCACCACCCCGCCGATGGACATCCCGTTGCCGATGCCCTTGGCGAAGGTGAGCAGGTCCGGCGGGCCGTTGTCGGCGTGTGCCTGCCAGCCCCAGAAGTGGTCGCCGGTGCGGCCCCAGCCGGTCTGCACCTCGTCGCTGATCCACAGGATGCCGTGCCGGGCGAGCACCTCGCGGAACGCGGCGTACAGGCCGTCCGGCGGCATGGTGAACCCGCCGACGCCCTGGATCGGTTCGGCGATCAGCGCGGCGACGCCGCCCGCGGTCTGCTGGAGCATGTCCTCCAGGTCGGCGACACAGGCCGCGATGTAGGCGCGGTCGCTCAGCTCGGCGTACGGGCCGCGGCTGCGCACCCCGCCGTGCACATAGAGCGTCTGCAACGGCGAGAGGCTGGTCGGCGACCAGCTCTGGTTGCCGGTGATGCCGACCGTGGAGAAGGACCGGCCGTGGTAGCTGTTGCGCATCGCCAGGATCTGGTTGGAGCGTCGGTGCGTGGTGGCCAGCAGCAGGGCCGCGTCATTGGCCTCCGTACCGGAGGTGGTGAAGAAGACCCGGGCGTCGGGGATGCCGGAGAGCGCCACGATCCGCTCCGCCAGGTCGACCATGGGGCGGGAGAGATAGAGCGTCGAGGTGTGGATGATGCGGCCGGCCTGTTCGCCGACGGCCTTGGTCACCTCGGGCAGCGCATGCGCCGTCATGGTGGTGAGGATGCCGCCGAAGAAGTCGAGATAGCGGTTTCCCTCGGCGTCCCAGACATGGCGGCCCTCACCGTGGGTGAGTTCGATGGGCCGGTCGTAATAGAGGCTGAGCCAGGAGGGCAGGACGGCCTGATGGCGGGCGTGCAGGTCCGCCGCGTCATGGGGGGTCTGGGTCACGGCCGCACCAGCCCCTCGTATGCGTCGGGGCGGCGGTCCCGGTAGAACGCCCACTGCTGGCGCACCTCGTCGATCAGCCCGAAGTCGAGGTCGCGGATGACCAGTTCCTCCTTTGAGTCGCTGGCGAGCTCCCCGACGAACTGGCCGCGGGGGTCGACGAAGTAGCTGGTGCCGTAGAAGTCGTTGTCGCCGTACTCCTCGACGCCGACCCTGTTGATCGCCGCGATGAAGTACTCGTTGGCGACGGCGGCGGCGGGCTGCTCCAGCTGCCACAGATGGGCGGACAGACCGCGGGAGGTGGCGGAGGGGTTGTAGACCAGCTGGGCGCCGTTGAGGCCCAACTGCCGCCAGCCCTCCGGGAAGTGGCGGTCGTAGCAGATATAGACGCCGATCTTGCCGACGGCGGTGTCGAAGACCGGCCAGCCGGCGTTCCCCGGCTTGAAGTAGTACTTCTCCCAGAAGCCCTTGACCTGTGGAATGTGGTGCTTGCGGTAGGTGCCGAGGACCGTGCCGTCGGCGTCGATGACGGCCGCGGTGTTGTAGTAGAAGCCGGGCTGCTCGATCTCGAAGACCGGCACCACGATCACCATGCCGGTCTCCCGGGCGAGGTCCTGCATCCGCCGTACGGTCGGCCCGTCCGGCACCGGCTCGGCCCAGCGGTAGTGCTCCGGCTCCTGGACCTGGCAGAAGTACGGAGCGTTGAAGACCTCCTGGAAGCCGATCACCTTCGCGCCCTGCGCGGCCGCCGCTCTGGCGTACTCCTCGTGCTTCGCGATCATCGATTCGGTGTCGCCGGTCCAGGTCGCCTGAACCAGTGCGGCACGCACAACATCGGCCATGAGCTGCTCCTTTGTCGATGCGTCTGCCTGCAGCCCACGCGGGATCAACGGCGCGATCTACGCGTGTGGAGGTGACCGTAAGCCTCGCTACGCACCGTGGCAAGACCATCTCTCCCGTGGCGCGCCCAGGGACCCGCGACGGAAACGACAGGCAAACTTGCAAGTTTGCCTGTCTATCTCTTACGCTTGGCGTATGCCGGAAAAGGACCAGGAACGCCTGGCGACGGATCTCGGCGCGACCGTCTCGCAGCTCATGCGACATCTGCGCGCCGCCTCGTCAGAGGGCGAGCTCACCCCGACCCAGCGCTCGGCGATCTCCCGGATCGACACCGGCGGGCCGGCCACCATCGCCGCGCTGGCCCGCGCCGAGCTGGTCCGTCCGCAGTCCATGCGGCTGACCGTCGGCGCGCTGGAGGAGCGCGGCATCCTCGCCCGCAGCCCGCATCCGACGGACGGCCGCCAGGTCGTCTTCTCCCTCACCGAGGAGGGCCGCCGGATTCTCGCCGCCGCACGCCGGGCCAAGCAGAACTGGCTCGCGGTGGCCATCGCCGACCGGCTGACCCCGGAGGAACAGCAGACCCTGGCGACGGCGGCCGGGCTGATGCGGAAGCTGATGCAGGAATGAGCGACTCCTCCGCCGCGGAACCGGCCATAACCCGGGCGGGCGTCGCCGGACCCACCGCCTCCGCTCCCGGTCCGGCCGCCACCGTTCCCGGTCCGGCCGCCACCGGCGCCGGCCGTGCCTTCGGCTGGCGGCTGATGACGCCGCTGCTGCTCGGATCGCTGCTGAACCCGATCAACTCGACGATGATCGCCACCGCCCTGGTGGCCATCGGCCAGGACTTCCACGTCGGCGCCGCCGACACCGCCTGGCTCATCTCCGCGATGTATCTCTCCAGCGCGGTGGGCCAGCCGTCGATGGGACGGCTCGCCGACCGGGCCGGACCGCGCCGGGTCTTCGTCGCCGGTGCGCTGACCGTCTGCGCCGCCGGCCTCATCGGGGCGCTCGCCCCCACCTTCACCCTGCTGATCGTCTCCCGGGTCGTCCTCGGCATCGGCACCGCGGCCGCGTACCCCGCCGCGATGGCGATGCTGCGCGCCGAGTCGCGGCGGGTGGGGCGGCCCACGCCCCGGTATGTGCTCGGGCGGCTCTCGCTCGCCGCGCTGGGCAGCGCCGCCATCGGCCCCACGCTCGGCGGGCTGCTCGCCGCGACCGCGGGCTGGCGCGCGGTGTTCGCCGTCAACATTCCGCTGGCGCTGCTCGCGCTGATCGGGGCGTTCGCCTGGCTCCCGGCCGACCGGAAGCCTGCGCACACCGCGCGCGCCGAGCCGGGCTCCGGCTCCGGCTCCCTCGATCCGCTCGGCATCGCACTGTTCGCCGCGACGCTGACCTGCGCGATGTTCTTCCTGCTGCGCCTCGCGGACCCGCGGTGGCCGCTGCTCGCGCCGGCCGGCGGGCTCGCCGCCGTCCTGGTGTGGTGGCAGCTGCGCCACCCGGAGCCCTTCATCGACCTGCGGATGCTCGCCCGTAACCGCGCGCTGGTGCTCACCTATCTCCGGCACGGACTGACGTATCTCGTCATCTACTGCGTGCTCTACGGCTTCAGCCAGTGGCTGGAGGAGGCGCACGGCTACTCGTCCTTCCACGCCGGCCTGATCATGCTGCCGATGTCCGGCGCGGCCGCCTTCTGCTCGATCGCCGGCGCCCGGACCAAGGGCATCCGGGCCCCGCTGACCGTCGCCGCGGCCTGTCTCGCCGTCGGCAGCGCGGTCTTCCTGCTGCTCCAGAGCACCGGCCCGCTGATCGTCCTGCTGTGTGCCGGGGCGCTCTTCGGCATCCCGCAGGGCCTGGCGTCCACCGGCAATCAGGCCGCCGTCTACGCCCAGGCCCCGGCCGACGGCGTGGGTGCGGCCGCCGGGCTCCAGCGCACCGCCCAGTACCTCGGCGCGATCACCGCGTCCGGCCTCATCGGGCTGCTGTACGGGCAGCGCGCCTCGGACTCCGGGCTGCACGAGATCGCCCTGATCGGCGTCGTGCTCGGCCTGCTGCTGCTCGTTCTGACCCTCGCCGACCGCACGTTGCGGGCGGGCGCCCCCCGGACCGACGGCTGAAACCGGCCACCGATCCATCGGATCAACCACCCCGACCGTACGAGCGTCTCTCCCGCCGCCGTCCCCCTGTCACCTCTTGTCACCTCACAAGGAGGCCACCGTGCCCGTCACCACTCTCGACGCCCACACCGCCCTCGTCCTGATCGATCTGCAGAAGGGGATCGCCGGTCTGCCGACCAGTCCGCTGCCCGCCGCCGAGGTCGTCGAGCGCGGTGCTCACCTGGCCGCCGCGTTCCGCGAGCGTGGGCTGCCCGTCGTCCTGGTGAACGTCACGGGCGGCGCGCCGGGCCGTACGGAGTCCGCGATGCGCGGCGCCACCCCGCCCGCCGACTGGGCGGAGCTGGTGCCCGAGCTCGACCGGCAGCCCGGCGACGTCACCGTCACCAAGCAGCAGTGGGGCGCCTTCCACGGGACGAACCTGGATCTGGAGCTGCGCCGCCGCGGCGTGACCCAGGTCGTCCTCGGCGGCATCGCCACCAGCATCGGCGTGGAGTCCAGCGCCCGCGCCGCACACGAGCACGGCTATCACGTCACCATCGCCACCGACGCGGTGACCGACCTCGACCCGGAGGCGCACCGCAACAGCCTGGAGAAGATCTTCCCGCGGCTGGGCGAGACCGGCACCACCGAGGCGATCCTCAAGCTCCTCGACCGACGCGGGTGATGTCGGGCGGCGCCGGATGACCGGCCGGCCGCCGCTCGTGCCAGCGCAGATCGTCCTGGAGCTGGGCGGCCAGCGAGATCAGCCGGGGCTCTCCGTGGGCCGGGCCGAGCAGCTGGGCGCCCAGCGGCAGGCCGTCCGCGCTGAAGCCGGCGGGGACGCTCACGCCCGGCCAGCCCAGGACGTTCCACGGCCAGGCGTACGGGCAGGCGGCGATCATGGCCTGATCCGTACGCCAGCCGCTGAGCTTGGCGAGGGTGCCGATGCGCGGCGGCGGGGTGGCGGTGGTCGGCGTCAGCAGGACGTCGTAGGGGCCGAACAGCGCGCCGATACGCCGCTGTTGACGCCTTTCGACGGCGCGCGCCCGGCGCAGTACGGGCCCGCCGAGCAGCCGCCCCAGCCTCGCGGCCTCCCGCGTACGACGGTCCAGCAGGGAGCGGTCGGGGACCCGCTCCGCCCACTCCCCCACCCCGGCCGTGGCGCGCGGGACGAAGGCCAGCCCGACCAGCCCGTAGTCCGGCTCCGCCTCTTCGACGAAGTGGCCGAGGCGGACCAGTGTGCGGGCCACCCCGGTCACCGCGGCCCGGACGTCGGGGTGCAGCGGCTTGCGGGTGAAGGTGAGGGCCGGCTTCCAGGACAGCGCGATCCGCAGCCGCCCCGGGTCGCGGCCGGCCGCCTCACGGGCCGCGATGGCCGGCGGCCGGTGCAGATCGCCGTCGTGGTTGCCGCTGGCCACGTCCAGCAGCAGCGCCGCGTCCTCGACCGTACGGGCCAGCGGGCCGATCCCGGTGATCCCCTGGAAGGCCTCGGGGTCCGGCCAGGTGGAGATCCGGCCGCGCTGGGGTTTGATGCCGACGAGATGGGACCAGGCGGCGGGGATCCGGACCGAGCCGGCGCCGTCGGTGCCGAGCGCCGCGGGCACCAGCCCTGCCGCGACCGCGGCGGCCGAGCCGCCGGAGGATCCGCCCGGGGTGTGCGCGAGGTTCCACGGGTTGCAGGTGTTGCCGAAGGCCGGTCCTTCGGTGAACGGCCACTGCCCCAGTTCGCAGGCGTTGGTCTTGCCGACGATGATCGCGCCGGCCGCGCGCAGCCGCCGGACGACCTCGGCGTCGCGCTCCTTGGGCGGGAACTCGCCGGCGCAGCCGAACGCGGTCGGCTCGCCCGCCACATCGGTGTCGTCCTTCACCGCGACCGGCACCCCGAGCAGCGGCAGCCGCTCCCCGGCGGCCAGTCTGCGGTCGGCCTTCGCGGCCTCCGCCATCGCCGCCTCGGCCCGGACCCGCCTAAAGGCGTTGACGGTGCCCTGGGTGGCCTCGATCCGCTCCAGCGACCGTCGTACCAGCGCGGTCGAGGTGACCCGCCCTTCGGCCAGTGCCTGTGCCTGTTCGGCGAGGCCCTCCAACTCCCCGACCGCCGCACCGATGTGCCGTGCCGGGGCCCCGGTCTCACTGTCCTGGCTCTCGTCAACGCTCACGCTGCGTGCCCTCCCTGGGACCGCCCATTCGAACGAACGGTCCCAGGAGGCTAATCGTCCCGGCCATGACCATCAACGACGCCGCGCGGCGCGGCACATCGACGACACACGGACGGCACACAGCGCCCCGCGGTGTAGCGGTGACGTTACGTCCGGCACCCGTAGGGGGTGCCCGTCACGACCGGTGGACCACCATGGCCGAGCCGCCGCCGCGCCGTACCTTCTCGGCCGCGGCCAGCCAGCGGCCGTCCGGCAGCCGTTGGACGCCGGTCGCCGCCCCGATCTCCGGATTCTGCTTGAACGCATGTCCGATCGCTTCGAGTTGCCCCCGGACCGGGCTGTTCCACAGTCCGGGTTCGAGCTCGGTGGCCGCCGCGTTGCGCTGGCTGGCGCGTGGCGCGGCGATGGCGTCGACCAGCGGCATCCCGCGGTCGAGATGGTTCAGCAGGGTCTGCAGCACGGTGGTGATGATGGTCGCGCCGCCCGGCGAGCCGAGCGCCACCACCGGCCGGCCGTCGCGCAGCACGATCGTCGGCGAGATGGACGAGCGCGGCCGCTTGCCGGGGCCCGGCAGGTTCGGGTCGTGCACTGCCGGGCTGGCCGGGGCGAAGGAGAAGTCCGTCAGCTCGTTGTTGAGCAGGAAGCCGCGGCCCGGTACGACGATGCCGCTGCCGCCGGTCTGCTCGATGGTCAGGGTGTAGGCGACGACATTGCCCCACTTGTCGGCGACGGTCAGATGGGTGGTGTTCTCCCCCTCGTACGTCGTCGGGGCGGCCTTGTCCGCGGCGGCGCAGCGCTCGGGGTGGCGCGGGTCGCCGGGCGCGAGCGGGCTGGTCAGCGCCTTGTTGTCGTGGATGAGGCAGGCCCGCGCGTCGGCGAACCGCTGCGAGGTGAGGCCCTTGGTCGGGACGTCCTCCTGCGCCGGGTCGCCGACCCAGCGGCCGCGGTCGGCGAAGGCGATCCGGCTGGCCTCGATGTAGCGGTGCAGATACTGCTTCTCGCTCAGCCGGGAGACATCGCTCTTCTCCAGGATGTTGAGCGCCTCGGCGACGCTGGTGCCGCCCGACGAGGACGGGCCGATGCCGTAGACATCGAGGCCGCGGTAGGTGGTGTGGGTCGGCGCCTGGCTGAGGGCGTGGTAGCTCCGCAGGTCGTCCGCGGTCAGATCGCCGGGCCGCACCTTGCGGGTCGATCCGGGGCGCACTTGCGGCTCGCGGACCGTGCGGACGATGTCCCGGCCCAGCTCGCCCTTGTAGAGCGCGCCGACGCCCTTCTTCGCCAACTCGCCGTACGTACGGGCCAGATCGGGGTTCTTCATCGTCGAGCCGACCACCGGCAGCTTGCCGCCCGGCAGGTAGAGGTCGGCGGTCGCCGGGAAGTCCCGGAAGCGCGCCTCGTTGTCCGCGGTCTGCCGGCGGAAGGTCTCATCGACGGTGAAGCCGTGCGCGGCCAGCTTCCGGGCGGGGCGCAGGACCTGGCCCAGGGACCGGGTGCCCCAGTTGTTCAGGGCGGTGTCCCAGGTGGCGGGGGTGCCCGGGGTGCCGACGCCCAGCCCGCTGGTGACGGCTTCGTCGAACGGGATCGGCTTGCCGTTCTCCAGGAAGAGGTCCTTGCCGGCGGAGCGCGGGGCGGTCTCCCGGCCGTCGAGGGTGCGTATGACCTTGGTCTTGGCGTCGTAGTAGACGAAGTAGCCGCCGCCACCGATGCCGGCGGAGTAGGGCTCGGTGACGCCGAGGGCGGCGGCGGTGGCGACCGCCGCGTCGACGGCGTTGCCGCCCTTCTTGAGCACGGAGATACCGGCGGCCGAGGCATCCGGGTCGACGCTGGAGACCGCCCCGCCGGAGCCGACGGCGACCGGGGTCTTCTCCGGGGTGGCGGTGGCGGCGCTGTCCTGGGCCGAGGGGGCCGGCCGCGGTGGTGCGGACAGGGCGGCGGCCGGGACCGCCACCAGGGAGCCGGTCAGCGCGGCGGCCGCTCCCAGGACGGTGAGACGTCGGGCTTTGGTCATACCGGTGTTTCCTCCAAGGGCGTGCGCGAGGGGCGGCAGAGGCCGGAGCCTACTCGGGTGAACAGCGCGCCGACAGAGGGCATTTCGGGTACCGGCCCCCATGACGGCACCGAGCAGGGGCCGTGTCCCTACGGATCAGACAGGTCCCTTTCCATACGGACCAGGAGGGTCCGTTTCCGTAGAGATCAGATATGCCCGTATGGACCGGGACAAGCCGTCCCAGCCACCCGCCCCGCCCTCGAACACACACCCGGAGTGCCGCTACGCTCCCCGGCCATGGATGACACCCTGCTGCTCCTGACCGTGGCGGCCGCGGCCCTCGTCGTGGGCCTGGCGGCCGGCTGGGCCGTGCAATCGGCGGCGGCCCGCCGGAAGCTCACCCGCGAACAGAGCTTCTTCGGGCTGCCGGACGGTTCGGAGTGCGTTCTGGTCACCCACCGGGACAGCTCCTCGGCGCACTGGAGCATCCCGCGCCATGACGCGCTGGCGCTGCTGGGTCTGGCCGCGGTGATCGAGAACTGTGGTGCGCACCCCGAGGTCGCCCCGCATGACACCGGCCTCCAGGGCTTCGGGGCGCGCACCGAATTCTGCGTCGGCGATCCGACCGCGCACCGCCGGCTGGCGGCCCATCTGGCCAATCTGCTGCCGGGCGTCGCGGTGCACCCGGGCGACGACGCCGGCGTGGGGCGCGGCACCTTCACCATCGGCGGCTCGACGTACCGGATGGAGCCCGGCGCGGCGGAGTACGTCCTGCTGGCCCGGCTGACGGCCGGTGAGGGCGACCGCCCGGTGTTCCTGGCGGCCGGTCAGCGTCCGGTCACCCACCGGGCCGCGGTCCGCCATCTCGTCCGCAACCGGGGCCGGCTGGCCCGTAAGCACGGCGCGGACGGCCAGTTCTGTCTGCTGCTGAAGGTGGTCAACTCACAGGCGTACGGGCCCGATGTCGTCGAACTGGTCGCCGATGTCACCAAGGCCGCCTTGACCGTCGCCGAGCCGAAGGGCCATCGGGCGGCGGCCTGAGACCGGCGTACCGACGGGCAGCCGGCCGGCTGATCTGCCAGGCTCGACGGCATGATCGCCAGTCTCCGTCCGACCGCGCCGCACTGGACCGGTGCGCTGCCGGTGCTGGCGGTGGTGCTGCTGGCCCTGACGTGGGGACGGTCGCTGCCGGTCGCCGTGGTCGCCCTGGTGTCGTGTTTTCTGGCCGGGGCGGTGCTGGCCGCGGTGCATCACGCGGAGGTGATCGCGCACCGGGTGGGTGAGCCGTTCGGGTCGCTGGTGCTGGCGGTCGCGGTGACCGTCATCGAGGTGGCGCTGATCGTCACGCTGATGGCCGACGGCGGCGACAAGAGCGCCGCGCTGGCCCGGGACACCGTCTTCGCGGCGGTGATGATCACCTGTAACGGCATTGTCGGGCTGTGTCTGCTGGTCGGCTCGCTCAAGCGCAAGGTGGCCGTCTTCAACCCCGAGGGCACGGGTGCGGCGCTGGCGACGGTCGCGACGGTGGCCGGGCTGAGCCTGGTGCTGCCGACGTTCACCACCACCGCGCCGGGGCCGCAGTTCTCCACCCCGCAGCTGGTCTTCGCCGCCCTGGCCGCGCTGATCCTCTACAGCATGTTCGTGACCACCCAGACCGTCCGGCACCGGGACTACTTCCTGCCGGTGACCTCGTCCGGCGAGGTGATCGACACCGAGGACCATGCCGAACCGCCGTCGGCGCGGGCCGCGCTGCGCAGCCTGGGGCTGCTGGCCCTGGCGCTGATCGCGGTGGTCGGTCTGGCCAAGGCGGTGTCGCCGGCCATCGAGTCCGGTGTGGCCGCGGCCGGTCTACCGTCGTCCGTCGTCGGCATCGTGATCGCGCTGCTGGTGCTGCTGCCGGAGACCATCGCGGCCCTGCGCGCGGCCCGCCGCGACCGGGTGCAGACGAGCCTGAACCTCGGCCTCGGCTCGGCGATGGCCAGCATCGGCCTGACCATCCCGGCGGTCGCGCTGGCCACCGTCTGGCTGCCGGGCCCGCTGATCCTGGGCCTCGGCGCCAGCCATATGGTGCTGCTCGCGCTGACCGTGATCGTCGGCACCCTGACGGTGATCCCCGGCCGCGCCACCCCGTTGCAGGGCGGCGTCCATCTCGCGCTGCTGGCCGCGTACATCGTGCTGGCCGTCAGCCCCTGAACGGCGAACGGGCCCCGGCTGCGTACGGAGGGGGCGGCTCGCGGACCGGGGAACCTCCCGGCCGCACCCCGCCGATGCCAGCCGATCGGGTACGGAACCCACCCTCCCCGGTGTCGCTCCCGCTCTCACCCAAGACCGCATGAGAGCACGTGGAAGGTGAAATCGGATAAGCGCACAAATACCCGGCGGAAGTTCCTACAGGCCGCCGTCGTGCTGGGCGCGCTCTCCACCGGCCGCGCCCTGTTCGCCGCGGACACCGAGGCACCGGAGACACGGCCCGCGCAACGGGCCCGGGCCCGCCCCACGGACCCGCACCCCGCGGCGGCCGGACCGCCGCCGTCCGCCGATCACGCCGGTACGGCGAACGCCCCGGAGTACCGCGTGCACCCGATGGCCGGCGAGACCGCCCTCTCCGGCCCGGGCGCCTCACCGCCCCACCCCGATGTCGCCTACACGCTGTCCACCGACAGCCGGGACATCTTCCTCACCTTCGACGACGGGCCGCACCCCCACCACACCCCGGACATCCTGCGGATCCTGCACCGCCACGACGCCCAGGCCACCTTCTTCGTCATCGGCCGGAACGCCGTCGCGTTCCCGGGCCTGCTGCGCGACATCGCCGACGAGGGCCATGCCGTCGCCAACCACACCTGGTCCCATCCGCAGCTCCCCCTGCTGCCGCCGGGCGCCGTACGCAGCGAACTCGGCCGCACCAGCAGCCTGATCGAGGATGTCCTCGGCGCCGCCCCGAACCTGGCCCGCGCCCCGTACGGCGCCTGGGACGACCCCTCGCTGAGCATCTGCAACGAACTGGGCATGTCCCCCGTCGGCTGGGCGATCGACTCGGAGGACTGGACCGGCCCGGGGGCGGAGATCATCGCGGACACGGTCATGCACGAGATCCGCCCCGGCGCGATCGTGCTCTCGCACGACGGGGGCGGCGAGCGCTCGCAGACCGTCGACGCCCTGGAGTGGTATCTGCCGCGTCTGCTGGACGAGGGGTACCGTCCGATCCGCATCGAGCCCTGACGAGGGCCCCGCGATGACCGAGGCGGCCGGCACCCGCCCGACCGGCATCGATGCTTGCCTGGTGGCGCAACCGCTTGCTTGGTGGCGCAAGTCTCCGGCGGGGCAAACGGGTACCAAAAGGGTGAGACCGGTCACTCGGCGCCCTGAAACCCCACCTAATGGTTTATCGTTCAATTGGAAGCGGGTGCCGGCATCACGACGGCGCCTGAGGGCCCTCCCCGAGGGAGCCGGCCCCACCGCCGTACGGCAGCCACCCCACCGGCCACCGCCGTCACCACCCGCGCCCCCGAGCCGCCCCGGCCGAATTCCCCCGTTCGGCCGGGGCTTCCCCGTCTCCGCAAACAGGTACGACGCATCTCTCAAGTACGACGCGTCTCTCAGGTGCCACGCGTCTCACGGGTACGACGCGTCCTCACCGCAGATGCGACGCCCCGTTGACGTCCAGCACCGCCCCGGAGGACCAGAGCGCCTCCGGCGAGGCGAGATGGCGGACGGCGGACGCCACATCCCGCGGCGAGGCGACCCGGCCGAACGGGCTCTGCTCCCGCACCTCCTCCGTGAGGCGTCCGGCGACCCGCTCGGTCGCCACGAACCCGGGCGCCACGGACGCGACCCCGATCCCGTACGGCGCCAGATGAACCGCCAGCGACTGCCCCATCGCGTGCAACGCCGCCTTGGACGCGCCGTAGGCCGGATGATCCGGCTCGCCGCGGTACGCGCCCCGCGACCCGATATTGATGATCCGCCCCTCGACCTCCCGCTCGATCATGTTCCGCGCCGCGCAGTAACTCATATGCGCCGCCCCCAGCAGATTCACGTCCACCACCTGCCGCCAGGCGCTCTGCCAGTCCTCGAACGACGTACGGTCCAACGGGTGCGCCACATTCGCGGCGGCATTGTTGACGAGCACATCGACGCCGCCCAGCCCGTCCACGGCCGCCTCGACGATCGCCGCCGCGCCCTCCGGGGTGCTCACATCCCCCTGCACCAGCACATGCCCGCTCCCCGCCAGCCCCGCGAACGCGGCCTGGGCCGCCTCCCGCCGCGACGCGTAATGCAGCGCGACCCGGTCCCCCTCCGCGGCGAACAGCTCGGCCACCGCCCGGCCGATCCCCCGCGAGGCCCCGGTCACCAACACCGCCCGGCTCACCGGACACCCTCCGACCACAGCTGACTCATCAACAGCCCCATACCCTCGCTCGACGATCTCTCCATCAATGATCGTAAAGAACCCGTGGGAGAGTCGGGCCATGCCGTTCGATCACAACGACCACTATCACCGTCTGCTGTTACGGCAGGTGCCACAGAACTGCGGTGCCGCGCTCGATGTCGGCTGCGGGACCGGCCGGTTCGCACGCCGGCTGGCCGCGCGGGGGATCGAGGTGCATGCCGTCGATCCGTCGGCGGAAGCCCTTGCGGAGGCTCGTGCCAAAACGGCGGGCGGCGGACGGCCGCCCCGCTTCGAGCACGCGGACGTCACCGGGCTCGAACTACCCGCTCGGCACTACGACTTCATCTCGTGCCTGGCGAGCATCCACCACATGCCGTTCGACACCGTCGCCGCGCTGCGCGATGCGCTCGCACCGGGCGGCGTGCTGGTCATCCTGGGCTGCTACCCGGAGAAGTCACCGCTCGACCTGGTCTGGAGCCTGGCCGCCGTCCCGGTGAATGCGCTGGCCAGACTCGCGGTCGGTCTGGCGGACAAACTCCGGCCGGCCGGTGCCACCCCGGTGCGGGCGCCGACCGCGCCCCCGACCGTGCCGCTGTCCCGGATCCGCCGGGAAGCCGCGGCGCTGCTTCCCGGCTGCCGCATCGGCAGGCTGCTCTTCTGGCGCTATCTGCTGGTGTTCCGCAAGGTGTAAGACGTGTCGGGTACGGCGACAGTCACCTCTCGCACCTCTCGCACATCGACCTCACCACGGTCCGTCAGGACGCGGACCGGCCCGCATGACCGGACCGGCGGCCCCGGATCCGGCCCCGGCTCCGATCTGCGGAGGCCCCCGCCTCGCCCGATCATCGAACTATGGCCCCGACCGCCGAGCCCGGCTCGGCCTCCTCCTACCCCGTGATCCGGCCGATGCTGGCCACGGTCGGCCCGCTGCCCGCCGAGCACGAGGAGGCGGCCTGGGCGTTCGAGGCCAAATGGGACGGCGCGCGCTGCATCGTCAACACCCCCGGTGACGGCACGATCCGGCTGATCACCCGGGCCGGCAACGACGCGACCACGACGTACCCGGAGCTGGCACCCCTCGGCGAGCAACTTCGTGGCCGGCCCGCGGTGCTCGACGGCGAAGTGGTGGTGCTGGACGCCCGCCGGCGGCCCGATTTCGGGCTGCTGCAGCGCCGGATGGGCGTGCTGAACCCCCGCCGCACCGCCCGTCTGGCCATGGAGTACCCCGCACACCTCGTCCTCTTCGACATCATGTACCTGGGCGGATCGCTGCTCGGTTCGCCGTATTACGAGCGCCGGTCCGTCCTGTCCGGGCTGGGCCTGCGCGGCCCGAACTGGTCGGCGCCCGCGTATGTGGAGGGGCACGGGCAGCAGGCGTGGCAGGCCTCGTTGCAGGGCGGTCTCGAAGGCGTGGTGGCGAAGCGGCTGACCTCGGCGTATCTGCCGGGCGTCCGGTCACCCGAGTGGCGCAAGACGAAGCATCTGCAGACCCTCGACGTGATCATCGGCGGCTGGACGGAGGGCCACGGCGGGCTCACCGGGCTCCCCGGTGCCGTCCTGGCGGGCGTGGCGGAACCGTCCGGACTGCGGTACGTCGGTTCCGTCGGCTCGGGCCTGTCCGACCACGAACGCCAGGAGCTCGCCCAGTACCTGGGGGTGATCCCGCTCGACCGCTCCCCCTTCATCAACCCCGTGGACGCACCGGGCGCCCACTGGGCCGAACCCCGGCTCGTCGCCGAGATCACGCTCGCCGGCTGGACCGCGGCCGGCCGGCTGCGGCACCCGATCTGGCATCGGCTGCGGCCCGATCTGACGCACCTGGGCTGAGGCAGGACCGGCTGCGGCCGGGACCGGACCGATGCCGGGCCCGGCGGGATCCGGATGCGGGCCCGGCAGGGATCCGGATGCCGGCACCCGGCAGTGCGCCGGGCGGCTGACGCACGGGGATACCCGCGCCGGTCCGGGAAGGCTCGCCTTGAGGACTCCGAGCATCCGCAGACGGAAGGAGTCGGTGATGCCCCACCCCACCGACAGCGACACCGGCGGCACCACGGCCGGTACGACGGCCCGTACGACGGAAGGCAACACCGAGTACGGCAGACGGCCCTTCAAGCGCTCCAAGAGCCACTTCGCGGACCGCATCACGGCGGACGGCCGGGACGGCTGGCCGGTCGAGGCCGGCCGCTACCGGCTGGTGGCCAGCCGCGCCTGCCCCTGGGCGAGCCGCGCCGTCATCTCACGACGGCTGCTCGGCCTGGAAGACGCGCTCTCGCTCGCCATCCCCGATCCGCTCCAGGACGACCGCAGCTGGCGCTTCACCCTGGATCCGGACGGCCGCGACCCCGTACTCGGCATCCGCTACCTCAGCGAGGCCTACAACGCCCGCGAGAAGGGCTACCCCGGCGGGGTCAGCGTCCCCGCCGTCGTCGACGTACCCAGCGGGAAGCTCGTCACCAACGACTTCCAGCAGATCACCCTGGACTTCGCGACGGAATGGAAGGCGCTGCACCGGCCCGGCGCGCCCGATCTATATCCGGAGCGCTGGCGCGAGGAGATCGATGTGGTCATGGCCGGCGTCTACCGGGACGTCAACAACGGTGTGTACCGGGCCGGTTTCGCCACCGGGCAGAGCGAGTACGAGGCCGCCTTCCATGATCTGTTCCGGCGGCTGGACCTGCTGTCCGAGCGACTGTCGAACCAGCGCTACCTCGTGGGCGACACCCTCACGGAGGCCGACATCCGGCTGTTCACGACGCTGGTCCGGTTCGATCCCGTCTACCACGGGCACTTCAAATGCAACCAGTTCAAGCTGGCCGAGGACCCCGTGCTGTGGGCCTACGCCAAGGACCTCTACCAGACCCCGGGCTTCGGCGACACCGTCGACTTCCACCACATCAAGCAGCACTACTACCGGGTACACACGGGCATCAACCCGATCGGCATCGTCCCCCTCGGACCGGACCTCTCCGGCTGGCTGACGCCGCACCACCGCGAGGAGTTGGGCGGCCGGCCGTTCGGTGACGGCACTCCGCCGGGTCCGGTACCGCCGGGCGAGGAAGTCCCTCCCAGTGGCCGCCCCACGGCCCTCTTGACCGGCTCTTGACCGGGCCCCGACCGGCCCCTGACCAGCCCCGGCGAGGTCCCCCGCACCCCTGACCCCCGCGCCCGTACCGTGAGACCCTGAGAACTAAGAGGCTCATACAGGACAATCAGGGACACGCGAGGGGTGAACCCGATGAGGATGGTCCTCAAGGCCCAGATACCGACCGACGCAGGCAATGAAGTGATCAAAGACGGCACCCTGTCGAAGATCATGGAGACGGCCATCGCCGCCCTGCAGCCCGAGGCGGCCTACTTCACGCTCGAAGGCGGCGACCGCACCGCCTTCTTCTACTTCGACATGCAGCAGTCCTCACAGATGCCGGGCCTCCTCGAATCGTTCTTCATGGATCTGAACGCCAAGGTCTCGCTCCAGCCCGTGATGAACGTGCAGGACCTGCGTACCGGACTCGCGGAGATGATGAGCGGCACCTGAGCGGTGCACGGAAGGCCGGGACTCCGCGCTCACTCCGGCCCGGTGTCCTCCGGTGTGCCCTGCGCCAGCTCGGCCAGGACGCCGAGCGCATCGGCCAGGGCGTCACGGGGCGGGGACGCGAGTGCCAGCCGTACGGCGTTGGGCGTGTGGCCCGGTCCGACGGCGAACGCTCCCGACGGAGTGACGGCGATACCGCGGCGGGCAGCGGCGGCGACGAAGGTGTCGGCCCGCCAGGGATCCGGCAGTTCCCACCAGCAGTGATACGCCTGCGGATCGGCCCGGACGCTGAAGCCGGCGAGCTTTTCGGCGACGATCCGCTGCCGGGCCGCGGCATCGTCGCGCTTCGTCGCTTCGATGGTCGCCGCGGTGCCGTCGGCCATCCAGCGGGTTGCCGCGTCCAGCGCGAAGTGGGGGGCCGTCCAGGTGCCCGATCGCAGGGCCGTCGCGAAGTCGTGTGCGGTGCCTTCGGGAACCGTGAGAAAGCCCAGGGACAAGCCGGGCGCGAGTCGCTTGGAGAGGCTGTCGACGACGACCGTGCGCTCCGGCGCGAGAGCCGCGAACGGCGGCAGGTCGTTGCGGAGGAATCCGTAGATGGCGTCCTCGATGGCGGGGATGCCCAACTCCCGTAGCACTGTGGCGAGTTCGGCACGACGTCGGGCGGGCATCGTGATGCCCAGCGGATTGTGCAGCGCCGGCTGGAGGTAGACGGCGCGCAGCGGTGCGGCGGTGCGCAGCGCCTCGGCCGTCAGACCGTGCTCGTCCATGGCCAGCGGGACCAGGGTGACGCCGAGGCGGGCCGCGATGCCCTTCACGACGGGGTAGGTGAGCGCTTCGACGCCGAGGCGTTCGCCGGCCGGGACCAGTGCGGCGATCGCGGCGGCCACCGCCTGGCGGCCGTTGCCCGCGAAGAGCAGTTGCCCGGGGTCCGGCGCCCAGTCACCACGGGCGAGGTGCGCGGCCGCGGCCTGCCGGGCAGCGGCGGTGCCGACGGCGCCCACCGGGCGCAGGGCGGCGGCCAGGGCATCGGGGCGCAGCAGGTGCTCAAGGCTCTTGGCGAGGAGAGCGGGGTGCTCCGGCAGCACCGGGAAGTTCATCTCCAGGTCGATACGGGCCTCGCCCGGCTCGGCCAGCGCGGGCTCGGCCGAGAGCGCGGCGGTGCGGACGAAGGTGCCGCGGCCGACCTCTCCGACCGTCAGACCTCGTCGGCTCAATTCTCGGTACACCCGGGCTGCCGTCGAACTTGCGATGCGCCGGTTACGGGCGAACCGGCGCAGCGGCAGCAGCCGGTCACCGGGGCGGAGCCGGCCGGCAGCGATATCGGCCGCGAGTTCATCGGCAATCACGCGATAGTCGTCCATCGATCACTCCCACATTGCACCGAGTACATTATTTACATTGTGCCGAGAGATTGCCCTCGATAGCATCGAGGCGTCAAGTCGCCGCAGAGGGGATGCCTGCCATGGGATCGGTGCTTTTCCAGGACGTCACTGTCGGGTACGAGGACGAGGGCAGCGGCGAGCCGCTGGTGCTCGTGCACGGACACCCCTTCGATCGCTCGATGTGGCGCCCGCAGATCGAGCACTTCAGCCGCTCCGGGCGACGGGTGATCGCCCCGGATCTCCGTGGCTACGGACAGAGCACGGTCGTTGCGGGCAAGACCCCGCTGGAGACCTTCGTCCGGGACATCGTCCGCCTGCTCGACCATCTCGGGATCGAGCGTTTCGTCCTCGGTGGACTGTCCATGGGCGGCCAGATCGTCATGGAGTTCTACCGGCTCTTCCCGGACCGCATTCGCGCACTTCTGCTCGCCGACACCTTCGCCGCGGCGGAGACCGAGGAGGGCCGGACCGCGCGATACGAGATGGCGGAGCGTCTCCTCCGTGAGGGGATGGACGGCTATGCGCACCAGGTGCTGTCCAAGATGGTTTCGCCGCACAACATCGCCACACAGCCGGATGTCGCCGAACACGTCCTGCGAATGATGACGGGAACGGCCCCCGAGGGAGCGGCCGCCGCACTCCGCGGCCGCGCCGAGCGCCCGGATTACACGGAACTGCTGTCGCATATTTCGGTACCGGCACTGGTCGTCGTCGGCACGGAGGACGCATACACGCCGGTGAGCGACGCCCGTGACATCTACGAGCGCATTCCCAACGCCGAACTGGCCATCATCGAGCAGGCGGCCCATATGCCGAATCTGGAGCGGGCGAGCGAATTCAACGCCGTAGTGGAGAAGTTCCTCAATTCACTTCCGGAAGTGCCGGAAGTGCCGGAATCCACAGCAACGACAGAAACGGCGGCGCCGGCCGCACGGGAAAGCTGAGCACCATGACCACTCCTCAGGACGCCACGACCACCACGACCACCACCCGCCGGAACACGGTGTTCATCACCGGTGCGAGCAGCGGATTCGGTACGGCGATCGCGCGGCGCTTCGCCGGGGACGGTGCACGCGTCATCGTCGCCGCCCGGCGCGCCGACAGACTCGCCGAGCTGGCCGCGGAACTGGGCCCGGCCGCCCTCGCGCTCGAACTCGACGTACGGGACCGGGAAGCGGTGGCACAGGCCGTCCGCACCCTGCCTCCGGAGTTCGCCGCCATCGACGTACTGATCAACAACGCCGGGCTGGCCCTGGGACTCGAACCGGCTCAGGCAGCCTCTCTCGACGACTGGGAGCAGATGCTCGACACCAATTGCAAGGGGCTTCTGCACTGCACCAGGGCCATTCTTCCGGGCATGGTCGCGCGCGGCCAGGGCCATGTGATCAACCTGGGCTCCACCGCCGGCAGTTATCCGTACCCCGGTGGCAATGTCTACGGCGCCACCAAGGCCTTTGTCCATCAGTTCAGCCTCAATCTGCGCAGCGATCTGCACGGTACGGGCGTGCGCGTGACCTGCATCGAGCCGGGAATGTGCGGAGGAACGGAATTCTCCACGGTGCGTTTCGAGGGCGACGCGAAGAAGGCCGAGGCCGTCTACGCGGGAATGCGGCCGCTGGGCGCCGACGATATCGCCGCCTCGGTGCACTGGGCGGCCTCGCAGCCGGCCCATGTCAACATCAACACGATGGAACTCATGCCGGTCGCGCAGAGCTTCGCCCCCTTCCAGGTGCATCGCTCACCCTCCTGACGGCCGCCGGCCCATCGCCTCGGTGCGCGTCGTAGATCCCGCTCGCTCATGCCCGGTGCCGCGCCGATCTGACGTCCGAAGGGCATGGCGGATCACGCGGACCCGGCCACCCGTCCGGAGGCCAGCAGCGCCGCGTGCGGCAGCACCAAGGAGCCGTCCCGGTCGGTGAACTCCTCGGCCAGTACGGCGAATTGACGCCTGATGCGCTCGGTCACGGCCGGTCCTTGGCTGATCACGATCCGGCCGATCGTCGCCACCCCGGCCGCCGGCCCCCGCCACCACTCCTGCGGTGTCGTGCGGTGGTCCCACGACAGCGGCAGACAGGCCGCATCCGCCAGGCCCGCGCCCCGCAGCAGACCGAGCAGACCGTCTTCGGTGCGCGGGAAGTCGTCCTCGGGGGCCAGTGCCGGCAGATCCGGCGGGCGGGTCACACCGGCCGCCTGTACGGCCCGGCCCAGCAGTGCCTGGCCCGGCGCCGCGGGGGCCGCCCAGAGGGTCAGCGCGATACGGCCGCCCCGCCGGGTCACCCGGCGCAGCTCGTCGAGGGCCGCTCGTGGCCGCCCCACGTGATTGAGTACGAAGTTCCCCACGACGGCATCGAACTGCCCGTCGGGGAAGGGGAGTTGCGGGAGCGCGGCGATGACGGCACAGGCGTCGGGGGCGGCGTGGGCGGCGCGGCGGGCCATTCCGGGGTCGGCGTCGACGGCGGTCACCCGTGCCCCGCGGGCACCGGCCGCCACGGCGACCGAGCCCGTACCCGTTCCGACGTCCAGGACCCGGGTACCCGCGTGCACCCCGGCGGCATCCAGGAGGCGCGGAATCGGGTGGGCGCAGAGCCTGCCGAAACTCGCCTCGTACGCGTCGGCGCTGTTCGCCCACGCCCGGCGCTCACTCGCGTCGAACGGCGTCCCGGGCGCCATTTCCCCTCCCTCGTTCGGCAACTTGATACACACCCACCCCATCAGCACCATCCGCGCCGACTCCCCCTGGACCCAACGACGTTACCCACCCGTAACCTACCGACGGGTTACCTCAGGTAAGGGATGGACCTTACTCTCCAGTCAAATCGGGCCGCCGTACGCCCCTCCTGTCCTCGGACAGCGTGCGACGGCTCGCATCGAGATCTGGAGCAGAAGATGACGCCCTCCCGCACGACTCTGCGCGCCGCGATCGGCACCGTTTCGGCGGCGGTGCTCGCCACCACGGTTCTCACCGGCGCACCGGCCCACGCCGAGGCAGCGGCACCGGAATCCGCCCCCGCGACGGCGGCTTCGGCGGCCTCCTCCTCCGTCAGGTTCGTCGACATCGAGGGCGACGGCAAAGTCACCCTCAAGGCGAACGTCTTCACGCCGGCCGGTGCGGACGGCACCCGGCGGTACCCGGTCATCGTGCTGCCCACCAGCTGGGCGATGCCGCAGGTCGAGTACATGGCGCAGGCCAAGAAGCTGTCCGAAGCGGGCTATGTGGTCGTCGGATACAACTCGCGCGGGTTCTGGCAGTCCGGCGGGCAGATCGAGACGGCCGGTCCGCAGGACATCGCCGATGCCTCGAAGGTCATCGACTGGGCGCTGGCCAACACGCCGGCCGATCCGCAGAAGGTCGGCATGGGCGGGGTCTCGTACGGTGCCGGGATCAGCCTGCTGACATCCGCTTTCGACAAGCGGATCAAGGCAGTTGCGGCGCTCAGCGGTTGGGGCGACCTCATCGGCTCGATCTACAGCGGACGTACCCAGCATCTGCAGGCGGCGGCGATGCTCGGTGGCGCGGGTGAGCTGACCGGGCGGCCCAGCCCCGAACTCCGTACGGTCCTCAAGGACTTCCTCGCCTCGAACCTCGCCAAGGAAGACGACCTGATCGCATGGGGGAAGAAGCGCTCCCCCGCCACCTATCTCGACAAGATCAACGCCAATGGCGCCGCGATCATGCTCGGCAACGCATGGGGCGATTCGCTGTTCCCGCCCAACCAGTACGCCGACTTCTACGAGAAGCTCAAGGGCCCCAAGCGGCTGGAATTCCGGCCCGGTGACCATGCGACGGCCGAGGCTCTGGGGCTGTTCGGGCTGCCCGACGACACCTGGACCAACACCAAGCGGTGGTTCGACCACTACCTCAAGGGCGCGGACAACGGCATCGACCGCGAGTCGCCGGTACTGCTCAAGTCCCGTTCCACCGGCGCCTACGAGGGCTACAAGAGCTGGAAGGACGTACCGTCGGCGCACCGCAGGATCGAACTGGGCGGCAGCAAGCAGATCAACACCAACTGGGACTCCGGCGCCAACGGCGGGCTGATCTTCCTCTCCAGCATGCTGGACCAGTTCTTCAGGCTGCCGCCGATGGCCTCGATACCGCTGCTGCCGCGCTCCCTGGCCGCCGTCTGGCAGTCCGAGCGCTACGAGACCGGGCAGCGGGTCCGCGGAACCACACATCTGCACACCACGATGACCAGCACCGCCGAGAGCGGCACCGCCATCGCCTACCTCTACGACGTGGGCCCGCTCGGCATCGGCAGGCTGGTCACCCACGCGCCGTTCACCTTCCACGGCAAGACCCCCGGTCAGCCCTTCGGCGTGGACCTGGACCTGTTCTCCACGGCCTACGACGTGCCGGCCGGGCACCGGCTCGCGGTGGTCGTGGACACCGTCGACCCGCTCTACATCGAGCACAACCCGGCCGGCGCCCGGCTGACGTTCTCCTCGCCGGACGGTGATCCGTCGTATGTGTCGGTGCCGGTGCGCGACTGAGGCGTCGTAACCCACCCGAGCGGGGCGGGGCGTCCGGCGACGCCCCGCCCGGTCCGGGTCAGCGCGGCGAGGATGTCCGCGCCCGGTAGGACCACGCGGCGATGAAGAGACCGATTCCCCACACGAGGAACTGCGGAATCCCGTAGACGACGACCCATGAGCTGAAGATGCCCTCGTCGTCGAACTGGGCGACCATCTGCACAGCGGCCCAGACGGTGTACAGGAGCAGGAACGCCGACACCGTGCAAGCCGTGGCCGTCAGTGTCCGCCGCGGGACCCGTCGCCCCCGTGCGAGCGGCACCCACGCCGGGAACACCAGCCCCCACGGCCGGACCAGGCTCAGCGCCAGGACGCCGGCCATCAGGGCCAGCGCGCTGAGGACGAAGAGATAGGGCCCGCCGCCGCCGGCGTACCACTTCCGGAACTTGTCCTCGTCGGCCCAGAGCGGGATGCCCAGTGCCCAGACCGCGTGCAGCGGGATGAATCCGAGGGTCGCGGAGAACGCGGAGGCGTAGGCGGCCCGGACGGCCCGGCGGGACGGCGGTGGGGTCTCGGCGACGGCTACGGGCCCGCGGGGAACGGTGACGGCTGACATGGCGGGGGCCTCCTGGCAGGGACATCGGGCAACGTGCTCACCGGGAACGGTTCCACGCGACGGCGCCCCCGCACATCGCGCCGTGGGCCGACGATCACTCATCTCCCCGGGCGAGCCGGCTTTGCCTTTCTCCGCCGGACGGGGGAACCGGCGTGCACCCGGCGGGGTACCAAACGGCCCGCGCCCGGTCGTACGACCTGCGACGTACAGCTCGTGGCCGAGGTGGCGGCGGCGCGCGATCGGTAGCCTCCGGACATGGTTAGCAATCCACCGGCACGCGATGCCGGGCAGCGGAAGCGTGATGCGCTCAGGCGTCTGGAGACGGATGAGGATGCATGGGTGTCCTCGGCATCCGGCGAGGGCCCGCCCTGCCTCGTACCGCTGTCGTTCGTGTGGCATGACGAGCAGCTGGTGATGGCCACCAAGGGGACCAATCCGACGGCCCGCAACCTCAGGGCACAGGCCGCGTGCTGGGTCGCGCTGGGGCGCACCCGGGATGTGGTGCTCATCGAGAGCACGGCGGAGGTCATCGCGTCGGACGCGCTGCCGGACGACGCGGGTGAGGCCTTCGTCAAGAAGCTCGGCTGGGATCCCCGGGGGCGCGGTGCCTGGGTCTTCCTCGCGTTCCGGCCGCGCCGGGTGCTGGTCTGGCGCGAGGAGAACGAGCTGGCGGACCGGGAGTTGATGCGGGACGGGAAGTGGCGGGTGTGAGGCGTTCGCATCTGCCGACGACCGAGTCGGCCGTCACCGCCATCCGTGAGATCGCGGCGGAGTACCACCTGGAGATCTCCGTCACGGACGACATCGGCGCGGATCAAACCTCCCGCCGCACCTCGGCCGGAGCGTTCACCGTCCGGGACGCGGACGGCTCACTGCCGCACGAGGCCTTTGTGGAGCTGGGCGGGGCGCCCGCGGTCACCGTCCAGGTGTTCCCCGAGGACGATGCCAGGATCACCGTGGACGGGGTGGAGTTCGCCGATGTCCCGCGGGATGCGGTGCCGGCGTTCCTGCGGTCGGTGTACGGCGGGCTCGCCCACGTCAAGGAGCGGTTCTTTCCGCCGGGTCGGTGGCTGGTCGTACCGCTGCCCGGCGACGAGACCTACAAGGAACTCATCTTCCGCGGTGCACTCAGCCCCTGGCTGGCACGCCGCATCCGCTGAACCGGGGCCGGGCGCCGCGGGGCCCGGCTCTCACGCCTGCGGCCGGGGTCCCCCCGGCATCAGCGTGCCCGGTTCCGGGGCGGCCACCTCGATGCCCTCGATCTTGATGTTGCGCTTCTGGCGCCGGGAGACCCAGGTCGCCAGCCAGGACAGGAGCATGCACATCCCGATGTAGATCGGCGAGATGATCATGACGACGGGGATGAACGGCAGGTCGTAGTCGAGGTTGGAGGCGATCAGCTTGCCGGCGTGCAGAAACTCCTCGTAGGTGATGAGGTAACCGAGCGAGGTGTCCTTCAGGGTGACCACCAGCTGGCTGATGATCGCCGGGAGCATCGCACGGATCGCCTGCGGCGCCAGAACATGCGTCATGACCTGGGTCTTGTTCATACCCAGTGCGTAGGCGGCCTCCCGCTGACCGGGGTCGACGGAGTTGATGCCGCTGCGGAAGACCTCGGCGAGCACCGAGCCGTTGTAGAGCGTCAGCCCCGCCACCAGCGCGGGGAGCGGCGCCACCTGCAACGCCACATAGATGAAGAAGATCATGACCAGCACGGGCATCGCGCGGAAGAACTCCACGATCAGCGTGCTCACCCATCGGACCGGCCGGTGTTCGGAGAGCCGGCCGATCGCGAGCGCCCCGCCGAGCGCCAGCGACAGCACCGCGGCGAAGCCGAAGGCCCGCAGGGTGTTGCCCAGCCCGGTGAGCAGGAGCTCCTGGATTCCCTTGTAGGTGAAGGGAGTCCACTTCGCGGCGGTGAACTGGCCGGTGTCGAAGAGGAGGTAGATGATCCAGGCGGCCAGGGCGAGGATCGCGACCGTCGAGCCGAGGCCGTAGAGCCGGTGCCGCTGCCTGGTCCGCGGTCCCGGGATGTCGTACAGGGCGGTGGTCATCGGGGGACTCCGAAGCGCTTCTCCAGCACGTTGAAGATCGCGCTGATGGTCAGGGTCACGATCAGATAGCCGACGGCGATCCAGACGAAGGTCCAGATGATGCTGTAGCCCATCTCGTTGAGCGGCTTGTAGACGCCGAGCAGTTCGACGACGCTGAAGGCGCCGGCGATCGCGGAGTTCTTGGCGAGCGCGATCAGTGTGGAGCCGATGGGCGGGATGACGGACCGGAAGGCCTGCGGGAGGACGATGTCGCCGAGGGTCTGCGGAAAGGTCATGCCCAGACTGCGGGCCGCCTCGCCCTGCCCGACCGGCACGGTGTTGATGCCGGAGCGCACCGCCTCGCAGATGAAGGCGGAGGTGTAGCAGCCCAGCGCGAGGATCGCGAACAGCTTGAAGGGCAGTACGAGACCGAAGCGCGGCAGGCCCAGCACCACCGCGAAGAACAGCAGGGTCAGCGGCGTATTGCGCAGCACCGTCACCCACGCCGTGCCCAGGGCCCGCAGCGAGCCGACCGGCGCGACACGGAAGGCCGCCATGAGGAAGCCGAGGACGAGCGCGAGCAGCGAGGCGTAGACGGTGAGTTCGACGGTGCCCAGCAGGCCCTCCCCGTAGAGGGAGAGGTTGTCGAGGAGAACGTTCATCGGTCAGTTCCTTGGCGACTCAGGTCGCCGGGTAGCGGTCGATCGGGGGCGGCTCGGGTGCGGGCACTCCGGACAGGCCGAGGGTCGCGTCGTACGCCTTCTTCCAGTTGCCGTTCTTCTCGTTCGCGGCGAGGGCGTCGTCGAGCGCGAGGCGCAGCGCGTTGTCGCCGCGCGGGACGCCGATGCCGTACGGCTCCTCGGAGAACGGCTTGCCGACCACCTTCAGTTCGTCGGGCACCTTCGCGGCGTAGCCGAGCAGGATCGCGTCGTCGGTGGTGACCGCGTCGACCTGGTAGGTGAGCAGGTTGTCGACGCACACCGAGTAGGTGTCGTAGGCGACCAGCACGGCCTTGGGGTATTCGGCCTGGATGCGCTGGTACGGGGTCGAGCCGGCCGCCGAGCAGACGCGTTTGCCGGCCAGGTCCTGCGGCCCCTTGATGTCGTTCTCGTCGGTGCGCACCAGCAGCGACTGGCCGGCCATGTAGTAGGGGCCGGCGAAGCCCACCAGCTTCTTGCGTTTGGCGTTGATGGTGTACGTGCCGACGTAGAGGTCGATCTGGCCGTTCTGCAGGGCGGTCTCGCGGTTGGCGGAGGCGATCGTCTTGAACTGGATGGTGCTGGGCGGGAAGCCGAGGGCGGCCGACATCATCTTGGCGATCTCGATGTCGAAGCCGGTGTAGAGGCCGGAGGCCGGGTCCTTCTCGCCGAGGTAGGGCTGGTCCTCCTTGACGCCGATGACGAGATGGCCGCGGCGCTTGGCCTGCGTCCAGGTCGGGGAGTCGGGCAGCCGGAAGTTCTTGGCGACCGGGTACTGGGGCAGTTCACTGCCCTTGGGGCCCTTGACGGGCGGGCTGCCGGCCCGGCCGCAGCCCGCGAGGGCCAGCGCGAGCGCGGCGAGCGCGAGGGCCACGAGGGCGCGGCGCAGGCGCGTGGAGTGACTGTGCGGCATCGCAGCGCCCCCGTTCAGTGCTTGAGGATCTTGGAGAGGAAGTCCTTCGCCCGTTCGCTGCGCGGTGCGGTGAAGAACTCCTCGGGGGTGCGGTCCTCGACGATCCGGCCGTCGGCCATGAACACCACGCGGTTGGCCGCCGAGCGGGCGAAGCCCATCTCATGGGTGACCACGACCATCGTCATCCCGTCCCGGGCGAGCTGGCGCATGACTTCCAGCACCTCGTTGATCATCTCCGGGTCGAGGGCGGAGGTCGGCTCGTCGAAGAGCAGTGCCTTGGGGTCCATGGCGAGCGCGCGGGCGATGGCGACGCGCTGCTGCTGGCCGCCGGAGAGCTGTGCCGGATATTTGTCGGCCTGGGAGGCGAGTCCGACCCGCTCCAGGAGCTCGCGGGCGCGCCGTGCTGCCTCGTCCTTCTTCTTCTTACGGACCTTGACCGGCGCCAGCATGATGTTGGCGAGCACGGTCTTGTGGGCGAAGAGGTTGAAGGACTGGAAGACCATGCCGACTTCGGCCCGCAACTGGGCCAGCGCGCGGCCCTCTTCGGGCAGCGGCTTGCCGTCCAGCTTGATGATGCCCGACTCGACGGTCTCCAGGCGGTTGATGGCCCGGCACAGGGTGGACTTGCCGGACCCGGAGGGCCCGATGACCACGACGACCTCCCCGCGGCCGACGGTGAGGTCGATGTCCTGGAGGACATGCAGTTTTCCGTAGTGCTTGTTGACCCCGCGCAGTTCAATCAGCGCATCACCGGCCATATGCAGACCTGCCCACTCTCATCCGTACAGCGGAGAGCCCGCAACCTACCGGTGCGAAAGGGGCACTTCTCCACTGACACGCACGTATGCGCAGATAGGGGCAGATAAATCAGGGTGAAGGGTTACGGATGAACGTCTCGCGGACCCGGCGGGCGGGGCCCGTTCGTTGACCTTGCGCGGGCGTCAGGTCTCCGAGACCTCGGCGTAGACCTGGGAGAGTTCGGGCGCACCGGTATCGGCCCAGCCATGGCCCGCCGCGACCACATCGATCTCCCGCCCGGACTCCAGCCGGACCACCGGCTGCCCGTCCGGCCATACGTGCCAGACGGCGCCCCGTACCGTACGCACCAGAACCGTGCCGAGGTAGAGGCCCGCGTCATTGCCCAGCCAGGGCAGCACTTCCGGATCGTCCCGCCAGACGGGCTGCAATTGGTCCAGCGCCTCCAACGAGCGTACGGAGTCGTCCAGTTCCACCCCCGCGGTGGCGGCCTGGGCCCGTAGCAGCTCGCATTCGGACAGCAGCTCGACGACGCTCTCGGGATCGGCCCGCACCGACTCGGCGAGCGGCACGGACCGGTGCGCATGCTGCCGCTTGCGCCACTTGTCCAGGAAAGACATGTTCATGGTGTGCAGGGTCCCACCCGACCTGTGGTCGGGGCCACAGGCGCGCGGCGCGAGCGCGCGCCGTTCGTCCCCTTGACGCCCCCTGTCCGCCTGCCTACCTTCATGGCGCTCGGATCGGATCCGCTGGATCCGCAGGAGCCCCTCGCCCCTCGCGGGAACGGCCGGATCGCAGCTCACACCTGCCCGTTGACGCCTCCCGGAGGGATACCGACCGATGCGCGTACGACGATGGGGCGCCACCCTGACACTGCTGCTCACCGCGACGGCGCTGCCGGCCACGACCGTCGGCACGGCGACGGCCGCGACGGCCGGCCCGGCGCAACACCCGCACCGGCCGTCGCCCTTGGCCACACTCTTCGACAACACGGCGGTCAGTGGCCACTCCGGACCCGGCGCGGCCGACTTCGACGGCGCGGGCCATTCACTGTCCGCACAGGACCTGACGGCGGCCGGCTGGACGCCCGGGAGCGTCCTCAGGATCGACGGAGCGCGGCTCCGATGGCCGGAAACCGCGCCCGGGACACCGGACAATGTGGTCGCGGACGGACAGGCGGTGGCGGTGCCCGGCCGGGGCGACGCGATGACATTTCTGGTCGCCGCGACCGGCGGCACGGCCTCCGGTTACGGCACCGTGCGCTACCGGGACGGAGCGCGCGGCTCCTACGAACTCACCGCGCCCGACTGGCGGTCGGGGCCGCTGAGCACCAAGGCGGTGGCACTGCCGCACATCAACGGCGCGGGCGGACAGCTGACGGAGACGGCACGGCTGTACGCGGTGACGGTACCGCTGCGGGCCGGCCGGGAAGTGGCTGCGGTGGTGCTGCCCAAGGCGTCCGGAACGGCGGGCGCACTGCATGTGTTCGCGGTGGCGGTGCGGGACACCGGGCGCGGCCGGACCGGGAGTTGGGCGGCGAGCACCGGCGGCTACCGGGCGGTCGGGCCCTGGACGGACCGTACGCTGCGGCTGGTCGTGCACAGCGGCGCGGGCGGCCCGCGGGCTCGGATACGGATCGCCAACACCTTCGCGGCGGCGCCGGTGGAGATAGGGACGGCCAGCGTCGCGGTGCGCGGCACGGGGGCGGCGGCGGACGGCCGGCCGGTCCCGCTGACCTTCGGGCGGGGTCGGACCGGCACCCGAATACCGGCCGGCGCCGAGGCCTTCAGCGATCCGGCGCCCTTCACCGTCCCCGCCGGCACCGATCTGCTGGTGAGCATCCATCTGCCGGGGACCGTGACGGCAGCGCCGGTGCACCAGGAGGCGACCCAGCTGTCGTATCTGAGCGCGGCGGGCAGCGGCGACCGTACGGGGGACGTCGGGGGCGGAGCCTACCCGGAGACGATGGCCATCTGGCCGTTCCTGACGGGTGTTGATGTCGACGGCGGTCCCGGCTCGATCGTGGCGCTGGGCGATTCGATCACCGACGGGGCGAAGTCGACGCGCGGCGCCAACCGGCGCTGGCCCGATGTGCTGGCCCGCCGCTTCCAGGCGCAGAGCGCGCTGCCCCGCTATGGCGTGCTCAACCACGGCATCTCGGCGAACCGCGTCGTCGCCGACCGCTACCAGGGCGACGGGGTCAGCACGGACACCGGCGGGGTCAGCGCCCAGCACCGGCTGGAGCGCGATGTGCTGGCGCAGCCGTCGGCACGGACGGTGGTGGTCTTCGAGGGCATCAACGACGTGCGCTGGGGCGCCTCGGCCGAGGAGGTCATCGCCGGTCTGCGGGCCATCGCCCGGCGGGCGCACGAGCGAGGGCTGCGGGTCGTGGTCGCGACCGTCGGGCCCTGTGCGGGCTACCCCGACTGCACCCCGGCCGTCGACGCCCGCCGCCAGGCCGTCAACGCCTTCGTACGCGGCAACGCCGGCGCCTTCGACGCCACCCTGGACTTCGACGCCGTCCTCCGCGACCCACAGCAACCTCAGCGGATGCTCCCCGCCTACGACAGCGGCGACCATCTCCACCCCGGCGACACGGGCCTGAACGCGCTCGGCGAGTCGGTGAACCTCTGGGCACTGGTGCCGGGGCGGGGGTGAGGTCCGGGGGGGCTGGGGTGAGGTCCGGGGGGCTGGGGTGAGGTCCGGGGCCAAGGGGTCCGGGACGTGGCGGCCTCTACGTCGAGATCCCTATACGCCGAGGTCCCTATACGCCGAGATCCCTGCACGTCGAGATCCCTATACGCCGAGGTCCTGCACGTCGAGATCCCTATACGTCGAGGTCCACCACGACCGGTGCATGGTCCGAGGCGCCCTTGCCCTTGCGCTCCTCGCGGTCCACGTACGCGTCCGAGACGGCCTTGGCGAACGGTTCGTTGCCGTAGACCAGATCAATACGCATCCCGCGGTTCTTGGGGAAGGCGAGCTGGCGGTAGTCCCAGTAGGTGTACGGACGGTCGTACTTGAGGGGGCGCGGAACGATGTCCGTCAGACCCGCCTCGCGCAGGGCGGTCAGGGCGGCACGCTCGGCGGGCGTGACATGGGTGGCGCCCACGAAGACGGCCGGGTCCCAGACGTCCTCGTCCGTCGGTGCGACGTTGTAGTCACCGAGGACCGCGAACGGGCGGGCGCCCGCCGCGTCCTCGGCGACCGCCGCCTTCAGCGCCTCGAACCAGCCCAGCTTGTAGGTGTAGTGCGCATGCTCGACCTCGCGGCCATTGGGGACGTACACCGACCAGACGCGGGCCGGGCCGCAGGTCGCCGAGACGGCGCGCGGCTCCTGCACCCCTTCGTAGTCCGGGCCGCCGGGAAGGCCCATGACGACGTCCTCCAGCCCCACCTTGGACAGCAGAGCCACGCCGTTCCAGCGTCCGTTGGCGTTGACCGCGGCTTCATAGCCGAGCTCGCGCAGCTCGTCGAGCGGGAACTGCTCGGCCGTGCACTTGGTCTCCTGGATGCACAGCACGTCCGTGCCGGTGCGCTCCAGCCAGGCCAGCAGCCTCGGGAGGCGGGCGGTGATCGAATTGACGTTCCAGGTCGCGATGCGCATGTCTGTAAACCTACAGCGAGGCACTGACAGTCAGGGGCTCAGCCGACGGTGGTGCTGGTGCCCGGGGTGAGTCGGCCGTGGTCCGTGCCGCCCAACTTGTCGATCATGGCGTCGTAGAGCGGACGGGCGCGGTCCTGGAGCAGGCTGTCGTGGATGTCGATGGCCCGCCGGGGCGCGACCGCCCGGACATAGTCGATGAGCTCGGCCACCTTGTTCCAGGGGGCGTGCACGGGCAGCAGCAGGGTGTCGACCGTACGGCCCTCCGGGACGGTGAGCGCGTCACCCGGATGGAACACCGCCCCGCCGTCGAGCAGATAGCCGACGTTGGTGATGCGCGGGATGTCGGGGTGGATGACGGCGTGCAGCTGACCGTGCACCTCCACGTCGAAGCCGGCCGCGGTGAAGGTGTCGCCCTCGCCGACCGTGTGCACCCGGCCCGGGAACGCGGCCGAGAGCTGCTCGGCGACGCTGGCCAGGGTCCAGATCTCGGCGCCCGGATTGGCCTCCATGCCCGCCCGCAGCCGGTCCTCGTTGAAGTGGTCCATGTGCTCGTGGGTGACCAGGATCGCGTCCGCACCGACGGCCGCGTCCTCCTCGCTGAAGACACCGGGGTCGATGACGAGCGTCTGCCCGTCCTTCTCCAGCCGGACACAGGCGTGGGTCTTCTTGGTGAGTTCCATACGTGCCATCTTGCCGTGGGTGGGGGTACCTCGGGGTGCCGTGGGCCGACGGCGGCGCTACGTGCCTTGGCCGTCCCGGTGGCCGTCCCGTTGCCCCTTCCCCCCTCGACCTTTCCTCCCTGCCCCGGTGCGTCCTCCCTGCCCCGGTAGGGGTGGGCACCTGCCCGGGTAGGTCCTCCCGGCCCGGCAGAGGTGGGCACCCGCCCCGGTAGGTCCTCCCGGCCCGGTAGGGGTGGGCACCCGCCTCGGTAGGCCCTCCCGGCCCGGTAGGGGTGGGCACCCGCCTCGGTAGGCCCTCCCGCCCGGCAGAGGTGGGCACCCGCCCCGGTAGGCCCTCCCCGCCCCGATAGGGGTGGGCACCCGCGTCACTACACCCGCCCACCCCCCGAAGGGGGGTGGGCGGCGGGGAAAACTAAAAGGGGTGCGGCGAAAGCCTGAGGGCAGCGAGGGGAAACGACAAAAGCCGAAGGCGCCGTCGGAACCGCGAACCCCGGACGCGCCGACGAAACCGCGAACCCCGGAGGCGCCGAGGCAAAACGTCCCGAGCCGCAGACGCCGAGGGCGGCGAAAGCCTGAGTCGGCAAGCGCTGAGAACCGGCCACGCAACGCACCCCGCCCGCAGCCGCCCCGCCCGCCCGGCGCGCCTCACCCCTCCGGTGTCGTTTCCTCCCGTATCACCCGCTGGGCGACCGCGAAGGCGGAGTTGGCTGCCGGGACGCCGCAGTAGACGGCGGTGTGCAGCAGGACTTCCTTGATCTCCGTGGGGGTGAGGCCGTTGCGGAGGGCCGCGCGGGTGTGCAGGGCCAACTCGTCGTGGTGGCCGCGGGCGACCAGCGCGGTGAGCGTGATGATGCTGCGGGTGCGGCGGTCCAGGCCCGGGCGGGTCCAGGTCTCGCCCCAGGCGTAGCGGGTGATGAAGTCGTGGAAGTCGCCGGTGAAGTCGTCGGCGGCGGCCTGGACCCGGTCGACGTGGGCGTCGCCGAGGACCTCGCGGCGGATCTTGATGCCCGCTTCGTACGTGCCGCCGCGGTCCTGCTCGGGCTGGGCGAGGCCGGACTCTATGGCGGCGGGCGGCGCCTGCGGGGGCGGCGGGGGCGCGATCTGCGGCTTGGGCGCGGCGGCGCCGATCGCGGCCTGGCCGCCGGGGCCCGGCTTGTCGTGCCAGGCTGTGGTGAAGTGCCGGATGAGGAGTTCGGTGACGGCCGAGGGCTGCTCGACGGGCGCGAGGTGGGAGGTGCCGGGCACCAGCGCCAGGCTCGCGTCCGGTACGCCGGCGACCAGGCTACGGGCGTCGGTGGTCGGGGTGACCTGGTCCTCGGAGCCGACGACGACGAGCGTGGGTACGCCGACCCGGCCGAGGGAGGACCGTACGTCGTAGGAGGCCAGCGCCTCGCAGGCGGCGATGTAGCAGCCGGGGTCGGTGGTCCGCACCATCTGGACGGCCCACTCGACGATGGCGGGCTGGGCACCGGCGAAGCCCTGGGTGAACCAGTGCTCGGGGGCGGTGCGGGCGATCGGGTCGAGCCCGTTGGTGCGGATGACCACGCCGCGCTGGCGCCAGGCGTCGGCGGTGCCGTAGCGCGGCGACGAGGACACCAGGGCCAGCGACGTGACCCGGTGCGGGCGGGTGAGCGCCAGCTGGGTGCCGATGGCCCCGCCGATGTTGCAGCCTGCGTAGCCGAAGCGCTCCACGCCCAGGGCGTCGAGGGTGGCGACGAGCCGGTCGGCCAGCTCGGCGATGGAGGTCGCCGCGTGGGCGGGCGAGCCGCCGTGTCCCGGCAGGTCGAAACGGATGACACGCCAGTGGCGGGTCAGCTCGGGGATCTGCCTGTCCCACATATGCCATGTGGTACCGAGCGAGGCGCCCAGTACGAGTACGGGGGCGTCGTCGGGGCCGTCGATCCGGTGCTGCAGGGTCTTCTCGCTCACCCGACCACGCTACCGACTCTCCGACGCGGTCCTGACGCCCGGGTCAGGAAGAGCCGGCACGAGGACGCCCGGGGCGTGGCCACCGGCCGCGCCTGAAGCGGGATACGCGCAGGTCAGAGCCTCACGGTCGAGACGGTGTAGACGACCGGGTGACTCGGCTCGCCGTAGCTCACCATGATCCGCTGGGTACGAATGCGGTGCGAGATGTGGTGGAACCCCCTCGCCAGCGCAACGACTCTGGACGGCGCTAACAGGCTGGCCGGCCATTTCCTCGCCGCGAGCGTCGACGCGAGCCAGCAGGGCGATTTCTGGTCCAAGGCCGGCAGCAACATCCTGAGCCAACTGCTCCTGGCCGCGGCGCTCGACGAGCGGCCGATCACCGACATCATGGCCTGGCTCGCCTTTCCGGCCGACCGCACCCCGCTCGACATTCTCCGCGACCATGACTTCGCCGCCGTCGCCGCCCAGCTCAAGGGGACCGTGGAGGGACCGCCGGAGACGAGAGACGGGATTTACGAGACCGCCCGCCAGTACGCCTCCGCCCTGCTCAACGCAGAGATCGCGGCATGGGTGACACCGCACAAGGATGTACCCGAGTTCCGGCCGGCGCAGTTCGTCACCTCCACCGACACACTCTTCTTGCTCAGCAAGGACGGCGGCGGCGGAGCGAGCGCGCTCATCGCCGCGTGCGCAGATTCGGTGATGCGAGCCGCAACTGCACAAGCCGAGCGCGCGGGGGGACGTCTTGATCCGCCGATGCTGGCGATTGGCTTTGTTCACGAGAACCGACAGCACCTGTACACGAGTTTGGGAGGCGTCGGCGGTGCCTCGTGTTCGATGTTCATGAGAA